>JBGTMB010000172.1:0-19032 GCA_041743755.1 Nitrospiraceae bacterium | reverse complement strand
AGGCGATGAGGTCTTCGATCTCAACGTGGGTCATAGCACAGAAATTCCTCTCGAAACCAGGCATCGGTTGGAAAACCCTGGCCAAGAGATTCTGCATATCATTGAAGTGCAAAACGGGCCGTATCTTGGCGAAGACGATATTGTTAGGCTTCAGGATGATTATGGGAGAGGCGTGAAGCGTGAAGCGTGAAGCGTCGTTCGCGCGCATGCAGGAAGACTCCGTGTTGCATGTCACGCTTCACGAATAACGAGGGACGTACGATATGGGACTGTTTCGCGAATATGATCTCCGTGGCATCGTGGGACAGGAACTCACCGATGCAATTACTGAACAAGTGGGTCGTGCCTACTGCACCTATGTCAAAGATCGTGGAGTGAAGACGATCTCGGTCGGGCGGGATGGCCGACTGAGTTCACCGGGGCTCCACAAAGCGCTTGTGCGAGGACTCCTTGCCGGCGGATTGAATGTCGTCGATATCGGGATTTGTCCTTCGCCGCTCGTGTATTTCTCCCTGTTTCAGCTGCCGGTTGACGGCGGTATCATGATTACCGGGAGCCACAATTCGGCTGAATACAATGGATTGAAGATTTGCATCGGGAAGCATGCCATTTATGGAGACGAGATCCAGGCGCTTCGAGCCGTGATGGAAGCCGGGTCGTTTGTCTCTGGAGCGGGACAGTTATCGGAACAACCTATCATTCCCGATTATTTGGCCTACATAAAGAAACACTTCTCCCACGTCGATGCCAAGCGCCTGCATGTGGTCATCGATTGTGGGAATGGGGTGGCGTCGTTGGTGGCTCAACAGGCGTTGGAGCTCTTGGGTTGTCGTGTGACAGGGATTTATTGCGATCTCGATGGGAGATTTCCAAACCATCATCCTGATCCCACGGTGTTAGAGAACCTCGACGATCTGATTCATGCGGTCAAACAGCACAAGGCCGATGTCGGGATCGGTTACGATGGCGATGCCGACCGCATTGGGACCATTGATGAACAGGGAAATGTGTTGTGGGGCGATCGCCTGATGGTGATCTACTCACGTGATATTTTGGCGGCAAAGCCTGGGAGTACCATCATCTCAGAGGTCAAGTCCTCGCAGAGTCTCTACGACGATATTGCGAAGCGGGGGGGGCGGCCGATCATGTGGAAAACCGGTCATTCCCTGATCAAGGCGAAGATGAAGAGCGAGCAGGCTGTCTTGGCCGGCGAAATGTCCGGGCACATGTTCTTTGCCGATCGATATTTTGGGTATGACGACGCGATCTATGCTTCATGCCGACTGGTGGAGATTCTGGCCAAGACGACTCGCTCCCTCTCCTCGTTGGTGGCTGATCTTCCCAAAACATCCGTCACGCCGGAGATTCGTGATGATGTATCGGACTCCATGAAGTTCGAGGTGGTCAGACATGTGCAGGAACAGCTGGCCGTCTATGCGAAGACCGGCGAAGCGCTTGGCCCGTCCAAGCTAGTCGTCCGCGATGTTGTGACCATCGATGGTGTCCGCGCCATCTTCGATGATGGGTGGGGCCTGATTCGAGCCTCAAATACTCAGCCTGCCCTCGTGTTACGTTTCGAAGCCACCTCGCCGGAGCGCTTGGCCATGCTCCGCGCAGTGATCGAGGGCGAGTTGGCTAAGGCCAAACAAGCCCTTGGCTGCTAACAGGATGCTGAAAAAACCCGCCAGCTTCGTTCTCGGCTCATCGAACCTCAACGTACCGATGAGATTCTCGGTGGAGGGAAGTACTGGAGGGGTTTTTCCGTTCGCCAAGATCCATTGAATGGGCGAACGGCCCCACAAAGTGAGGTCGGTACCTCCTCCGGTTTCGATTCCTCTGCGGCCTCGCTGGACGGACTTTTGAGCATCCTGATGGATGTGGTATCTTCTTATGCCATAACCTCTCCCGAGCCTCCTGTAAATGACTTCTTCTCAACCGGCACAGCCGCCTTCTCGAGGCGAGGTATGGCGGCATGTTCTTGTGCATGCCTGGCTCGTACTGGCATGCCTCATAATGGGTGCTATGAGCGGCACGGCCTCGTGGGCTGAATCGAGCCGCCCTCTTCCGACCGCGCGATCCTTCCAAGTTGGAGAACAGCTCACCTACGAAATTTCTTGGCTGAACATCACGGCCGGCACAGCCGTGATGGCGGTCAGTGATGCCGGTATGGACGGAGGCCGTTTACGAGCGAAGTTGATCACGACGGCGCAGTCGAGGCCGGCCATCACCAAATTCTTCCCTGTGGATAACCGGGTTGAGTCGATTGTGGATCCTGCCACGTTGCTTCCAGAGCATCTGTTCTTCAAGCGGAGAGAAGGGAAGAAAAAAGAGGATATTGAATATACGTTTCATCAGAACGACGGGAAGGTTACGGTGGTGAAAGGAGGAGGGACCGAAACATTGGAGATGCCTCCCGGTACCCAAGACGTCATCTCCTGTCTCTATTTTGCACGGAGTGAGCTTTCGTTCCAGCCAGGCGCGTCGCTTACCATGAATGTGTTTCATGATAAAAAGAATCGTAAACTGGACGTGCAGGTTGAGGAGATTGAGACGGTCAGTGGTCCCTGGGGCGAAGTTGAAGCGGCCCGCGTGTTGGTCGTGATGCCATTCCAAGGTCTGTTTCTCAACCAGGGGAATATCCGCGTCTGGTTTACCAACGATGAGCGGCGCATTCCGGTTCGCATGAAGGCCAAGGTCATCATCGGGTCGATCGTCGCCGATCTCGTCAATCGAGGGCTGGCTCCTTCACCGATTCAATGAGGAAAGCAACCGTTCGTTGCCCGCCCTGTCCAAAACGGTTATACTTACGCCAACCATGAGTCAGTTTCTTCTTACTTTAAGCAGATTTATCGCCCAGAAGCAGATAGTTGACCAGAAAGCTGGAGGGGAGCTTGCCTGTCTTCTGGCTCAGATCGGTCTGGTTGGGAAACTCATCGCGCAGGATCTGAGACGTGCAGGGCTCAGTGATATCCTGGGAACGACCGGCGAGGTTAACGTACAGGGCGAGACCGTTAAGAAGCTGGATGCGATTGCGAACGAGACTTTTCTGAAGGCATTTCACCAGAGTGAACACGTATGTGCGCTGGCGTCTGAGGAAATGGAAAAACCAGTTCTGCTTCCAGAGAATTGGCCGCTGGCCCAGTACATGCTGCTCTTCGATCCGCTCGATGGCTCATCGAACACAGATTGCAATATGCCACTCGGGACGATTTTTTCCGTGGTGAAACCCAAGCGCAAAGACCGGATGCCGACCATGGATGAGCTTGTCTGCAATGGAACGGAACAAGTGGCTGCGGGTTATCTCCTCTATGGGGCGAGTACGATGCTGGTGTATACGATTGGACAGGGAGTCCACGGGTTTACATTAGAGCCCGGCATCGGCGAATATCTCTTGTCCCACGAGCAGATCCACATTCCTGACCGAGGTAAGATCTATGCCGTAAACGAGGGGAATTATCATCAGTGGCCGGAAGGGACGAAGAAATATTTCGACTACCTTAAAACAAAAGACACCGCCACGGGTCGGCCCTACAGCGGACGCTATTCCGGCTGTCTGGTGGCCGACGTGCACCGGATTCTCCTCGGAGGAGGCGTCTATCTCTATCCTGGTGAGCTGAACAAGCCGGAAGGTAAGCTCCGGTTGCTCTATGAGGGCAATCCGTTGGCGTGGCTTATGGAGCAGGCTGGTGGCAAGGCCAGCACCGGCACCACACGTATCCTCGACGTGGAGGCCAGGCAATTGCATCAAAGGGTGCCGTTCGTCATCGGCAGCGCAAACGACGTGCGTGATGCCGAGGAGTTCATCCAAGGCAAACGATAACGATCAATCGTTAAGGGTGAAAAGTACAAAGGGAAACGAAGGGGCGTGCGGCCAGGTTTCAGACGTTTCACTTTTCACCTCTCACGTGTAACATTCCATGAATCCACAGGAGGTTGAGCATGGCTGACCGGATACAAGAGATTCTGAGTTGGTATAGCAGCGACAATGTGGGAACACGCACGAATATTGCGCGCCTCCTGCGGTCCGGCAAGCTTGCTGGGACGGGAAAATTGGTCATCCTTCCGGTGGACCAAGGATTCGAGCATGGTCCGGCCCGGAGCTTTGCCTCCAATCCAGGGGGGTATAATCCTCTCTATCATTTTCAATTGGCCATCGATGCCGGCTGCAATGCCTACGCAGCTCCGCTGGGATCTCTTGAGGCTGGCGCCGCTGCGTTCGCCGGACAGATTCCGCTGATTCTGAAGTTGAATAATCACGATGTCTTGCACGACGAAAAAGACCCCTTGCCCTCGGTCACCGGTAGTGTAAGGGATGCGCTTCGCCTCGGTTGTTCGGCGGTCGGATATACAATCTATCCCGGGTCCTCGCACTGCAACAGCATGTATCAGCAGCTGCGCGCGATTACAGAAGAAGCGAAGGACTGCGGCTTGGCGGTGGTCGTGTGGTCGTATCCTCGCGGGTCGGTGTTGAGTAAAGAAGGGGAGACGGCCATCGATGTGGTTGCCTATGCGGCGCAGATTGCGGCCCAACTTGGCGCCCATATCATTAAGGTCAAGCTTCCCACCGCGCATCTTGAACAGGCTGCGGCGAAGAAGGTATACGAATCGGTCAAAATTCCGATCTCCACGCTGGCGGAGCGGGTCCGGCATGTGGTCCAGAGCTCGTTCGATGGGCGTCGGGTCGTCATTTTTTCCGGAGGGGCCAAGAGCGAGGATCAGCACGTGTTTGAGGAGGCGCGTGCCATTCGTGACGGCGGCGGGTTTGGCTCCATCATTGGGCGAAACTCGTTTCAGCGGCCCAAGGCGGAGGCGATCAAGTTTCTCCATACCATCATGGGAATATATTCCGGCGAGAAGCCGTGAGGCAGCGGGTGTGTGTGAATCGTTTAGCTGGCTGAGGGAATCTCGGTTTATGCACAAAGGATCGTTGGCACCTTAGAGAATGACGCCGATATTACAATAGATTCAGGATGCTCAAAAAGGCCGTCCAGCAAGGCCGCAGCGAGCGAAGAGGCGAGGAGGTACCATCCGCACTTTGTGTGGCCGTTCGCCCGTAGAATGGATCTTGGCGAACGGAAAATACCCTCCAGTGCTTCCGAGCCTCAGAGCGACGCGAGAACGCCGCTGGCGGACTTTTTCAGCATCCTGTTAGGTCAAGAGAAGATGAAACGCAAGGACCACCTATGACACTCGTTCGCGCAGGGTTGCTTCCACTTGCTTTGGTGACTGGAGGGATTATTATTGGCGTTGTGGTGGCGTCCAACCTGGGGTGGTTGCCGGCCGGTACAGCCGGGCCTGAGCCGATTCCCAACCAGATCCCTAACCCGGTCGTGCGCCCGGTGGCGACCGCACCACAGTTGCCGATATCAGGGGGGAGTGGAAAAAACTTCGTTGAGATCGCTAAATCGGTGAAGCCTGCGGTCGTCAACATTGCGGCGACGCGAAATGGAAAATCAGGAGAAGGTCCGCACGGCTCGCCGCTCGAAGATCCATTTTTTCGCAAGTTCTTCGGCGATGAATTTTTTAAGCGTGATCGTGAAGCCCCTCAGCGGGAGCCAAAAGAGCGGGGTCAAGGGTCGGGGGTGATTGTCGAGTCCAATGGGTTGATCGTCACGAATAATCATGTGGTGAACAAAGCCGACGAGATTCGGGTCTTTTTGTCGGACAAGCGGGAGTTTAAGGGGAAGCTGATCGGGACCGATGCGAAGACGGATATCGCGATTGTGAAAATTGAAGCGACTGGGCTCCCGACCATTCCTTGGGCCGATTCTGACCAGCTTGAGGTTGGAGAGTATGTGCTGGCGGTGGGGAGTCCGTTCGGCCTCACCCAGACCGTGACCATGGGGATTGTCAGCGCAGTCGGGCGAGCTAGCATGGGCATTGCCGAGTACGAAGATTTCATCCAAACCGATGCGGCGATTAACCCGGGCAACTCCGGAGGTGCGTTAGTCAACGTGCGCGGCGAATTAGTCGGGATCAATACGGCGATTTTTAGTCAAAGCGGCGGCAATATGGGGATCGGGTTTGCGGTGCCGAGCAATCTGTCGCGTGCCATCATGGATCAGTTGGTCAAGACGGGGAAGGTCGTCCGTGGCTGGCTCGGTGTCGCCATTCAGGATTTGACTCCTGAGTTGGCTTCGCAGTTCGGGATCACCGAGACGAAGGGTGTCCTCGTCAGCGACGTGATGGAGGAGAGTCCCGCAAAGAAAGCGGGATTTGAGCGCGCAGATGTCATTATCGAATATGACGGCAAGCCGATGGATTCACCGACGCATTTGCGCAATGCCGTTGCGCAGACACCGATCGGGAAGAAAGTGTCGGTGAAACTGATTCGCGATAAGAAGCCTAAGACGATGGATGTGACGATTGTGGAGCAACCAAAATCGTTAGGTCAGTCCGGTGCGGAGGAAAATAAGGAATCGGCAGCACCAACAGGGATGCTCTCGGATCTTGAAGTCCGTGAGCTCAACGATGAACTCGCGTCTCGGTATGGAGTGAAGACTAGCGAGCGTGGCGTGGTTGTCGTGGGGGTCAAGTCCGGAAGTACGGCAGAAGAAATGGGTGTGCGCGAAGGCGATATTATTCTCGAAGTCAATCGCAAGACGGTGACATCGCTCAAGTCCTACGAACGAGCCGCGTCCGGTCTTGCCAAGGATCAAGCGGTTCTCTTGCTGCTCAAACGGAAGGGGCAGGCGATCTATCTCACACTGCGGCCCTAACATCCGGTTCATCTGGTCTGTCTGGTTTGTCTCGTGTGTTTGGTTGAACAAAGCTCACCGATGAACCCTACGGATCGGATAGATCAGATGGATGATACTGGCCACATGAACGCAAGAGGCTGGCGGGCTCACGGGCGTCGTGGCCTATGACTACGGCTCGCTCATCCCGCGTCGAACCGGTTTCCCCTCAGGTCCCGTTGGTAGTGGCGCTTGTGCCGGCTGCCGGACGTGGGCTTCGGATGGGGGGCGCTATTCCCAAACAATTTCTTTCATTGGGTGGGGAGCCATTGATCCTGCAGTCGTTACGGACATTGCAGGCGGCTCCCGGTATCGATCAAATCGTGCTTGCGGTTCCGCCTGCAGACGTGGCGTATTGTGAGAACGAGATCGTTTCGCGGCATCGATTGACCAAAGTGACAAAGGTGGTGGCTGGTGGCGCCGAGCGCCAGGATTCCGTGCGATCTGCACTCGCTCAGGTCCATCCAGAGACAGAGATTGTGCTTATCCATGACGCCGTACGCCCATTTATGACGCTTCGGATGATTGCCGAGGTTGTGGCGGCGGCGAAAAAAGAGGGTGCGGCGATTATTGCGCTTCCGATGCGGGATACCGTGAAGCAGGTGCGGACGGATGGGACGATCGAGCGAACGGTCGATCGTACGCCTTTGTGGCTCGCGCAAACCCCTCAGGCTTTTCGACGGGACTGGATCGAGGTCGCTCACACGAAAGCGCATGCCGAAGGGGTTCGGGCTACCGATGACGCCTTCCTAATGGAATGGCTGGGGTATCCGGTGGCCGTTGTCGAGGGGAGTGGGGAGAACATCAAAGTGACGAGGCCTGAAGATATGGTGATTGGCGAGGCCATTCTGGCGTCGAGGGTGAAAGAGGGTGAACCGGGCAAGAAGAGTTCGAAAGGCATGAGGAGCATGTCGCGCCGGCCCCGTAAGTCTCGCTGACGGGCGAGGTATGGTGATAAGGAGACTCTATGGCGATGCGAGTAGGCTGTGGTTATGACATCCATCCGTTAGGGCCAGGGCGAAAGCTGATTCTCGGCGGGATCGAGGTGCCCCACAATAAGGGTCTGTTGGGGCATTCCGACGCTGATGCGTTGGTCCATGCCCTCTGCGATGCGTTGCTCGGCGCGATGGGTGAAGGAGACTTAGGTCGACATTATCCCAGCTCCGACCAGCGGTTTAAAGATATTTCGAGCCTGAAGTTGCTGGAGGATGTCGTTGGGAAGATGCGGGCAAAGAGGTATCACATCGTGAATGTCGACACGATCATTATCGCGCAAGCCCCTCGGCTTAGTTCGCACTTGTCCGCTATGCAGAAGCAGATGGCGCAGGTGCTTGGGGTCGATCCTGACCTCGTCAACGTCAAGGTCAAGAGCGGAGAGGGAATCGGCATGATCGGTCGGGAGGAGGGCATTGCCGCTCAGGCGGTGTGTTTGATCGAGAAAGTCTAACAGGATGCTGAAAAAGTCAGCCAGCGGCGTTCTCGCGTCGCTCAGAGGCTCGGCAGCACTGGAGGGTATTTTCCGTTCGCCAAGATCCATTCTACGGGCGAACGGCCACACAAAGTGCGGATGGTACCTCCTCGCCTCTTCGCTCGCTGCGGCCTTGCTGGACAGCCTTTTTGAGCATCCTGTGTTAAAGTAGTTCTCCCATTCAAAATGTTCTGAACAATGAAGTTCCGGCATGTCATGAAGGTTGTTCCACTGCCTGTGAGACGTTATGTTCAAGGCCATTAAAGCAGATTTCCAAGCCGTATTCGATCGAGATCCAGCTGCGACCAGCTGGGTTGAAGTGGTGCTGACCTATTCAGGATTTCATGCGTTGCTCGCCTACCGAATCTCACACTGGTTGAAGTCCTATAATGTACCGTTCGTCCCTCGGGCCATTTCTCAGATGGCTCGCTGGTTTACCGGCATTGAAATTCATCCTTCAGCGAAGATCGGGACCGGGTTCTTCATTGACCATGGCATGGGGGTCGTGATTGGCGAAACGGCAGAGATTGGAAATTACGTGACGTTGTTTCAAGGGGTCACGCTTGGTGGAACGGGCAAGGAGCGGGGGAAGCGCCACCCCACGCTCGGCAATCATGTGGTCGTCGGGGCCGGGGCCAAGATCCTCGGCGGGATTACGATCGGCGATAATGTGAAGATCGGCGCCAATTCAGTTGTGCTCAAGCCTGTTGCCGCCAATTCCACCGTCATCGGTGTGCCGGCCCGCGTCATTAAAACTCAAGGCGAACGATTGCCCGATGCCACCATGGACCACAGCAACCTGCCAGACCCCGTCAGTGACCGGCTCTTGGCGCTCGAACAAGAATTGATTGAGCTGCGCAAGAAGCTGGAGAATCAAGACTCCCCCCGCCTGTTCTAGCCCCGAACTCTCTCACCGTCGACACACGTATTCAATTCGGCATATCTGTGCAATCTGTTATCAGAGAGATCTCTCGGCAGTATCCCCGTGAGAGTTATATACGATTGCAAGACGTGACCCCTATTTTCTTCCGTTTTCTTCCGATAGCTCATCCAAGCTTGCCCGTTGATCTTTCCCAAGGATGGTCTGGATGAGTTTCCCACTGCGTGCGTCCAACGAGGGGAGTCCGCGACCGCGCGTTGCGCGAGCACAGGGAACTCACCGGGCCACCCCTCTCCCTGCTGGCGGACTTTTTCAGCATCCTGTTACTCGTAGTCGACGCGCATGAGATAGAGTCCATGAGGAGGGGCGGTCCGGCCTGCCGCAGACCGATTCCGAGCCCTCAAGACCTCGGTGAGGCTATCGGGAGCCCGTTTGCCCAATCCCACTTCAACCACCGTTCCCACGATCGCGCGGACCATATGTTTGAGAAACCGGTCGGCGTAGGCCTCGATGAAAATCTGGTCGTCGTGACGGATGACCGCAAGCCGTTGGAGATGGCAGATGGGATTGGTGTTGTCCGTGAGGCTGCCCTCGAAGGAGGAGAAGTCCTGTGACCCGATCAGCGTCGCAGCGGCCTGTTGCATGGCTACGTCATTCAATGGTCTATAGATGTGCCAGACGAACGCGCGATCGACCGTAGGGCGGGTTGGGCGATGGAGGATTCGATAGGTGTAGAGTTTGCCTCGTGCATCGTGTTGGGCATGAAAGCGGTCGTCCATGAGGGAGGAGGAACGAATAGCGATGTCTTTTGGTAGTACGGCATTGAGTGCCCGCGTCCAACTCGATGCAGGCCAATCATGCTCTATGCGAAAGCTCGCCACTTGCCCACGCGCATGCACGCCAGAATCTGTGCGCCCTGCGCCGATGACGGATACTGTGGTCTGGCTAACCTGGTGAATGGCTCGCTCGATCGCGTCTTGAATTGTGAGCTGATCGGGTTGGCGCTGCCACCCGGCGTAGGAGGTTCCGTCATACTCTAAGACTAATTTGACGGTCGGCATCGGCGTAGGGGATCGAACGGCGCGGAGGTCATCGTGTTGCGAGGAATGATTTGACGCCTTCCATCAGTGCTTCTGCCACGAGGCTGGTGAAGCGGCTGGTTCGAAGCAGTTCTTCTTCACCAGAGTTCGAAATATAGGCGATTTCAGCGAGGATGCTGGGCATACTGGTGAAGCGGAGCACATAGAAGGGCGCCGTCTTCACCCCATGGTCCACCAAGTCATAGTGGCCGTTCAGGTTGGTGACCATAGCTTCCTTGGCTGTCCAGGCGAGTTCGAGGGATTCTTCGATCTTTTTCGCCGTCAGGAGATCGGCGACGAGATATTCCCACCCTACGCCGGTGTTGTTGAGCGGGGTTCCGTTTTCACGAGCCGCGACTTCGAGCGCCCGTTGATCCTTGGCCTCTCCGAAGTGGTAAATTTCAATGCCTTTCACGGAGCGTTGGGGGTGTGAATTGACATGGATCGATACAAAGAGATCCGCTTCATGTCGATTGGCAAACTTCGCACGATCTCCCAACTCGATGAACTCGTCCCGTTCGCGTGTCATGAGAATACGGACTCCGCGTTGTCGGCTCAAGAGATCGCGCAGTTTCAACGCGACCTTTAAGGTAATGTCTTTTTCTTCCGTCCCATGGTGTCCAAGCGCGCCAGGATCTTTCCCGCCGTGCCCTGGGTCGATCACGATGGTCGTCATGGATCTGGTTCGTGGCTGAACCGGCTGCTGAGGAGTCGGAAGTGGTGACGAAAAATCCGGTGCTGGCTCAGCGGGAAAAATCGTTCGAGGCTCAGTCGGAGGTACGATATCGATGACAAGCCTGGGAGGATTCGCCAGCGTGAGTAGTTTATAGCTGGTAAATGAGCCGGTCGGCAGCGAGATATGAACCGATCGCTCAGATGGCTGGGTAATGAGAAACGGTTTGGCAATCCTGCCGGCTGCAAGCTTCGTCTTGGCCGATGAACTTAAAATCGTGTTGGGGATTTCGATGGTAACACCCTCGGCTTGTAATATGGGACGCATACTGAAGTGGGTTTTCGCGTCCAGATCGAGCACGAGCCTCGTCATTTTGGGTGAATTGGTTGTCCGGAAGTTCTGAATCGTTGTCAGGCTGATCCCCGTGGGGGTGAGCCGTATTGGTGAGGTGTGGGGCCGCTTGGATTTGTGAGGAGGCTTCTGAGGGGTTGTGCTCGTTGATGCAGAGGCCTCGTCAGGGTGAAATGGATTGAGGGCATGGCCAGGGAGGTCGAAAAGTCCGACCATGAGGGTGAGGAGAGAGATGAGCCACAGGGCCGATCGCATGGGTGTTCGCTGCGTTGTTAACGGGATCATGTGTATTTCTCAGAAGTTCGCGCAGTTGTCAAGGGGATTGGTCGTATGAACGTGCGGCGAAACCGATTGACAGGGTATCGTGTGAACGCTAGGGTCTTTGGCTATGGCACTCCACCTGATCGTCGATGGGTATAATCTCTTGGCGCTGACGGGTCGGATCGGTGCAGGGGTGAGCTTGCATTCCGAAACGGTGCGCGAGTCTTTCCTGCGCGACCTGGCGGCGTATCGTCAACGAAAATCCCATGCGATCACGGTGGTCTTTGACGGGTGGCAACAAGGATGGGGCACCGAACAGCGGGAGCATCGGCTCGGTCTAGAGATTATCTTCTCTCGCAGGGGAGAAAAAGCCGACCAGGTGATTCAACGTCTGGCTACTGAATTTGGGTCCGCCTGTGCGGTGGTGAGTTCCGATCGTGAGATCATCGATGTGGCGAGGGCGCAGGGGGCCTTTGTGATGAAGGCTCAAGAGTTCATCGGGAAATTGCAGCGGCCGTCGAGCGTGACTGGCTCGTCTCTCCACAAAGAACTGGATACAGGGGAGGATCTCCGCCCAAAGCGAGGTGCGGAGAAGCGTGGGAATCCGCGTAAGTTACCCAAAGCGCTGCGACAGCGCAACCGGCAACTTAAGCGATTTTAAACGTTCTTGGCCGAGCTGGGTGTTTCATAGCCGACATTCTCAGGAGCAATGCCGTTAGGTGTTTTTCTGGCCGAGCGCTTGTTCAATTTTTTTGTCGGTTTTGTATTGGCCCAAGGCGTATACAGCCCAAATTGTCGCTGGAATCCAGCCGATAAGGGTGAGTTGCAGGAGTAGGCAGATCACGCCGGCAATGGGTTGACCGATTGTAAAAAATGTGAGCCATGGCAGAAAGATGGCAATAATTAATCGCATAGGCCGTCCTTTTCATGCGTGGGGTGTGAGTCATGCCGCCATCAGGAAGGTAGTTTGAACAAGCGTTTGGCGTTCTCCGTCGTGATGCGTCCAATGGTCTCGGCCGACCTGTCTGGCACGTCAGCGTGCAGCTCCGCCAGCTTGTGTGCGACGAGGGACACGTAGGCCGGTTCATTTCGTTTGCCGCGATGAGGGACGGGCGTCAGATACGGGCAGTCTGTTTCAACGAGGAGCCGATCAAGCGGAACTGTTTTGGCGATGTCCCGTAGCATCGTCGCGTTCTGAAATGTGAGAATCCCTGAAAATGAGAGGTAGAACCCCAAGTCCAGTGCATCCTTCGCCAGCCAGGCATCCCCGGAGAAGCAGTGAAACACCCCGCCGATTTCTGACGCCTTCTCTTCTTTCAAGATCGTGATCGTGTCTTCCTGCGCCTCTCGCGTGTGAATGATCACCGGGAGTTTCAGCTCGCGTGCAAGTTGGATCTGCTCGCGGAATCGCTCCCGCTGTTCCTTCGGTGACGAATGATTGTAGTGGTAGTCGAGGCCCATCTCACCATAGGCGACGACCTTCTTGCTTTGTGCCAGCCGGCGGAATTCGTCGTGCCAGCTGTCGCGGATATGCTTCACTTCATGGGGGTGGACGCCGATGGAGGCATAGACGAAGGGGTGTTGCTCCGCCAGTGCGACCGCTGCCAGGCTGGTTGCCAGATCGCAGCCGATGGTCACGAAGGCTTCGACACCGGCTTCTCTGGCGCGGGCAATCATCGCCGCCCGGTCATCATTATAGCGGGCGTCATCCAGATGCGTGTGGGTATCGATAAGCATTGTGAGGCCCATGCTAACATGGGCCTCAGTTCGTGGAAAGCGCCGGCACTTGAATTTTTACTGCCAGCATTGCGCGATGAGCAGTGGGAAGAGGGGGTTGACATGCGCTGGTCAAGGAGTGTATTGATATTAATTATCAAAGTCAGTGAGTTGCCGGTGCAGTCGGTCACATAAGGCATTCGGCAAGAGGCCAGAGTACTTCAAGTCCAGAGCCCATGGTCGCCAGTGGCGGCCATGGGCTTTTATATTTCATGACGGATGTGAGCAGTCTCTTGCGCAACTATCGGATCGCTGGCATTCCTGACCGGAATATGGGCCGTCTTCAGGCGGGTGAGGCACTGAGATTGCCAATGCGCTCTTGGCAAGATTCGACGATTGAATATCCCAGATCCCGCCTGGTTAATTATGCTTTTCCAAAGGCCGGTTCGTGCGCTGGTCACCCAGTCGCATTTCGATTGTGTGCCAGGGAAACAGACGATGGATCTGAACTGACCAGGCTTTTGGGATGGAGTATTTCTGCTCTTATCCATACCGTCATATTGGCGATGGTCGTTCTCAGCAACCTGTACGTGACTTCCCTGCGGGCGATTCCTCAGAAGGAACCGTTTCGTTGGGATATCTCGTTCATGGCCACCCCCAATGTTGAAGCGATGGTAGCTGACGGTATCGAATCCCAAAAAACTGATGTCATCGCAGAGAGTGATCCCGGCGCCATCGCAGATGCTCGTTCACTGGAGCAGGGCGAGGAGTACTCAAGTCATCGGGACGAGTCCGTTCTGCAAGAAATGATAACCCCCACTGTCTTCCCCAGGCCGTGGAGCGATGAAGAGCCTGTTTCCGAGAAGTCTCGCAGGAAGACCGATGATCTCAAGAGAGCCGCCGTCATGCCCGTTGTGACATCATCTGAATCCATCCAGCCTCCTCCTGAGGTAGAGCGTCAACGTGATTCGAACCATTTCCAAGTTGAGACACAACTTGAGAGCCCGACCGTGCTGCAGCGCCCAGCGGTCCTGACCCGACCGCTGATCAACCGAATGGCTTTCCCTGATTATGGGTGGTTGATGAGTAAGGCGAAATGCGATGAAACGCAACGGAATGTACGCATTGGACTTTCAGGGTCCTGCGATGGTTGAGGGACACCTCACGTATCTTCGTGGCACGCGATACGTGAATAGGGTCGTGGCGCTCTGTTTTCTGCCCTACGTCGGCCTTCTATCGGCCGACGAGATCGACCGGCATGCTGTGCAGTTTGAAGAGGTTGGCGCGACGCTCCTGATCGTCAGTTCAGGCGTACGTCCCCTGGATCGATTGTGGATCGGGCAGCCGGTCAAGCCGAACACGCCGGTTCTGGCGGATCTATGTGGCCGGCTCCATCGGTCATTCGGCGTGGCGGCGGTGTAGCGGACGGCACGCTGCCATACGTTCATGATCAACCGGAAGGGGATACTCCGATTACGTATCACGCATGATTTTGTCGATAGGGATCTTGAGACGCTTCGCAAGATTGTCGGATTGACCGACATCCACAGGGCCGCCGAGTCCGATCACGAGGCAGCAACGAATAAGGCGGAGTATGTGCCCGTGTAACCCGAGTTTATTGTGAGACGAATCTATTACACCAAGGAGACGTGAACCATGGAAAATGTTCTATCCAGTGACCTGCAATCAAAGGTGGCGTTCTGCGGATGCGGGAAGCTCCACTTTACCTATGGCCCTCTGACGCTACATTTCGACAGAGTCGAGTTTCTGGCGTTCGCGGATTCGGTTGGTCGGCTTGGAGCACTTGTCAGGCAAGCCGTCAAAGATTCGTCAGCTGTACCGAGTCATGTTACCAATGCCACCGTGTGCCATTAGATAGGCAGTGCTGTGCTCAAATTCGTGGGATAAGGAGGCATAAGTCATGATGAATCTAGTCTGCAAGAAGTGCGCTCAATCGAGATATGTAAAGAGCGGGACCATACGGGGCCACCAGCGGTATCTGTGCCTGGACTGCGGCTGTCATTTCACAGCGACGGCGGTGCGGAGCAGGCCGCCTGCGATGAAGGCGCTGGCGGTGTTGCTCTACGCAATGGGAAACACCAGTTATGAAACGATCGCACAGTTGCTCGGTGTCAGTCCCCTCGACGTGTACAAGTGGATACCGAAGAAATCGGACAACATGCCTGAGCCGCCTGCAAAAGCTTCTGACGGGGTGGTGCAGCTCGATGAGATGCGGCACTTTGCCAACGGGGGAAAATCACGGTTTGAGCCTGACGAGTCTTCAATTCTATGGCAAGGCGAACCCTGGCCAGGGAGCTGGGTGGCTGTGATGATGCGTCCTGCCAAAGGCTTCTCGCTAGAAACTGGATCAAAGGAGATTTCTTCCGAGCGGACGACTGGAAGGGCTTCCGATTCCTCATTTCCGCAAGTCGTGAGTTAGGTGTCTCAATAGAATTGAGTCGAGGGGGGGCCGATCATGGGGAGCAGCCGGTCTCGAGGCGATGACGATCTGGCAGTGCTCATCAGCCTGGCCAATGCAGTTGGCATGCTGATAGGAGCTGTGGCTGCGATGTGGCTATGGGGAGCGATGTCGGAAAGTATGCAAGCGGTCATGTCTCTCCACGCCAACGAGCTGCCGTATCGATCATCAGACCACGAGGCGATGCCCGAGACCATTGAAGAGCTTGGAGAAACCAAGTGACGGTGTCAGATTATCGGACGCTACTATCGATGGATGGAAGGAACCGTACTCCCTATGCGGTCATTCTTTGACATGTCGTACACACTGAGCGATAACGATTCTAGGCAGGTTTTGCGGTAATCGACTCTGCAAGTTCGCCCAACAACGATTCTGTTTCGTTCCAGCCGAGACAGGCATCGGTGATGGAAACGCCGTGGGCCAGTGTTTTCCCCTGCTGCCAGGTCTGCTTGCCAGGATGGAGGTTGCTTTCGAGCATCAGTCCTACGATTGATTGGCGGCCGTCGCGGAATTGCTTAAGCACATCCCGTGCAACCAAACTTTGGCGCCGATGATCTTTACTGGAGTTGTCATGTGAACAGTCGATCATGATGGGACGAACGATGCCCTCGCTCGCTATAATGGCTTCCGCGCGTGCCACGTGTTCGGCTTCATAATTCGTTTTCCCACCACCACCTCGCAGCACGATATGGCGATCAGGGTTACCCATGGTCTTGATGATGGAGGTGAGCCCATCGGCGTTGATGCCAAGAAAATGATGAGGTTGCTTTGCGGCGACCATGGCATTCCACGCGACCTGAAGATTGCCCTCTGTACCATTCTTGAAACCGACCGGCATAGATAGCCCGCTGGCCATTTCCCGGTGCGGTTGGCTTTCGGTGGTACGGGCCCCTATGGCGACCCAACTCCAGAGATCGGCGATGTATTGGGGGGATACCGGGTCCAAGGCTTCAGCTGCGCAGGGGACCCCACGCTTATTGATGTTAAGGAGGATCGTTCTCGCGAGTTCCATTCCGGCTGCGATATCGCAGGTGCCGTCCAAGTGGGGATCGTTGATGAGCCCCTTCCACCCAACCGTCGTGCGGGGTTTTTCAAAGTAGGTGCGCATGACGATCAGTAACTGGTCGCGGAGCGCATCCGCCACCGGTTTCAATCGGTCGGCATACTCATAGGCGGCCTCAGGATCATGGATCGAACAGGGGCCGACGATCACCAGCAGGCGCTCTCGGTCTTGGCCGTGTAGAATGCGGCGAATGGCATCTCTGGTTTCAACGACGAGCGCGGCGGCTTGGTCGGTAATCGGCAGTGTTGACTTGATCGTTCGCGGCGAGGGCAGCGGCTTGATGTCAATGATGTGCTGGTTGTCGAGTGGTCGCTGCATGGTACTGCCTTTTCACTTGGGGATCGATTTTACATTTATAGTGTAGCCGGACAGGCGCGATACGTATATGCGTCTGTAAATATAGCGGATATACAAGGAAATAGCCACCAGAAGTGTCGCGTCTGGCTGAAGACAATCGTATTGGTGCATTGATGCCCTTGTTTGACAAGCCGTGAATTCCTATGCTACTTAGCTCGCCCTCAATGACTCTGCACGCTTCCATACGATGTCTGCCCTGCGTTCTTCGGTGCACTGTGGCGCTCGGCCTTGTTCTACTGCTGCTTTCCTTTGCGCCGTTTGCCGTGGCGCAGGATGTCCATCACGAGTTGGCGGCGGCCGACCACGATGGGCACGAGCATTCCGATACCGACCTGTGCCAGTGGGTTCAGCACCATACAGCCGGCTCACTCGATATCGGCGCTCCTCTCCTCACGGCACAGGGATTCGTCGATCTGCTGGAACTTCCAGCGGACTCCGTTCTGCTGTCCGTCGAACTCTCCACGCCTGGTCCTTCTCGCGCTCCCCCCTGTATCTAGTCACGTCATCTCGATTCTCGCCATTCTGGCACGGTTGTCGTCGGACTGCGTGCTGGCCGTGGCGTCTCTTGAACATGTGATTGTTGGGGGGATTTCATGCGACCCATTATATGGAAACATTTTATTGTTCGCTCATTATGTCTCTGCGTCGTCTGTCTGAGTCTTTTCCAGCAGGGGCTGACGGCAGCAGCGGAGCCCAATCTCATTACCGGATCGGTCCAGAATCAGGATCTTCGTCGGGTAGGGCAAGTGCTCGTCGAGGTCAAGAATCAAGAAGGGACGTTGGTGACGACCGGTGTCTCGAATAGTGCCGGTGAATTCAGCATTCCTGTCACTGCCGATGAAACCTATTCCGTCAGCGCGGTGCAAGATACCTATCGAAGCGAATATATCGTGCTGAAGATCGGGGCCGAGGATCCCACTCCTATCAGCTTGACCCTGTCCAAGACCAAAGAGATCGCACTTGAAGTGCGGTCGCCTCTCGCGCCGATTCAATATAAAGCCTCCAGTGAGACCTATTCGATCAGTCGAAAGGAGATCGAAGAATTGCCGCGCGGCAACAATGTCGAGTTGCAGGATGTACTGGTCACGATTCCCGGTGCCGCCTATGGGTCTCTCAAGCAAATGCATATTCGGCAGGAGCATGCCAATCTCCAGTTGCGGATTGACGGTGTGCCGATTCCGGATACCGTGTCGTCCACTTTTTCTGATGTGATCTCGCCGCGGGCGTGGGAGCGGGCAGATATCATTCTGGGTGGGATGGAGGCGCAGTATGGAAATAGAACGGCCGCTGTACTGGACATCACGACCAAGAGCGGAACCAAACCGGGGTTCGGGTCCGTCCAAATGCTCGGTGGGTCGAACCGGACGCTCAATCCGTCGTTCGAATATGGAGGCACGATCGGCGAGAAGTTCCGGTTCTATGTGCTGAATAGCCATACGGCGACGAATCGCGGCATCGAGCCGCCGACGCTCGGCCATTCGATTTTTCACGGGCAAAGCGAGCGGAATCAGACGTTCATTCGCGGCGACTATCAGCTCGACAATTCGAACAACTTCTCGTGGGTATTCTTGAATTCCGTGGCCAAGTATCAGATTCCGACGTTGCCGGGCCAAGAACTCGATCCCAGCGGGACGGTGTTGCCACTGCTTCAGGCGAGCCGCCCTGGATTCACCCCGGTGGCGTCTCAGGCCATCGACGAAAATCAGAAAGAGAATAATCAATACGGGCACATGGTCTGGCGGCACGATGTGAATAGTAGTAATTTTTTCAGCCTATCAGGATATGTTCGCCAAACGCGGGCTACGTTTCGGACGGACCCATTTAATTTACTCGCCTACACGGCGGACCCGGCTGAGCCGTTCTCTGCAGCCAGCCAGGATCGGAACGCCTATTCGGGCGGAGTCCGAATGGATCACACCTATATTCCCAACAAGGAGCATGTGATCAAAGCCGGATTCCAGGTCGATC
>JBGTMB010000171.1:0-16583 GCA_041743755.1 Nitrospiraceae bacterium | reverse complement strand
CAATGACGAATGATGCCGTATACCCTAAGCCTGACCACCAGAGAAATGAGGAGCGCGCGCGCAGCGAAGTGGGAAATGTCCTTACTTCTTTGCAACCTTTAGCTGTGCAGTTCTTGTAAAAACTCTTCTTTGGTAAGGATGTGCGTCTTCAGAAAGGACTGCAGGGCATCGCGCCTACCATTATTAATAAAAGCCTTCTTGTCGTTGGTTACAAAAACGTCTCGGCCATCTCGAACGTGTGCTTCTAGAATCATGGCATCGCGTAGCTGTCGTTGCTGACCATCGCTGAGTTGGCCTCGTTGTCCAGATTTTGGAAACGAGCCGTTCGAGATAATATGCAATATTCTTTCCAAGTAATCTGCATTTCCAAAAATTGACGTTCCCCATTCACTGTCGCCCCAAATGCCAGTTTCAAAGACTTGGCCAAGTTGAGGAGCTTGAAGCCGTGCATCCCCATGACCTACTTCACGTCCAGTTACTGAAACAACTGCGACCTCGTATCCTTGGACCTTCGCCAGTGCAATTAGGTCGGATGCGGGCAAGACGTTCGTATCAATTGTTACTGTCTTCATCAATGTTAGCCAACAACGGTTACAAATGAACAAGGTTCGCCGCACGTAGCGAAATGGAGAACGCTCTATTTTCAGTCTTGAGAACGCCCAGCCTTGCAATGCCGTGAATATTGGGGCATTGAACGGGAATTGTTTCGCAACATTGATGTGGTAAATCTCTGTCCTAATTCAGCACATTTGGTTCTGTGCTCGAAGGAGAAGTGAAGATAGGCTACGTCTCAGTCAGGAAAGTGTCAACAGCGCTCACTCCTCGCCTTCTGATAATGGCAGAGACTGTGGCAGTATCTGCGACTTGCTCGGAGGCGATAACACCGCACTTATATAAATGATCCCTCCAAGCTCGCTTGTTTTCCCTCTCTTGGAAGGGCACTCATGTTGGTCTACGTGCGGCCGTCGAACGAGGCCCTTCTCAGGGCGCGCGTTCCGGGAGCACAGGACCAATGTGGGTGTCCTTCCAATCTTCCTTTCTGATTGTGCGCCTCGTCGAGCAAGAAGGATGGTCTGACTGCCCCCTCACCCTATTTGCGAAGAGTTGTAATCGGTGTGTGAACCCCGGCGCACCAGAGCCTCCCTTGCAAGAGACCCTGGTGGCTTTGATGACGGCTGGTTGCCGTATTACTGCACGTCGACGGTGATGGTCTGGCTGGCGGCGACGAGGGCGTGGTCTTTTGTGGCACCAGTCACGGTGATTTGGTGCGTCCCCCTACTCAGACCCTTAAAGGTCCCTTGAAACCCCTTCTGGTACTCATTGTCCACGAACACGTGGGCATGAGCCGCTTGGGAGCCCTTGGTCAACTCATACTTCAGCTCAAAGCTGTCGCTGACCTTATCCTTGTCCTTAGGAGACGTGATCATAATCTTCGACCCGTCCTCTACTGGTTTATCCGCTGCGAAGACTGGCGCTCCACTGAGCGCACCCACCAATGCGATCCCTAGTCCCATGAACCCGATACGTCCCATTATATGCATCACGACCTCCTTGTTTGAAATAGTTACATCATCACTGCACCCTACCACACCCTACGAGCGATCTGTTTGAATGGATTCCCGGGCTGATGGAAAAGGGTGAATTTTACCCTCTCTTCACGCGAATTGAGCCGTCCCCTTCATCATCTCATCTGAAGGCGCGGGTTCCGGGAGCGCAGGGCCAACGTGGGTGTTCGACTATTCTTTCTTTCTGATTGTGCGGCGTCGGCGGGCGCGAAGGATCGTCTTGCTACTCTCTCACCCTAGTTACGGGACGTGGAAGTGGTCAGTGAAAGAACGGCGCATCGGGCCTCTTTCACAAGAGGCCCGATGGTTTCAAGATGGTAGGGTATAGAGCTACTGCACGTCGACGGTGATGGTGTGGGTAGCCGTGACGTTTGCGTGATCCTTGTTGGCAGCTTTCACGGTAATTTGGTGCTCGCCCTTGCTGAGACCTTTAATCGTTCCATGAAAACCCCTCTGATACTCATTGTCCACGAACACGTGGGCATGCCCGCCATGGGAGCCTTTGGACAACTCGAACTTCAGCTCAAAGCTGTCGCTGACCTTGTCTCCGTCCTTCGGAGACGTAATCATAACCTTCGACCCGTCCGCTATATGTTTATCGTGTTTATCCCCTGCGAAGACTGGTGCTCCGCAGAGAGAGCCCACTAACGTGATCCCCAATCCCATGAACACGACACGCTTCATCACATGCATCACGACCTCCTTGTTCGAGTCAGTGGTATGAATGTACCACCGTGCCGGCTTCTACGGAAGACCCTCTGATTTAAATTTCACTCGTTTTCCTACCGGGCGGTGCGCACTGAGCAGGATGAACTGATACGGCTCAAACGGGAAAATGAGACGCTTCGAAAGGAGCGGGATTTTTCAAAACGTGCGGCGGCGTGCGTCGCGAGGGTATCCCCATGAGGTACTGCGAGATTCAGGACCACGACCGTCGCTATCCGATCCGGTTCATGTGCCGCCCCCTGGCCGTCTCGGCTGCGGTGCGCCGAGACGCGCCAGTTCTCATGCATCGTTCAGACCCTCAACAGGGTGCCCTCCTCATGCACTCGGCGGTAGAGATAGACTTGATGTCTCTTTTGAGTATCCGGCCGCAATAGCTTTTCTGCAGTCTACTAGCTCTGAGATCGGTTGAATCATCGGCAGCTGGTCCCCTTTACAAGCGCGATAGATGATAGTGGCAGGATGTCGCGAGTTGCGGTATTGTTGCGGTCGTATGACCAGGCAACGAACAAGAGCGTTTCGGTTTGCCTCCAGAAGGAGGTGAAAAACGACACGTCGTAGAATGGTCTTTCGATCGTCAGGTCATATGCTACAACAACACAGTGCTCCTGCAGGCTGCTCAGGAGGCTGCTCAGGAGGCGTATCCTCAGGGGCATGTTGAAGATTTCGATGAGCCGAGAACGAGGCCGACGGGTTTTTTCAGCATCCTGCTAGGAAGGGGTTATGATTGCGATCATCGACTACGGCATGGGCAATCTCCGCAGTGTCTCCAAGGCCTTTGAAGCGGTGGGGCATCAGGCGGTGGTCACGCGGGATGCGCACGTGATCGGCAATGCAAGCCATGTGGTGCTGCCTGGTGTGGGGGCCTTTGGCGATTGTATGGCCAACGTCGAGCGCTATGGGCTGGAGGAACCGATTCGTACCGCGATTCAATCGGGAAAACCATTTCTGGGAATCTGTTTAGGGCTCCAACTGTTGTTCACGGAGAGCGAAGAGTTTGGAGTTCACAAAGGACTCGGCATCATTCTGGGCAGGGTCAGGCGGTTTGAGGTTGATCCTGCGCTGAAAGTTCCTCATATGGGCTGGAATCAGGTCGCTATTCAGCGGGCCTGTCCCTTGTTCGAGGGAATTGCGGATGGAGACCATTGGTATTTTGTGCATTCGTACTATGTTGACCCGACTGATCGGCAGATTGTTGCGACGACCACCACATACGGACTTCCGTTTGTGTCGAGTATCTGGCGGGACAATGTCGTGGCCTGTCAGTTCCATCCTGAAAAGAGCCAGGCTGTGGGGTTGCGGTTGATCAAGAATTTTGGATTCTGGAAATGAGCACGATGAGCAATATGAAACGAGCGATGGCCTTGGTGGGAATAGCGCTGCTGGTGGTTGCCGGCTGCAGCGGATCAAAAGTTACCACGAAAGCATCTGCGGAATTGTCGCGCTATCAGATTCGTACCATCGCGTTGGTGCCGTTCACGACTCTCGCGACGCCACAATTCAGGGATGTCGCCGATCAGCATTTCTCGGTGCCGCCGGAGGTTCGCAGGTCCGATATGACAATGGCGGTGCCGCCGAATATCGAACAGCCTCTCAGGCAAACAGTCACCGTGCCGACTGGCGCTGGGGATATCGTCACGCAGTTGCTCTGGAACAGGTTGAAGACACGGCAGGGTATGACTGTACTTTCGCCGAGTGAGACCGCGAACGCGCTCGCATCTCAGGCGACGTCGCAACGGTCTTCCAGTCAGTCACCGGCTATTGCGGTGGCAAAACAGCTCAAAGCGGATGCTTCGCTGATTGGCCAAGTGCGGGTGTATCGGGAACGAGTGGGTGGTCGCTTTGGCGCCAGCCCACCGGCGACGGTGGGGTTTGAGGCCAAGGTGGTCGCGGCTGATGGGCAAGTTCTCTGGGAAGGGAATTACTACGAAAAGCAGCGGCCGATGATAGAAGACTTGATGGGATTCATTCAGCGGCGTGGAGTGTTTGTGACGGCGGAAGAGCTGGCGGCGTATGGAGTCGAGCACATGCTCAACGAATTTCCGTTTGGAACGGCAGTGGAACATTAAGAGGACGCGGTTCTTTGTATGCTCGTTATTCCTGCGATTGATCTGAAAGATGGCCGTTGTGTTCGGCTGCGTCAGGGCGACATGGCGGCAGAAACGGTCTATTCCGACGACGTGCCGGCTGTCGCGAGGCAATGGCAACAGGGCGGTGCGGCGCTGATTCATGTGGTGGATCTCAATGGAGCCGTGGACGGAGAGCCGCGCAATCTTCCTCAGATCGAAGCGATCATTCGCGCTGTACGTGTGGCGGTGCAAGTCGGAGGAGGTATTCGGTCGATTGAGACGGTGCGTCGCTATCTTGGGGAAGGTGTGGCCAGGGTGGTGCTCGGTACTGCGGCATTGACCGATCGGTCTTTTTTGGAGAAGGCCTGCCGGGAGTTTCCTCGTCAGATTCTGTTGGGGCTGGATGCTCGTGATGGGAAGGTGGCGGTCAAGGGTTGGACATCGGTGTCGGAGACCAAGGCGACAGATCTGCTCAAGGAATTAACGGACCATTCCTTGGGCGCCGTGATTTATACCGACATTGCCCGTGATGGTATGTTGGGTGGGCCGAATCTGGCGGCGTTGCGGGAAGTGGTGGAGTTGTCGTCCTTTCCCGTGATTGCTTCCGGGGGGATTTCTCGGGTTGAGGATCTTCGGGCCGTGCAGGCGCTCGGCCCAAGGGTTGAAGGTGCAATCGTGGGGAAGGCCCTCTACGACGGCAAACTCGATTATCGAGCTGCTCTGGCAGCCCTCGGTGAGGCGTAAGGGGTAAGGTGTGGAGGGCGTAAGAGCGTTTCACCTCACGCCTTGCCCCTCACCCCTGACGGTTTAAGTATGTTGACCAAACGCATTATTCCCTGCCTCGACGTCAAGGACGGTCGCGTCGTCAAAGGCGTGAGTTTTGTGAACTTACGCGATGCGGGAGATCCCGTCGAAGTGGCAACCGTGTACGATCGTGAAGGGGCTGATGAACTCTGTTTCCTGGATATCACCGCCTCGCATGAGAATCGCAAGACCATCATCGACGTGGTTGAGCAGACGGCGGCGCGGGTGTTCATGCCGCTGACTGTGGGCGGCGGTGTGAGAACGATTGAAGACATTCGGGCGCTGTTGAGCGCGGGTGCGGACAAGGTGAGCATCAATACAGCGGCGGTCCAACGGCCGGAATTTGTGAAAGAAGCGGCGGAGCGATTCGGGACGCAATGTATCGTCGTGGCCATCGACGCCAAGCATCGTCCCGCGCCGGCAACAGGGTGGGACGTGTTCACGCACGGCGGACGTCAGTCCACAGGTCTCGACGTCGTTGAATGGGCCAAGACGATGGCCCGGTATGGGGCAGGTGAGATTTTGCTCACGAGCATGGATCAAGATGGGCAACAGCAGGGTTATGACCTCGCGTTGACGGCGGCGGTGTCAGAGGCTGTGTCGATTCCGGTGATTGCGTCGGGCGGCGTGGGAAGTTTGGCGCATCTCTATGACGGATTTGTCAAGGGCAAGGCCGATGCGGTGCTCGCCGCGTCCATTTTTCATTTCCGGACTCACACGATTCAGGAGGCGAAAGCCTATCTCCGGCAGAAGGGAGTGGCGGTTCGATAATGGATACGGGGCGATTAAAATTCGATGCGCAGGGGCTGATTCCGGCGGTCGTGCAGGATTGGCGGGACGGCACCGTTCTGATGGTGGCCTTTATGAACCAGGAGGCACTGCAAAAGACCATTGAGACGAAGTCGGTGCATTTCTGGAGCCGGTCGCGCCAGACGTTATGGGAAAAGGGTGAGACCTCCGGCCACACGCTGCAACTTAAAGACCTGTTTCTCGACTGTGACGGCGATGCCCTTCTTGTGAAGGTCGAGCCGGTCGGCCCGACCTGTCACACGGGAGAGCGGGCCTGCTTTTTTTCTCGTTTGGACTCGCCTGAGACGAAGACGCCCGAGTCCTGGGGGGGGATTCTCGAACGTCTCTACCAGATGATCCAGGAGCGGAAGCGCCAGCCGTCGAGCGAGTCCTATACCTCCAAACTTCTGGAGGGCGGTGTCGATCGAATACTCAAGAAAGTAGTGGAAGAAGCCGGAGAGGTCGCTATCGCTGGCAAGGGTGGGAAGAAGGACGAGATTGTCTATGAAACGGCGGATTTGTTGTTCCATACCGTGGTGGCGTTGGGATACCACAACATTACGCCGCAAGAGGTCTACCAAGAGCTGGCAACCAGGTTCGGTAAATCTGGATTGAGAAAAGGACCCACCTCATGAGCGACTGCCTCTTTTGCAAGATCGTGGCGAGAACCATTCCTGCCACGCTGGTCTATGAAGACGATCTGGTCGTCGCGTTCGACGATATCAATCCCCAGGCGCCGACTCATACGCTCGTCATCCCCCGAAAACATGTGACGTCGATTGCCGAGCTAGAAGATTCGGATGTCGGGCTGCTCGGACGGTTGATGCTGGCCGGTAACTTGATTGGAAAATTGAAGGGAATTGCCGATTCCGGGTATCGCTTCGTCATCAATACCGGTGAAGATGGTGGTCAGAGCGTGTTTCACCTGCATCTCCATGTACTGGGCGGGCGACATATGACCTGGCCTCCCGGTTAGCAGGATGCTGAAAAAGTCCGCCAGCGGCGTTCTCGCATCGTTCAGACCTCAACGTACCCGAGAGGGTACGATTCGGGCCTAAACTCGCTGCGGCCTTGCTGGACGAACTTTTTGAGCACCCCGCGAGGTTGTGTCTCGTTGTCCCAGACTTGTGGACCAGAGGATTCCTGGCAGCCCGCCATCGTTTTCTGAAACTGGCTAGCGGCTTGTTACCACGTTGACAGATTTCTTTCCCGTCTGTTACCCTGACCGGTCTATTTTACGACCCTTTTACAAGTAGTATTCTCACCGGCATCAGGTGGGGAAATAGGAGCCGCGACTCCCGTGGGCCGAGGTCTGATTTCTGAAAACGTGATCAACCAAGTCAGAGATCGGATCGATATCGCCGAGGTCGTTGGACATCACGTGAGCCTGACTCGGGCTGGACAGAGTCTGAAGGGGCTCTGTCCGTTCCATCAGGAAAAATCACCTTCTTTTACGGTGAGTCCTTCCCGCCAGATTTTTCATTGCTTCGGATGCGGCACGGGCGGCGATGTGTTTACGTTTCTGATGCGGATTACCGGCGCGAATTTTCCTGAAACGGTTCGTGATCTCGGGCAGAAGCTTGGGATTGATGTGCCGGACAGTGGGCCAAGCGCGGGACCTCAGGCTGCGCAGGCGAATCGCCTTGAACCGCTTAATCGGGCGGTCACGGCATGGTTCCAACAGAATTTGCGGGATGACGTGACCGGCGCGACGGCACGAGGCTACTTGGCCGGCCGGGGCATACAAGCTGAAACGATCGAGCGATTTGAAATTGGCTGCGCCCCGGCTGAGTGGGACGGCCTCATCAAGGGGCTGAGCAAGCAGGGCTTTGCACAGAACGACTTGGCCTCTGCTGGATTGACGATAGCTCGCGAACATGCCGCCGGGGCCTATGATCGTTTTCGTTCCCGTGTGATGTTTCCTATCACGGACTTGCGCAAGCGGGTCGTCGGGTTTGGAGGGCGTATCCTTGGCGAGGGGACTCCGAAGTATCTGAATTCGCCCGATACTCCCTTATTCAAGAAGGGGCAGACGCTGTACGCGTTGGATCTTGCACGGGAAGCGGTGGCTCGGCTGAAGACCGCGATTGTGGTGGAAGGGTATTTTGATGTGGTTGCGCTTCATCAAGCCGGACTGACTCATACGGTTGCAACGCTGGGGACTGCTCTGACGGAAGAGCATATTCAGGTGCTGAGACGGTTTGCCTCGAAGGTCGTGCTGTTGTTCGATCCGGATCAGGCTGGGGTCCGTGCCGCATTGCGAGGGCTCGATCTGTTTGTGAACAGCGGGATCGGTGTGAAAGTTGTGACGTTACCGACTGGAGAGGACCCCGATACGTATGTGCGAAAGGAAGGACCTGAAGCCTTCACTCGGTTGGAAGAGCAGGCTCCGAGTCTCTTGGATTTTGCCCTCGAACATCGGTTGGGCACCGCAGAGTCCAGCACGATTGAAGAGCGTATCCGCAGCGTGGATGATGTGTTGCGGATTCTGCAAAAAAGCGAACATCCAATCGAACGAGAAGAACGGATTCGTGTCGTTGCAGAACGATTGGGGATCAGCCAACAACGGTTGATTGAACGGTATCCGGCATTGGAGCAGTCGGAGCGAACTCGTCCGACGGTCGCTCGATCAGCCGTTCCCACGCCAGCGACGTTCAAGGGTGTGAGCGAGGAGCGGGATCTGGCGTATCTACTGCTGCACGGACATTTGACTTCTGCCGATGTGCAACGACTGAAGCCCGAAGCCTTTTCGGTTCCGGCTTGTCGGTCCCTCGTCGAGGCGGCGCTGAATCACCTTGATCGAGACGGACGAGTCGGGCTCAGGTTGTTACTGGACGCGGTGGTCGATCACCCAGATTGTGGGTCGTTGGCAACTGAGTTGTCCATGCGGGAAGACCATTTTGATGACGTGAAGGCCCACGTTGCGGGTTGCTTAGAGACGTTGGAAAGGAAGCGGGCCGAGGCCGTGTTGCGAGATTTGATCGTGCAACTCAGGGCCGCCGAACGGGAAGGTCGTGTGGAGGATGCGCGGATGTTGAACGGACGAGTAAATGAATTGCGAATGCACAAGGCCGGCCGTCCTCTGCCGGAATGTTGTCCTTAGTGAAGGAGTAGTCATGGCGAAACCAGAGTTGCTCGGCGAAGTGAAGAAGCTGATCTCGATGGGAAAAGAGAAGGGCTTTTTGACGTATGACGAGCTGAATAGCACGTTGCCAGCGGAAGTGGTGTCCTCCGAACAGTTCGGCAGCATCATGACGATGTTCGGTGAAATGGACATCGAGATCGTCGATGCGCCTGAGGGGGAACGGATCAGGAAAGCCCGGGACAGCGAAGAATCAAGTGAGGACGCAGAGGACGCCGAGGTCGAAGCCGGTGCCGGTGCCGGTGCCGGATCCGGGGAGGAGAATGAGAAGGAAGAAAAAGAGGAGAAGGAGATCGATCTCACTCCCGGCGCACTCAGCCGGACCGACGACCCGGTACGACTCTATCTCAAGGAGATGGGCAGTGTGGCGTTGTTGAGTCGTGAAGGGGAAATCGAGATCGCAAAGCGCATTGAAGAGGGAAAGAAGGACATCGCCTCGGTCATCTATGGGATGCCGATGACCATTGAGTTTGTCCTCGCTCTGTACGATCAGCTTAAGAATGGGACCATCGATGTACGTGAGATTGTCCCGATCGTCGAGACCGAGGAGGAATTCGAGGAAGAACAAATCCAGCGGGACTATGAAGAGCTTCGGGTGAAGACGCTCGAAGGGTTGAGTTCCGTCCGGAAAATCTCAACGTCGCTCAAGAGCCTCTACGAAGTGGCCCGGCATGCCAATAGCGATCCTGCGAAACAGAAGAAGATTAAGAAGCAGATCGATACGATTCGCGATCAGGTCGTCGACAAGATGGAGTCCGTCAACCTGCACGGGGTGCTGAAAGATCGGATGGTGCAGCGTGTTCGGGAATTGGCGATTCAGATCCGAACGTCGGAACGGGAGATTGTCAGTTGCCAGCGGCGGCTTGGGATCAGCGGTGAGGCCGGGGCTGAGGCGCTGAAGAGACTCTGTCGCGAACGGAAAGACTTTCTCGCCGTCAAACGCAGGACGAGCTGCTCAGAGGAGGCGCTCAACGAAATAAAAAAAGTGTATCAGGCGGCGAAGGGCCGGATTCGAACACTCGAGACCGAAGAGGCCCTCGCCTCTGCGGAAGAGATTAAAGATGCAGTCAAGCATCTGGATGTGGCGGAGGACAAGGTCAAGCGCGGGAAAGCCGAACTGGTTGAGGCAAACCTGCGTCTCGTTGTCAGCATTGCCAAGAAGTATACGAACCGAGGTCTTCAGTTTCTCGACTTGATCCAGGAAGGCAATATCGGCTTGATGAAGGCCGTCGACAAGTTTGAGTACAAGCGCGGCTATAAGTTCAGTACCTATGCCACCTGGTGGATCCGCCAGGCCATTACTCGCGCGATTGCCGATCAAGCCCGGACGATCCGTATTCCCGTACATATGATCGAGACGATCAACAAGCTGATTCGAACGTCCCGCCATCTGGTCCAGAAACTGGGGCGAGAACCGACCCCGGAAGAAATTGCCGAGCGCATGGATTTGCCGCTCGACAAAGTGCGGAAGATTTTAAAGATCGCGCGCGAACCGATTTCTCTGGAGACCCCGATCGGTGAAGAAGAAGACAGCCATTTAGGCGACTTTATCGAGGACAAAAAGGCGGTGTCTCCTCTGGAGGCTGCGATTCGGTACGATCTCCAGCGCCAAATCAATAGCGCACTGGAGACGCTCACTCCGCGGGAGGAAAAAGTGTTGCGGAAACGGTTCGGTATCGGCGAGGCGACCGACCATACTCTCGAAGAAGTCGGTCAGGATTTCGAAGTAACCCGTGAACGTATTCGGCAGATTGAAGCGAAGGCCTTACGTAAGCTGCGTCATCCGAGCCGGAGCAAGAAACTGCGCAGCTTTGTGGAAGGTCTGTGATGAGCGATGAAATATTCCCTCGGAATTTGACTCCCTTTCCTGGACAGCCTAAAATCGGGTGTGCCGGTCTGCGGGGCAGGCACGGGAGAGTCACCGCCTGATCGGGCCCATAGCTCAGGTGGTTAGAGCGGCTGACTCATAATCAGCTGGTCCTAGGTTCAAGTCCTAGTGGGCCCACCAGTGTAGCTGGGGAACTCATCGGTCGAGATCGTTGTTCGGACCAACAGCAGTTAGGAGTGCATTGAGCCAGAATCTTTCTCCTCTTATCGATCTGCAGAAATTAGATCTCCGCATTGCGGAAATCAAGGAACAGCGCCGGAAAATTCCCGAACGACTCCAAGTGATTGACACCCCGCTTCGAGAAGCGCGGCAGCTTCATCAGCAGACCAGTGGGTCTGTGGAGACACTGGTCAAAGAGCGGCGGTCGTACGAACAGGATCTCGAATCGCATGAAGCGCATACTGAGAAAATAAAGTCGCGGCTGTCCGAGTTAAAGTCCAATAAGGAATACCAGGCTCATCTGTTCGAGATCGAGGTGGCCAACAAGAAAAAGGGGGATATCGAAGAAAAGATCTTGTTGTGCATGGAGAAGGTTGAACAGCTGCAACAGGCGGCGAAAGACGCGCAAGAGAAGCTCAGTGCCATCGAGAAATCATTCGCACAGGAAAAACAGGCGCTTGATGAGCTGGAACGCAGGCTCTCAACGGAATTGGTGGATCTCGAATCGCAGCAGCAAGCCCGTTCGGCTCATGTTGAGAAAGGGCTTCTCAATCGCTATAACTCCATCAAAGCGTCGCGCAAGGATCATGCGCTCGCTGAAATCAAGGAGGGGAACTGTTCCGGATGCCGTTTGCAGCTTCCACCACAACTGATTTCACAAGTCAAACGGTCTGAAGATCTCCACACCTGCCCCTACTGCCGTCGGATGCTCTACTGGAGTGGGACGATTCCTGTCGAGTCTATACCAGGTTCCGATCTCGAAAAGACGTCCGTCCTTGAGATCGGTGAGTCGGTTTAATCGATTTTTCTCAACACAGCCTGGGTCGTTTTAAAGTGCAGTTTGGCAACCGATTCCAGCCGCTCCTCCCCATGCTTTTTGACGATCATGCGTCCGGCCAGTTCGACGGCGGGGGATGCCCCTTTGGGCAACGTCGTGCCGATCTCGTCCGAGAGGCGTTGTAATCGCAGGAGGAATTCTGCACGGGCGACGATGGAGGCGGCAGCCACTGCCAAATCGGACTCGGCCTTATGGCGTTGTTCTAATGTGATCGTGCGCCCCTTTTCCTGTAAGGCGTTGAGAATCAATCGCTCATCGCCAAACTGATCCGCGATCGCCCGCCCGCACGAAACCTTTTCCAGTAACGTCTCTAAGGCCTTCGCATGTCCCCATGCCAGCAGGCGGTTTAAGTTCCGGATCTTCGCATAGAGTTCGTTGTATCGTTGAGGCCCGATTGCAATAATGCTGTGAGGACAAATTGTTCGGATATCGGGCGCCATATCGAGAATGCGTCCGTCTGATATTTTCTTGCTATCCCGGACTTGCATGAGGGTCAGTTCGCTCTGTGTGGTGGCGTCGACAAAGACGGCGGCGATGACCAGAGGGCCGAAATAGTCTCCCTTGCCGGATTCATCGATGCCGATGCGTTCGATGAAGGTGTGCGGTGTCTTGTCGGTCACGGGTTATGGCCCTAGCGGTTTGTTGACAAATTTGCATGACGACGTCACACGAAGCCGCGTCTGAGCAGACGCGGCTTTCATGCCACGTAGGCTGTTCGGAAAGGCCCGACGTCTCACCCGCCCAACCCTGGCGACTACTTCACCCTCCCGCCCTGAGTCTGCCAAGACAGCCTCTTTACCCAGGGACGCGCCTTCTCCCATGCAGGGCCGCAGCGAGCGAAGAGGTGAGGAGGTACGGACCGCACTTCGTGTAACCGTTTGCCCTTCTCAATAGTTCTTGGCAAACGGAAGCCCCCTTCACGTGTTTCCGATCTCCGAGGAGGTTTGTCTCCGCGTTGAACCTCTGAGCGATGCGAGAACACCGCTGGCGGACTTTATCAACAGCCTGCTAGTAGAAAATGTCAGAGCGGAGCGGTAATCTAACAGACCAATCTAGAGTGGTCAATTTCCTTGGAGTCGACACAATCGACTGGAGAAGAGGAGGTCGTTCAATGCGTATTGTGAAACAGGGTTCGCGTTCGGCATTCATTGTCGTGATGAGTCTGACGCTCCTCTCGCTGGTAGGGTGCCAAACCAATCCTTACACGGGGCGGTCACAGCTGCTCATGACATCGGTGTCGGATGAAATGAAAATGGGCGTGCAGGCCTATGATCAAGTGAAGAGTGATCCCAAACTGCGACCGTCTCAAGATCCTCGCGAGATCGAGCCAGTGAAGAGGATTGCGGCCCGCATTGTCGAAGCGGCCAAGCGCTCGAAGTATGCCGAAATGGCGAATCAGTTTCAGTGGGAAGTGACAGTCATAAAGGATGACAAGACAGCGAATGCGTTTGCGCTGCCTGGTGGAAAGATGGCGGTGTATACCGGCATCTTCCCGATGGCTAAAACTGAGGCCGGGTTGGCGGCGGTCATGGGACATGAGGTTGTCCATGCGTTGGCTCGACATGGAGCAGAACGTATGAGTCAAAATCAGTTGACGAACACCACAATGCAAGTTGTCGGCGCGGTAGCCGGGGCGGCAGGTGGGGGAGGGATGTTGGGGCAGGCGACGATGGCGGCGTTGGGTGTCGGCGCGCAGGTGGGCGTGTTGCTGCCCTTCAGTCGAAAGCATGAATCGGAAGCGGACTATATTGGCATCTTACTCGCGGCGGACGCCGGCTACGACCCGCGCGAGTCGGTAGCTCTGTGGGAGCGGATGGGGCAAGCGTCCGGTGGCGGAGGGTCGTCAGAGTTTATGTCCACGCACCCGAGCCATGAGACCCGCATCGACCAGCTGAAGAAATGGATGCCGGAGGCGATGGCAATTTACCAGGCCAGGCAGCCGGTTCCAGAGGCATTCTTGCCGGGAGTGCAGTAGGTCGAAACTTGTGCAGAGCGCCCTTGAAAGCGCACCACATGCAGCACTATAGTGCTCTGGCGCGAGGGAGAAGACTGGGTGATCGCTCGTGGTGGAGACGCTACGAGAGGAAAGTCCGGACTTCATGGGCAGGGCGCTGGGTAATTCCCAGGCGGAGCGATCCGACACCCGCACCACAGAAAACAGACCGCCGATGGCCTAGATGACGGGATTCTAATTCGGTCACCTTGGCTCAGGTAAGGGTGAAACGGTGGGGTAAGAGCCCACCGCGGTGGTGGTGACATCACCGGCACGGTAAGCGTTGCCCGATGCAAGGCCAAATAGGAAGACATCTGTCGGTTTTCTTCGGAGAGCCGGCGACCGGCTGGCCCGGCCGAGGTCTTCGGGTAGGTCGCTTGAGGTTCGAGGTAACTCGAATCCCAGAGAAATGATCACCTCTGCTTGGGAGCATATCCCAGGCAAGACAGAATCCGGCTTATCGGTCTTCTCCACCGCGCTTTTTTTATTGCTCGTCGCAACTCTCTTTCCGTCACATGTCCTGAGAAATACTCGATGTCGTCGAGCAGGACCACGGGAACCCGTGCTCCATGGCGCTCCATTAGGTCGATATCGTCTTCGATTGATATTTTCTTTGTGTCGATGTGTAATTCTAACTGGAGCCGGACAGCCATTCGGTAGACGACATCACAGAGGTGGCAGTCTTTGCGAGACAAGATGATTAGGCGGATAGGGTTGCTCATGGTTGAACGCGATCCGAACCATTGAGTCGGCGTGTGAAAAATATCATGTAAGGAAGTCCGCTGTCAGGAAAGAAGATTACCAGACCAACCCCTGCTATCTATTGACGCGTAGAAACACGTGGTGATAGGATCAGCTATCTTTATCCCTGATTTTTCAGAATGTTCTGATCAGTCGTGGGTGTCGTGTCCCGTCTAAGTGTTTGACGAGCTGCCGCGTATCCTATTTCGTGCTGACTCCTCTGCCTAGTGCCTCACTAGCGGTAAGGAGGGAGGTTCTCTCATGAAGCTCACAGGTGCTGAAATCCTCATCGAATGTCTCAAACGGGAAGGCGTCAAGACAATTTTTGCGCTTCCTGGTGGTGTCGTTCTGAAGATTTTCGACATGCTTCATCAGCAGACAGACATTGAGGTGGTCCTGACACGCCATGAGCAGGGTGCGGGCCATATGGCGGAAGGCTATGCCAAGGCGACCGGAAAAGCCGGAGTCTGTCTTGTGACTTCCGGGCCGGGTATGACGAACGTGATCACAGCGTTAGCGGATGCGTACATGGACTCCGTGCCGTTGGTGTGTTTTAGCGGGCAAGTTCCCACCAGCCTGATTGGAAATGATGCGTTCCAGGAAGCGGACAACATGGGATTGAGTCGTCCCTGCACTAAATATAACTTCCTGGTGAAAGATGTGAAAGATCTGGCGGTCACGATCAAAGAAGCGTTCTACATTGCGACGACGGGGCGTCCAGGCCCTGTGCTGGTGGATATTCCGAAAGACGTATCCATGGATAAGGCGGAATTTGTCTATCCAAGTTCCATCTCTATCCGTAGCTACAATCCAGTGTATGAAGGGAATAAGTGGCAGATCAAACAAGCGGCCGAGGCCATGACGAAGGCGAAGAAGCCGGTGCTGTATGTCGGCGGCGGTGTCATCTTCTCTGGTGCGTCGCAAGAGTTGATGGAGTTGGCTGAACTGACCCATATGCCGGTCGACATGACGTTGATGGGGCTTGGGGCGTTTCCTGGCGAGCATCCCCAATCCATGGGCATGCTGGGCATGCATGGCACCTATTGGGCGAATATGGTCATGCATTATTCCGATCTTGTCGTGGCCATCGGAGCACGGTTTGACGATCGCGTCACCGGAAAGGTTTCGGAGTTTTGCCCGCATGCCAAGGTGATTCATATCGACATTGATCCGACCTCGATACGAAAAAATGTCAATGTCGACATTCCAATCGTGGGCGACTGCAAGATGGTGCTCCGTGAGTTGATCCAAATTCTTCGTGTCACGGTGAATGGCGATCAACGGGAGCTGCGCAAGCTCTGGTGGGATCAGATTCGCGAGTGGCAACAGGCGAACCCGCTTGCCTATCAACAAGAAGCGGATGGGCCGATCAAGCCGCAGCATGTTATTCAGCGACTGTATGAACTCACGAAGGATCGGGATCCGATCGTGTCGACCGATGTCGGGCAACACCAGATGTGGGCTGCCCAATATTTTAAGTTGGCGAAGCCAAATCGCTGGTTAACCTCGGGGGGACTTGGGACCATGGGTTTCGGTTTCCCTGCTGCGATGGGGGCGCAGGCGGCGTTCCCGGGCCGGCTGGTTCTCTGCATTGCCGGAGACGGCAGTATCCAAATGAATATGCAAGAAATGGCAACAGCGGTGGTGCATAAGTTGCCGGTCAAGATCATCATTCTGAACAACCGATTCCATGGGATGGTCCGGCAGTGGCAGGATCTCTTCTATGAAGGTCGGTATGCCTCGAGCGATTTGGAGACGACGCCGGACTTTGTCAAGTTGGCAGAGGCGTACGGAGCAGTCGGGCTTAGGGCCAGCAAGCCGTCTGAGATTGATGCCGTCCTCAAGGAAGCGATCGCAGTGAACAAACCGGTC
>JBGTMB010000170.1:0-6600 GCA_041743755.1 Nitrospiraceae bacterium | reverse complement strand
AGCCAATTCCACTGCTGCAACTCGGCGCAAACACTCCAGATCCGTTGTGCCTGCTTTTGCGCAAAGGCCGGGTACCGCACCAGTACGGTATAGTCTCTCGGTCGATCAAACTGGCAGCAGGTCGCAACCACGGCATCGCCGTTATTGATGAGGACACGCTGGGCTTGTGAAAGGAGCCCGGCGATTTCGCGATCCTGCTCGGCAAGATCTTCGAGATAATCAGCCACGAAGGGCTGTGCAGCGCACTCATCGACTTCAGCCTCATCTTCCGGATAGAGCACGACCGCTCCGTAAGCGTCAGTAGGCGAGATGGGTGGAATCCCCTGGGCAAAGACGGAGCGCCAGTCGATCGGGCTCATGGCCACCGGCTCACCCGACTGATCCTGCGCCCCTTGCGGCAGGGGCACGGACAATGTTGTCTCACGATCACGATCCTTCAGAACGATCTTCGACCCGGCAACCCTCACACTCCGATCATACGGAGCATATCGACCTCTTTTCTGGTTCGTATAGGGCAGCCCGGAAGAATCTGATTCCATCGTCACCTTGTGCAGCAAGCCGCCTTGAAGGGTTAAGCACACCCCCGCACACTGATCGAAATATCGAGTCGGTGGTGTTGGCACAGGCAGCCAGACTACTTGATGAGACCGTTCTGGATTCATGAAGAGGGTGAATGGGTGACCCCCAGCAGACGCTTGAGGGGTGAAGAAACTACTGAACAAGCGGAACGCGGCTTCCGAGGGATAGGTGGGAATACCTCGATATCGTAAGGGTTGTGGCGCCGTCTTCCCTTCATTCTGATCGTCGTAGAGCCCGCGAATCAATTCAAAGACCGCGGACCCGGTTCCTGGGAGCAACGACTGAAAGAGTTCAACGACCGGAAGAAAATCGATAGCGGGCCAGTTCATCGCCCCCATACAGGACATAAAGCGAGCCTGTTCAAAATCCCCGTCTTCAAGCACATACAGCGCATCTTTTCGCTGACGAATCGCCACCCTACCGGTCTGGTCGATCAAGAAATCCTCATCCCGATAGAATAGCCTCATATCCTCGAGAGGAACCCGGAGTGCCTGAGCGGCCATCGCCCGTAAATCGTCAGCCACAAGCCGTTGCCAGCCTGACCTCCCAGCCAGATTGAGCGTGATTTCATTCATTAAACCGGCCGGCTTCAAGCCGACCCATTGCCCCCAATCCAGGCGTATCCGGACGCGAAGCAGAGTTACATGACCTGTGACATCAATCCCCCACTCACACTCATGCAGCGGGTTCCCAGCTGGATCTGTTGCGAGAAAGCGATGACCATCAGGGCGATAGAACACGAGATGCCCGGTTGACTGTTCGACACAACGGCCTCCAGCTGCGGCAAAATCGCGAGCAAATAAATGATTCCCGGAGAAGCTGATGTTACCGGGGTTGGCGAGCGCTGAGGGATTCACAAAAAGTGATCTCAATGATGCTGCAGGCTGCTCAAACAGGTAAGCCAACGTGGCCGCAAGGAGAGAGAACCCCGAGGCGTACATATTCGGTACGTCGAGGGGTTCGAACGACTGAGCACGAAGTTGGGGGCCTGTTTCAGCAGCCTGATTACTCGCGGATTTGCCCGCTCCCCAACACGATAAACTTGAAGCAGGTCAATTCTTCCAGTCCCATCGGGCCTCGGGCATGGATGCGGGATGTGCTGATCCCGATTTCTGCTCCAAGCCCGAACTGATAGCCATCGTTCAACCTGGTCGAAGCGTTCACCAATACCGCACCGGCATCGACCTCTCGCAAAAATCGCATCGCTTTCGGGTAGTCTGATGTAATGATCGCTTCTGTATGGCGTGACCCGTACTTGGCAATGTGCTCCATCGCCTCATCGACGTGCTTGACCACTTTCACCGCGACGGTGAGATCCAGAAATTCTTTCCCAAAATCGTCGTCGCTCGCAGGCTTGGCCGACGATGACAGCTGGCAGGTTTTCTGACATCCGCGAACCTCGACCTTGGCCTCCACTAACTTCTCAATGAAGGGGGAAAGCCAATGCCGCGCAATGCCCTGATGCACTAAGAGGGTCTCCACTGCATTACAGGTCGACGGTCGCTGCACCTTTGCGTTGAAGCAAATCCGCTCCGCCATGGCCGGATCAGCATCGGCATCGACATAGATATGACAGACCCCGGCATCGTGTCTCACGACCGGAATCGTGGCATGCTCGGTGACAACGCGCATCAATGATTCACCGCCGCGCGGAATAATCAGATCGATGTAGCGATCTTGCTTGAGCAGTAGAGGAACGACGTCACGATCCGGCCGCGCGACGAAACTGATCGCCCCGGCAGGGACACCGGCTTTCTCTGCCGCATCCGACAGGACCGTCGCAATGGCTGTATTTGAATGGATCGCCTCGCTTCCTCCTCGAAGCACGCAGGCATTCCCGGATTTCAAGCAGAGCGCGGCGGAGTCCGCCGTGACATTCGGACGGGATTCATACACAATGCCGATCACACCGATCGGAACCCGCACGCGCCCCACTTGCATTCCATTCGGCCTCGTCCACATCTTCGGCATGTCGCCGAGCGGGTCGGGAAGCGCAGCCACCTCGCGCAGGCCTGCTGCCATCTCAGCGATTCTCTTGTCCGTGAGACGTAACCGATCTGCCATCGCTTTCTTTTCCGGCGCAGCTCCGAAAGCTTCCAAATCCAGTTCGTTCGCAGCCAGCAACGCATCCTTCTGCTCTTCCAACGCCTCTGCCATCGCGAGGAGGGCCCGGTTCTTCACCGTAGTCGACAGCGTAGCCAGTCGGCCCGCCGCTTCTTTAGCTCGCGTGACCACTGAGTGGACATACTCTGGAATCGGAATGGGCGGAACCACTTCCACGCCCATCGACTCGACTGGCTCGACCGATGTGTCCACTTGATTGTGAGGATGAGACAGCATGTAGACTCTTACCGCATAGGTTGTGTGGACAGGATACAGTGGGAGTTTCAATGGGGTCAAGACGGCTAGTCACGACCAGCAGTCGGAAGGAGAACTTCAAGAATCCACGCTTCACCTGTCAGACGAATACACCGACGATCATTCGTCTCTTATGTTGCGAGTGCGATGCACAACACCGGAATTGCAAGGTACGCCGACGGAGACTATGGGCTCGGGGCCTGTTCGCCCGCAATTGGCGGATCCGTTGAAGCGCTTTCATTCAACGCACCTCCGTCGGGAACGGAGAAGGATTCTTCTATCGGTGGCGCCACAGGAAGTGGCACAGCCCCTTGCTGCACGATCGGAGCCGACGAGGGACTTGGGTGTTGAAAGACCCAATCACGATACGTGGGGCGTCCCTCGAAATGCCGGACAGCAAGAGGGAAATTGCGCTGTCGAAACGGCTTTGCGAGACTCGTACTCCGGACACCCATGATGCCGCCTGTCGGCGCCCGCAGATATTCCCATTCGCCGTGCCCCATTGGATCACGATAGACCTTCCGCAAGAACGGTTTGGGTAATCTCGTAAGGTCAGCCAACGTCTGGGGATACACCTCTCCCGGCATCACACGGCCGGCCTTTTTCGTCGCCGAATACAACGCGAGCGCATTCTGAATCTCGATCCCTTTGGCCAAAAGGTCTATCTCGCGTTCGCGTTGCACAGTCGTCTTCCATTGTTTTGCCGCAGCGGTCGTGGCGATCCCGATGAGGACGATAGCGAACATGAGCATAAGGTAGGTCACCCCTCGCTCATTGATGACCCGTTGCCGGTAGCAGATGGCCATTGAACTATTCTGGCTGCAAGAGAGCTTCTTCCAACGGAGCGTCTTTGGAGAGCGATATTATATGTTCCACTCGTGACTGGCGATCCAGCAACGTCACACTCTCTTGTGTAATGGCTTTCACCACGACATGATCTTCTACAGTTTCTCCAGTCCGGACGACATGAAGATCGTCTTTCTTCGTGAGCACAGCCATTTCACCCTTCTTCCGCGATACCTCTTCCGCGCGTACAAACCCGAGATAGCGGAATAGGGCCAACCCTGTCAGTGCCGCCTGCTGGCGCAGGGCCTGCTCCGAACCGGTATCGACCTCCTGCCGATTCGCAGCGACAGCCCCAGAAGCATCAGTGCGAGGCGGAGCAAAGATATTACGTGGCGCGGTAAAGGTCATCTCCCGTTGAGTCCGCGTGGCAGCAAGGAAATTGAGTTGCACCTGCAACCCGTCCATTCTTCCACGGGTAGGCCGAGGTACAGAAGCAGGGCCGCTCACATTCGTCAGCGGCACACGTTCGGGTTCTTCCATGGTCAGCCATTCCCAGGCAATAATTCCACCCCAGAGTAGGCCTAACCCCACCAATGCCGTGATTTTCTTTTGGTTCGTCGTCAGCATATCCAGGCACTATTGAAGCGCCGGCTTGTCGGGCTCGCTTCGAAGATAGGTGGCAATCGTAATGTCGAAGGTCAACGTCTGGCTTTGCTGATCATCCGGGGGTGCAAGTTCCAAATCTTCGATGTAGACCAATTCCTCAGCCGTCTCCAGTTCATGAACAAACCGTCGAAGATCCTCGTAACGACCGGTCATAGTACCCTGGAGTACACCTTTATTCGTATTGGCGACCAGAGTAGGCTCAGTCTTGTAGGAGAGCGCCGGGAGGATCACGCGATGACGCTTGGCCTCCTCAGTAATACCCAGCGCCAAGGGAGCAAAGTCCCGTTCAACCGGCAACACCGACCACACCTGCGCAAGATCTTTCCGCGCTCTCTGCGCCGCCTTATGATGTGTGAACTCTTGACGGGCTCGGTTCCATTCCAACTCCAATTTCGCGAGACTCTGCTCAGCCCCTTCCACCCCAATGGTTCGGACTCCCCACAAGATTCCTGACAACAACACGACCCACATCAGCCATGGGATCAACACCCCGTAGGGTTTTCGCAATTGCTGACGGATGAAATCCATCATGCCTCCCTACCAGATCGCAGAAAAACAAATTTGGCACGCGAGACTGGCGGAAAAGCGAGACGCGAGGGTTCGAGGTCCGAAGTTCGAGGTTTTCTGAGCTTTGAACCCCGACCTTCGAACTTCGGATCGCGACTTGTCCGCAGGCAAGTCCGCAGCTCCACAGCTGACCCTCGTTTCACGTTTCACGCCTCACGTTTCACGGTTCCTGTTCAGCATCCTGCTACACACCCTGTTGCCGATACCGCAACATGAGGTCAAACTCCACCAATCCATCGGGTCTCACCCGGTGCTGGCCTAGCACAGGATCGTAGAAGACGGCGTGGTTTTGCAATGTGACCGTCAATGCCGTCACATGTTCGACGGTCACCGCCAACCCCGTGATGTGTATGACCGCCCCTCCCGGATCCAAGCGGATGCGCTTCATGGACACCTGCTGAGGGATGGCCGACTCAAGAGCGGACAGAAGCTGTGTCCAGGAAAAATGCCGCTTCGTGAGCACCAGGTTCGCTAAACTGACTTCTGCCGGTAACTGCTGCAAAGAAGGCTCAGACAGATCAAGACCCTCTCGTTGAGCCTGCGCGAGAAGCTGTTGATCTTGCATACGGACATGGTCGAGGTTCGCCTGCACGTCTTGGAGATCGTACAGAGTCATACCGGTCTGGATTCCACTCCAAATGATTGCGCCTCCTATGATCCCACAGAGCGCAACCAGCATCATGCGAGCCGGAGCCACATACCACCGGTAACGGCTGCTCAGTTCGATGTGAAAATATCGTGCCCTCCCTGGCATCACGAGAAACCCGCTCCCCTTGCCGGCGACCGAACGAAGGGAGGTCCATCCAAGCGCCATCATCTACATCACCCCTGCCACAACAGGAAGCGTGGCCCATGACGTACTTCCGCCGTCGTGAGTCCACCCTGCCTGCTCGACGGATTTCCAGTCCAGCCGCTCAGTCGACAGGCTAAATTCTCTATTCAGCGCCTGTTCAATAGTCGGAAATGAGCAATCGCCGGCGAAAACCATATCCGTCACATTCAGGTTAGGGAAATGGTCGCGACAGGCACGAAGCGATGCCGCACATTCTTCGACAATGTTATCAGCCATACCACTCCCGAGACTCTCGTCATCCTGTACGTCATCCGCGCGCAACAGTTTGGTCCTGACAAACGCCAATCGACCTTCCTGCATGACGAAACAGGTCAAGCCGCCGTCCGAGACACTGACCCAAAGCAAATCGCGACCCAATCGTTTTCGGCCGCCTGCCGTTTTCAGCCAGAGATTAAAGAGACGAAAGCTGGTCACTCCAATCTCTTGAGGGAGCAAGCTGACTGACTCACACAGGGACTCATATTGTCTCAAGATGGCTTCTTGAATCGCCACGGCTAGGACAACGTGGGACCGCTCATCTCGTGCTCCATGTGAGGGGAACCCCTGCCACACAATCTTGGCCCCTGCCAGGGGCAACAGCTGTTCCTGCCCTAAACGCCAGCGAATCAATGCCTCTTGTTCCTCCGCCTGCACGGGGAATTGCTCTAACTGCAACACCGTCGCGCGCACCGATAGATCCGGCAGCAACAAGACAATCGGGCATGGGGCCTGAGACTGCCATGCATGTCCTGCCACCCCACTATCTCGCCCTGGTGCCACCAGCGACCGCAAACAATTTTCTACCGCAGGCA
>JBGTMB010000169.1:0-3846 GCA_041743755.1 Nitrospiraceae bacterium | reverse complement strand
TGATATCGGGAGGATTGCCGTTTCAAACCTCATGTATCGGAATAAATTCTCCAAGTTTGATCTTACTGACGATACAACTGTGGCGGAGTTGCGGGTGGAGCTGCAATGTGTGCGGCGCCGAATTCAAGCCGCAGAGAAGATGGTCCAAGAGTCCAGGCCCCTCATGGCATTGATTCTAGAAAAAGGAGTCTCGCCCTTTGCGGAAATCTTTGGGGCATGCATCGCCAACGGTGTCCCGGTCGTGCAGTATGTGGGCTCACAGGAGATCAATGGCTATATCCTCAAGCGGTATTCTCTGAAGAATAGGCACGAGCATCCTTTTTCTTTAGATCATTCAACGTGGAGATATGTGAAGGACATGCCTTGGGGAGAGGAACAGGAACAGGGTTTGCTCACAGAGCTTGAAGACAGCTATCGCCAGGGAACCTGGTTCAATCGGAGATTCTTGCATGATGACAAACAGATTAAGTCGCCAGACGTCGTGCGTCGCCAGCTAGGACTGGACCCTGAAAAGAAGACGGCGGTGGTGTTTTCTCATGTCTTGTGGGATGCCACCATCTTTTACGGAGAAGGAATTTTTGATGACTATGAGGCATGGCTTGTAGAGACGGTGGCGGCTGCTTGTCAAAATTCATCCGTAAACTGGGTGGTAAAGTTGCATCCTGATTTGGTCTGGAAACTGAAGTATGAAGGATTTACGGGGGAGCTACGGGACTCCTTCGCTATCAGAAGTAAGATAGGCCGTCTACCAGAGCACGTGAAATTGGTTCATCCGGAGACAGATATTAGCACGTTCTCTTTTTTTGGAATTACTGATTACTGTCTGACGGTCAGAGGAACTATCGGAATAGAGATGGCCTGTATGGGCGTTCCGGTGCTGACCGCAGGAACTGGGAGGTATTCGCATCTCGGCTTTACAGTGGACTCAGACTCGGCAGCGCAATATCTTGACCGAGTCAAATTCATTCAAGATACGCCGAACATGTCGCCAGACAGCATTGAGTTAGCGCGTCGCTTTGCCTACTCCTTGTTTCGTCTTCGGCCTTGGAGAATGAAGAGTTTTGAAATGATCAAATTGCCTTTAGACAAGACGGGGCACCCGCTTGAGCGAAACTTCATTTCGCACCTGGGGCATGCGAGAGAGTTTGCGGAGGCCGTGGATGCAACACAGTTCGCTACATGGCTGGCGTCTGACCGTGTGGATTTTCTCGATCTGGAGTTTTGGACACAGTGCCGATGAGCAAAGAGCCCTCTGTGGACAGTTATCATAATGTCTGTTGCCCGCTTTGTCTGGCGCGAGATCATCAGATCCTCGACACGGTGTCGTTCGAGGGCCTCAGAAAGGTATACTTACAATCAGCGCAATTCGATATAGAAACCTGCCTGCATCAACCGTATCAAAGCGACATCTTGCAACTCACACGCTGTCAATCATGCGGTCTCGAGTTCTATCCGATCGAGTTGCAAGGGGATGAAACGCTGTACGAGCATTTCGGCAAGGCCGATTACTACTACATGGCCGACAAATGGGAATTTCGCGAAGCGCTGAATTGGATAAAAGATTCACGATCTGTATTGGAGGTTGGATGTGGAACCGGGGTCTTTTTGGATATGGTCAGAGAGTGTTTCCCGGAGAAAAAGCTTATAGGGCTTGAGTACAACCAGACAGCCTCCACGATTGCTAGAAACAAAGGTTTTGACGTGCGGGCTCAGTCGATCGAGGAACTTGCGAGTGCGGCAGAGCAATTTGATGCGGTATGCGCTTTTCAGGTGCTTGAACATGTGCCGAATCCGGACAGCTTTCTGAAGGCGATGTTCGGGTGTCTTCGGGAAAGAGGGGTTTGTATATTGACCGTTCCGAACCCTGATTGCTTTACGAAGTTTGCCGTTAATGACTTTGGGAACATGCCTCCGCATCACTTGACCAGGTGGTCTCGGAACGTCATGCGGTGGGTTGCCAATCATCACGGCCTGGAAATAGCCTCGCTAGCGGAAGAACCTGTGGCTGCTTATCATCGTGAGTGGTACCGGCGCACTCACCTCGTGAGAGTCTTGTCTGCCGTGATGGGGATTCGATGGGGGCGAATAGAGCCCGGGTTTGGTCACAAGGTATTTTATTTCTTGTGTCGAGTGATCGACCGAGCGCTGCCCAAATCGTTGTGGCGCTACAACCGGTTTCCTGGGCACACGTTGCTCGCTGTGTTCAGAGCGAGCTAAAGTAGGTAGCGCGCACGTGAGAATTACTCATATCGGAACGGCTGACAATAGTGGAGGAGCGGCACGCGCATCTTTTCACCTGCATAAAGGCTTATTAGCAAAAGGGCATCATTCGTCGATGGTGGTTGGACAGCAGACTGAACAGCGTCCGGAGATTGACCGAATCGGGTTTCCTCGGACGTTGCTGGGGAAAGTATGTGGTCGTTTTGTGCAGAAGTTCGAAACGTGGACCGGGCTCCAATACTTATGGCAGCCGCTTAAACATCGGTTTCTCGATCATCCATCTGTGAAAAATGCAGACATCATCCATCTGCACAATCTTCACGGGAATTTCTTCTCTTTTTCAATTTTGCCAAAACTGTCGAAGGTGGCGCCACTTGTGTGGACATTGCATGACACCTGGGCGTTGACAGGGCATTGTTCTTATACCTATGACTGTGAACGGTGGCAATCGGGATGTGGACGATGTCCGAATCTTGGTGAATATCCCAAAATTTCTCTGGATACGACCGCAATGCTCTGGCGCAAGAAACATCAAAGCTATCGCAATTCGAGAATTACGCTGGCCGCGCCTTCCGAGTGGTTGTCAAAAATGGCTCAATCGAGTCCTTTGTTTGAAGGTTGTGACATTCGCTGCATCCCTTATGGGATCGATCTCCAGGAGTTTCGTCCAGGTGGCCAGTTGGAGGCTAGGGATGCACTGGCGATCCCAAGAGATGCGAAGGTCCTTATGGTTGTTGCATTTAATGAGAATGTGGAAGGGGCGAGTCGGAAGGGAGCCTCCTTTTTTAAAGATGCGCTAACCGCGTTGGAGCTAAAACCCCGTCCCTGGATTCTCGCCGTTGGCAGTAAGGGTGTGTTTGACGCGTTCAAAGAAACATTCTCCGTTCGAGAGGTCGGATATCTGAGTTCATCGAATATGATGCGCCAGTGCTATGTAGCCGCCGATGTGTTTGTCCTGCCGACTTTGGCAGATAACTTGCCCGTCTCTCTCATTGAAGCTGCGGCATCTGGGACGCCAAGCGTGGCATTTCAGGTCGGTGGCGTTCCGGACATTGTCAGGCACAAGGAGACCGGGTACTTGGCCACATACAAAGATTCCGGTGATTTGGCTCATGGCATCAACTGGATGCTGTCTGATGATTCTCGGCGGGTCTCGTTGGGTCGGCGATGTCGTGAATTAGCGGAACGTGAGTACTCGCTTGCGCTTGAAGTCGAGCGATATCTCGACCTCTATCATTCAGCGAAGACGGCAGGATACAAGAATGTTGATTCTTTTTCTTGCCAGTGACCTCAGCTAGCCGCATCAAATTGCAGTAGCCTTCCCGGAACCTCATTCGCAGATCACATCACACCAATCGATACTCGTCACGTTCCGACCAACGTTCATGGTATTTCCAGAGACATCCTATGGAATCGTCAAGCGCCTCCAAGTGGTGGAGGCTTGGGTATGCTCCCTGAGCGCAAGGCTCGGGAAGGAGACGCTCTCGATCCTCGATGTTGGCTGCGGGACTGGTGACCATCTCACCTATCCCTTGGCTCTTCTGAACCATCAAGTCCTGGGTGTCGATTTTCACGAGGCCTCGATCCAGGAGGCGAGATGCAGATATGTACGACCGAATCTCACTT
>JBGTMB010000168.1:0-4121 GCA_041743755.1 Nitrospiraceae bacterium | reverse complement strand
CTATACCGGTAATCCGCTCGGCTGCGCCGTCGCGCTGGCAAACATCGAAATCTTCCGGAAAGAAAAGACGCTCGCTCGGCTGCAACCAAAAATCAAAACAATGGCGCGACTGCTTCAGCCCCTCCGGCAACTGCCTCATGTCGGTGAGATCAGGCAGCAGGGATTCATCGTGGCCATCGAGTTGGTGAAAGACAAGCAGACAAAGAAACCCTATCCGCTCGAAGAGCGGATCGGGCATCGAGTAGCGATGGAATCGCGCAACCGAGGGCTCCTGCTCCGCCCCATCGGCAACGTGATAGTCCTCATGCCACCACTCAGCACATCGCTTCCGGAACTCAGACACATGGTTGAAATTCTGAGGGAGGCCATCGAGGCAATTACCCTACTCCCGGCGGCTGGTGCTGGGTCGTGAAACAAAAAGAGGGGATGGAGGCTGATGATCTTCTGTGCTCGCGCAACGCGCGGTCGCAGACTCCCCTCGTTGGATGCGCGCAGTCGAAAGCAACCTCGCCAACTCCTTTAACGAGAAGTAGCAAAGATTAAAGACCCTCGCCAGAGTTACTGAACATCTCTGCGTGTCAGTGGGTGGGTGAGAAGGTTGCAGCGCACACGGTGAGAACCCGCAGGCCGCCCCTCCAGCTACCGAGAGAGAGGGAAGGCTCGATGGACATGCGAAGAGTCATAGACCAAGATACCCTAGAAAAAGTACAATGCCCGTGTTTCGTTACCCAGTATCTGAGGAACTTCGACGCCAAAGTTTTGAATTGTTGGGAGACTACCCTTCATGACAATCGCTAAGAAACGACCGTTAGAAGAAATCTCCCTCTCCGGATACAAATCCTTCAGAATGCTCAATTCCTTCCAAATGCATTCCGGTCTGAATGTGTTAATCGGAGCCAACGGATCAGGGAAAACCAACTTCATTCGCTTCTTTGAATTGCTTGGCAACATCATGGATGCCAATAAAGGGTTGCAGAACTACGTCAGCAGCCGCGGCCGCGCTGACGCTTTTCTTTTTCAAGGCATGAAGGTAACGCCAGAATTCAACGCGCACCTGAAGTTTGGTCTCAACGAATACAAATTCACCTTGCGAGCGGCTGACGATAGGTCACTCTTTTTTTCCCAGGAATCTGCACCATTCGCAGCCCCTTTCCATAGTCCCATTAAGAACGACCAAGGCAGCGGACACCTCGAAAGCCCCTTGGCTCGATCAACCAATCTCAGCAGCTCACAGGAGTGGGTGGTAACCACTATCCGAGATTGGCGAGTCTATCACTTCCATGATACCTCTCCATCAGCCCCAGTCATGGGCAGGTGCAACGTCGTGGACAACGACGTGCTGCACAGCAGCGCCGCAAATATCGCTGCATTTCTTCTGCGCCTGTCTAATCGCTATCCAGAACATTATGAACAGATTCTTGAGACTGTGCGCCAGGTCGCACCTTTCTTCGGCACATTTGTCCTTAAGGAAGTGGGGCCTGGGCAAACCCAGTTACTTTGGAAGGACCGATACTCCGATTTACTCTACTATCCACATCAACTCTCCGACGGAACGGTGCGATATATCTGTCTCGCCACACTTCTCCTGCAACCAGACCCACCTTCGACGATACTTATAGACGAGCCGGAGCTTGGCCTACACCCTCAAGCCATCAAACTCTTAGCCAGCCTCCTGCATGAAGCAGCTGGCCGAGCTCAGCTGATCGTCTCGACGCAGTCATCGGTCCTGCTTGATGAATTTGAGCCCAACCACGTGATTGTGGCAAACCATCGTGACGGCGAAACGGTTCTGGCGCGTCAAAATCAGGGCCGGCTTGAAGAATGGCTCAAAGAATACACCTTAGGTCAGCTATGGGAAAAGAATGAATTGGGAGGTCAGCCCTAATGAAATGGGTTCGACTTTACGTCACAACTGAGGGGCAAACAGAGCGAAAATTTGCAGAAGAGGTATTAGGCCCACATCTGGCGAACTACAATATTGAAGTGAAAGCACGAGTTGTTCTAACCAACCGCAAACTTGGGAAACGGGGCGGCATCATGGATTACGACAAGATTCGCGGAGACCTTCACCGCCTCATGCTAGAAGACCAGCATGAAGAAGCACGATTCACGACCATGATCGATCTGTATGCTTTACCAAATAAGTTCCCAGGTTGGACTGAAGCAAGGCAACCAACTCACTCGCAGAGTCGCATAACGATACTGGAAAGCTCACTTAAAGCCGACATCGAGGATCAACGCTTTCTGCCATATATCCAACTTCACGAATTCGAGGCGCTACTTTACTGCGATCTCTCGCAACTTCAAAAGCGCATCGCAGGATCAGCGCCTGGGTTGACCAAGCTTACTAAGGAAGTCAGAGGTATTCCCCCAGAGGAAATCAACGATGGCACAACCACAGCCCCCAGCAAACGGATTATTCGCCATGTGCCCATTTACGAAAGAAGCAAGGTGCGCGTTGGGGTAGCTGCCGCCGCCGCGATTGGCCTACCAGTCTTACGAAACAAATGCCCCCACTTTAATTCCTGGGTTAGTCGACTGGAACTTCTCACCCCCAATGCCTGATACCAGGGGAAACAACGACGGGGAAACGGGGACATGCTGAATTTTGTTAAATAAAGAAGCCCTGCGAAACCATCACTCGGTATATGGCAATCCCGTTCCTTCGATCCGGGCTCGTCGCACATATCTCGAAATAGAAAAATAGGGGTCATCAGAAAAAATAGGGGTCACGCCTTGTAGTATTACATTTCTTGGCGCATGGCAGGCGCGCCCTTGCCAACGTGCTGCTACCGGATGACACCAACATTCCTCGCGCACTGGTCAAAGACGGGTTGAGAGGTGGCTCCGGTTGGTTGGACAGTTTCACGCATTCCTTAAGTGGCGCCTCGCGGGTTGTTGATTACGCGGCGGTCCGCCGTGTCGTCCGGTTCTCGTCGTAGACCTGGTCAGGCGTTTGGCCGTCAAGCGCCTGATGTGGTCTGGTCTGGTTATAGAACGTCAGGTAGCGTTCCAATCCCTGTTGCGCTGCGCTGACGGTATCGTACGCGTGCAAATAGACCTCCTCGTATTTGAGGCTCTTCCAGAGTCGCTCGACGAACACGTTGTCCCGCCAACACCCTTTCCCGTCCATGCTGATCTGGATGCCGTGGTGCGTCAGGAGGCCCGTGAACTCCTGGCTGGTGAACTGGCACCCTTGGTCGGTATTGAAGATGGTCGGGGTGCCATGCCGGGCGATGGCCTCCTGCACCGTATCGAGGCAGAAATCGGTCGTGAGCGTATTGGAGAGCCGCCACGCCAGCACCCGGCGACTCGCCCAGTCCAGGCCCGCAAACAAATACACAAAGCCTCGCGCCATCGGGATATAGGTGATATCCGCCGCCCAGACATGATTCGGACGCGAGATCTCCAGGGCGCGCAGGAGATAGGCGTAGATCCGATGGCCGGGCTGTCGGCGGCTGAGAGACGGCTTGCGATACAGGGCCTCAATCCCCATGCGGCGCATCAGGGTGGCCACATGCCGCCGCCCGATGGCGTGGCCCTCTTGCCGTAAGAGATCGCGCAGCATCCGAGCACCGGCAAACGGATGGGCCAGATGCAGCGCGTCGATCCGTCGCATCAGCGCGAGCACCGTTTCTGAGACCGGCGTCGGTTGGTAGTACGCCGTCGATCGGGCCAGTTTCAGCAGCTGGCATTGCCGCATGACAGGTAGGGCGTGAGTACGATCGATCATGGCGTTGCGCTCCGCAAGCCCGCCTTGGTGAGCGCCCCGGCTAAACAATCATTCTCCAGGGCCAGTTGGCCCATCTTCGCGTGGAGGGTCTTGAGATCTGGCGTGTCCGCCGTGGGCTTGGCCCCGCCAAACACATCCGCGGCTCGCGCCAGCAATTGTTGTGTCCATTCGGTGATCTGCGTGGGATGGACCCTGAACTGTTCGGCCCATTCCGCCAGCGTCTTGTCGCCTCTCACTGCGGCCAAGGCCACCTGCGCTTTGAAGGTCGCTCCATGATTTCGTCTCGTTCTCTTCATCGCCTCGCTCCTCTCGTCTGCCACCCCTCCCTGGGGTGGGTGAAGCCAGGCTACCACTTACCCCACTGACCGAATTTCCGGAGCCCCCTCTT
>JBGTMB010000167.1:0-2685 GCA_041743755.1 Nitrospiraceae bacterium | reverse complement strand
GGAGTTCCAAAAGGCGGAAGAAGCGCGGGAGAAAGCCGAAATGCAGCGCGGGATCGCCGACCGGGCCTATCGTGAAGCACTCGGCCTAACAGCCCCAGAGTTTGTCGACCTGCGTCGTATCGAAGTGCAGAAGGAAATCGTCCAACATTCCCCGACGGCCTTGACTGTCATCATGGGGCTCGAGCGCGTGGGCATCAACATACCGCCGCTGGCAGGGAGTAACTAGGCAGCGTTGCTTTTTTAATGGCGTATAGGGGAGTGGGCATGATAAGGAGACCACTCCCCCCCAGCCATTCTCGAAGAGTGCCTCTCTAGCCTACTTCACCAGCCAAACGCGATAGGTCTTGGCGGCTGCTGGGTTGTCGACTTTGAGCACGGCCACGGCGCCGGGGTTCATGGTGTCCTCTCCTGTCGATGACTTTCTGGCCGGGTAGCGTTCGGATTTAATCAGGAAACCCTGGTCGTCGTAGAAGTCCACCATGATATCGGCTGATTCTCTGAGTCCTCCCTGGTAGTGTGTGCCCAACCAATCCAGTCGCTTCAACGCCTGATATTGCACGGCAATGATGCCGCTGCCTTCTTCCCGCACACTGAGAATGCGCAACACGCGATTCTGGTCGAGTCCTTCGGAGGATGGGGGACCACCACCTAGTTGGGTCCGGATCACGCGCCCGCTTTCTTCAACGGGGAGAAAGCCTCGCACGCGACATGACACGGTGCGTCTCGATTCAATCTGCTCCACAATCTGCTGGTCTTGGACGTGGCGTGTTGCGAGGGTGTAGGCCAGGTCTCGGAGAAGTGGGGAGTCGATGACGGATGCGGTCTGCTCGCGATAGAGCGACGAGTACACAACAGCCAGTCGCCAAGCTTCGCGGCAGGCAAGCGCTTTTGCATCAGCGACTGGCTCGGAATCAAGCGTGGCATAACGATAGTCGCCGGTGATTTCGATGCGTCCGTTTGGAAAGTCAGCTCCCTGTCCTGCTACGGGGATCAAAATGATCGCAGTCAGCCAGAGGATTGATCGGGCGGTATGGCGGGTGAGCATGGAGACCTCCTCCTGTTGTCTCACGAGAGGATCCTGAGGGTACGATTCAAATCTGTACTGAGATGTTACCACGCACGCAGAGCGACAACAACGGGAGGGCTGGTTAGGTTCTGAGGCCTGCGATTATGGCTTGGATGATCTAGGGGCGCTTCCCTCCCCGCGATTGTTTACGAGCACGTAGGCCGATTTGCCCCATCGGCCACCGTCTGATGCACCAAAGCAATGGTGTCTTGCCTCATGCGCGGCTGTGCTTGCAGGATCCAGTCGTAGGGCTTGTAACGGAGGTGTGGATCTTAGACAAACACAATACTGGCATACGTCGCCGTCGAATTAAACTGATCGGTAATGCCTCGATCGTAGCGGAGCACCTGCCCTTTGAGCGGTTCACTGTCCCTCTGCAGCAGTTTCAACAGTGAAAAGATGACCGAAAATCCTAAAATGCGCCGCTGATTCCCTTCTTTTAAGATAAATTCCGCGAATCCTTCCGGATCACCCTCTTCCACCTTCTTCAACATTTCCAGATCAATCTGCATACACCGGTGAAAGGAAAAATCAGTCGGCGGTGTTTTGTCTCCATAGCGAATCCCAATATGCGCCAGGTTGGCGCTGCCAATGACACACACCTGTTGTCCGCTGACCTGAATCGCGCGCTTGGTAATGGTCAAAAATTTGTCAACTCGATCGAAGAGCTGTTGAAACTCTCCGCCCGTAAGCGTATCCGGAGGAAAATCGACAAGAATCGGCACAATGGAAATCGCACGTCCTTCCCCCAGCGCATGTTGAAGAAACGGCAGTTGCAATTCAAGGCTATGCTCACGAAGATGGGAAATATCTTCCGCAAAAAATGTCTCGCCGCTTTCTTTGCGGATTAAGTCGATGATCGCTCGATTGACCGGCACCGTCCCGAACGGCGTTTCAAAATCTTTATCCGTAAAGGCTATACCGCCTTCGAGACCGGCATGGCAGGTTCCAATCATCACGAACACATCCGGAACCTGTCCTTTCCGTAACTCCTGATAACCCCACGCATAAATCGGCCCGGCATCTTTCTGTTCAAAATTCGGGGCCACCAGCCCTTTGATCGTCTGACCAGCACATTCAGCTTTGCCCTTCTCCGGCCCTTCCTTCGAAGCATAAAACCCGTCAATCTGCGCACGCAGTTTCGCCGGATCGGCTTCATATTGCTTGCCGGCAAACGCCATGGGCCTCGCATCCAACTTTCGATAGGCTTCAAAAGCTTTCGCTTGCACCTGGGTCAGACGGTCACCTTCAAGAAATAATTTCTCCTCAAGATCGGAGACCAGTTTGGCCAACCGGTCCGGCATCATGAATTCGCCATATTTCTTCAAATATTCGGCGCCAACCTGTTCAAGCGAATGCTCTCCGTCAAAAAACTGAAACAGATAAAAATAATTGAGCGGCAACACCAGCTTTTCGGAAGACAGGCCGGTGGGATCCCACAGAACAATGTATTGTTCTTCGCCCTGCTTCAGCGGAGAATATTGCAAGTTGCGGAGAATCGGGTAATTTTTGGAATCTTTTTCTAAGATTTCGGCACTCATAATAAGTCCTATCCTGGCTTGAATGGGAAGTTTGTCTCAAACCTGTCTATTATACGGATGCCTCAACGGAGCCCGCAA
>JBGTMB010000166.1:0-8165 GCA_041743755.1 Nitrospiraceae bacterium | reverse complement strand
TTCGATTGATTCTAGCCCACGCCGTACCTTTATAGGTGAAGCACTATGAACGGTGTGAACGACAGCATACCGAGAAGCCAGACGGCAGTCTGTTCACAATTGCTCATGTGGTAAAACTACCTACCGGAAATGCGCAGCAATGTATTTTTTCAGGAGCATCCCAACCAGAAGACCATTGCAGGACATGACAATACGTCCGTCATAACGTCTCCATGCCGGTTCGCTACTCCTCGTTACCCTCTGTACATTTCATTTAAACCTATTGACCTCCACCTCCGCCACCACTGCTGGAACCACTTCCGCTTCCACTCATTCCAGGTGATCCACTACCGCCCGTAGGGCCGGTGGAGGATTCAGGGCTCCCGGAACTCGGTCCAGTCTGCCCGCTGTTAGATCCTGTGTTTCCCCCAGGTCCAGTATTTTCCGTCCCCGGTTTTGCTTTTTCCGGAATTGTAGTGTCGGCTCCCATGCCGGTGTTTTTACCTCCGCTCTTCCCCATAGTGCCTTTGTCTGCCCTTCCCATTTCGCCTGCAGATCCGCCCCCCTTTCCTCCAGGTGCGGAAGTACCCTGTGCTACGAGCATGGAATCCGGTATCAAATCGCCGGGTGCTGTGTTAGCTGCAGATGCATAGCCGACAAGACAGGTCATCCCCACTGACGCCATACCGACTGAGAGCATATGTATGAGTTTCATGGACATCCCCTTTGTTATAAGTTAAGGCACAGGATTGTGAAGCTTCCCATTCCGCAACGCCAAGAGCCGGTTGAGAACTCGATGCCGCTGCTTTATCACGACATGAGCCGTCTCTCACTCCGACCCGAGGCGGGCCGCACAGCGAATACGAATCCCAGTGTCAGAACATATTGCGCGGCCCTGTGTGACAAATCATGCGACTAGCTCTCCTTATTGGTTAGTTAATATCTGTCTTCGTCGTTTTCTCACTGTGACATGTACGATACGGCTTCCAAACTGGTGTTTCCCCTAGTTCATTCCCTGCTCATTGGGCGGTACCAATAGAACTGCGGCCACCGGTGAAGCACTTGGCCGGACAGGGACGCGAGCCGCATTTATTCTGGGTAAACCTCGAGGGCGTAGGGCCAATGTGCGCGCCGACCGAAATCACGCGGCTATTTGATTTGGCCCAATACGCGTTCGACCATGGAACCGAGGACGAGAGGAAAAATTTATGCAGGGCCAGCCCCTACACGGCCCACCAAATTCTTCAACCCCATCACAAGTCGCCAGCGCCGGCCATTCCGCTTGTGCCTGCATGATAGAAGTCGGCTGTCTTCTTGAATAGGTCGGTCTAGGTGATCAAGCACTCTAGCCATATCGGAGTTCTGGGGAACTACAAAGCAGGACGATGCGGGTAGGAGCGAGCAGTCCGTGGGGCGTTAATCAAGGATCGAGAAGTCGATCGGTTTGAAGCGCCCGTTGTTCGAACCTTCAGCAGAGCAGGCTGTCAGCCCACACACCATGTCCATCTCGGCCCGCAGGTCAATGTAGTCGCCTGACTTTGACATGGGCACGCCGACGGTCACCTTCCCCTCCTCATCGACCTTGACGTTCATGAAGATGTTGAATGTCGTCGAGATCTGGTGCCCTGATATACCGTGCTCTTTCAAAGAATTAAGCAGGTTTTCGAAACAGCTCGGATGGTAACCCTTGAGCTTGTACAGGATTTCAAACATCTCTTGGCTACACGGCGTCAGGAGGAAATCATGCCGGCGGACGGTGTCTTGGATGATGGTGAACATCGGCTTGCTATTGTTAGCGTAGAGGATGTCGTTCGTCGTCAGGTAGATCCGACTCGCATAGTCCAGCGAACGACCTGACGACAGCCGGCAATCGTGATCGTGTTCGTCGAAGGCGAACAGGTCAGATACCTGCTCGCCTAGGGGATCGACAACGCGCAACACCTGCCCACGCTTGATTTTGAATGAGCAGCCACTCTGTGGCGCAATACGGGTCAACCGCTGGGTGGTCATGTCTCATCCTTTTTGCGTGCGTGGAACGGGCAAGGCCAATTGCCTGAAACTGCCCGGCCGGAATATTGATTCGCCTCGGAGCTTTCGCCGAAGTTTTTCAGCATGGGGTTGATCGAACCTTGGCACGCCATCTCGCGTGCTCGGATTATCTGCTTCATGGTCTCAAACTTTCCGCGAGCGCGCAAGCGCTCAAACTGTTCATGTAAGTTGAACACCATGGTCGGATACCTGGCAGTTCGTGCTAGACGCGATGCCTTGGGGTGCATGCCGATGACGAACATCGCTCGACCGCCGATGCTAAACGAAAAGTTATTGTTCATTGGGTCGGAGTCGACGCTTTTGTCCCAGGCAAAGAAATCGGAATCAATGGCATGCATGGCCTGAAGCTGACTCCAAAGTAGATCCTCGAAGTGCTGTTCCGATTCGATCGCGGGTCCGCGGAACATCGCGATGAAGGTAATGAGCTGGTCGTCGATGATCGGGAATTCGTGGCAGAACTCGTACAGATCATGACAGACGGCACGCACGGCATTGTCGCACGCAAGTTTCGGAAATAATCCGAAGCGATAGCCTTTTTGGGCGAACACTGAGATTGCGCCGGTGCAGGGGTAGTAATCGCCAGCAATCTGTTGACTTAATTGATCGTGCGCTTCGATAAGTTCGGCGTCGACGGGAACGTCGGGTACCAGCAGCCTGACTACTGCCGTATCTTTGAAGGCTGCGTAACTCGAGAACCGGCTTGCCACCGGATCGACCGACAGGGGGTTCCACAGACACGTCTCGCGTATAGCGGTGTCGCCGCCGTCAATGCGTGTTGAATTTATGAGGTTTGGGTGCATGTTGAAAATCACTCCAATAGATTGAGTTGGTCCTCAAACAGTATCTTCAGGTGCGAACGTCGGCGACCGATTGACGCATAAGCAGAATAGGGCGCTCAGGCGCGTCGATTGAGCCGGATGAATTTGGTCGAGCGTGGCGCAAATCTCTCGCCAATATTGTTAGGCCGGTTCTCTTCCTCCCGACGTGGGGGACGGCTCTTTATGTAGTGGAGGATTCACGCAGGACAGAAAGCAGTTGACCCAACGCCGACTCAGCTCGCGCTATGTGTTCGCCTGTCTCAGAATCATTTTCTTCCAGCAGGGGCCAGCAGGCTCGGCAACTAACGCCCCATCGCCCGATCGGTTTGTTCATTTCGGCGATCACTCATGTCGGCCATATCAGTCAGTCGAATTGACCGCATGTGATTCTGATCGTTCACGGTCGCAACGATACGATTTCCTTGGCTGATGTTTCCGATCTTCCGGGTAGTAGGATCGCTCTGTAAGCGAATCTCCTGCCCGTCTTTCCCCATCACGAAATATTCCTTGCCTTCAACGCGAAGCAATTCGCCCTCGATTCTGTGACCAACCTTCAGCTTCTCTCGGGCAGTGTGGCTGCCAACTTGACCGCCTTTCCTCTCTAATTGATCTGCCGGTGATGCCGGATGACTAGCCTCATTAACGGACTGTGCCGCGTGAGACTGACCAAGCCAAAGCAGCAACCCCCAAGACATGAGACAGACTATTTTAAAAATGGACACCATCAAATCCTGCTAAACCGTGTGCAGCAATATAGTTACATTACGCTTCAGGGTGGACGTGAGGGCCTAGCACCTTCCCTAGTTTGTGGGCGATGAATCCGGGGCCTCCCACCAGGCTTTGGTATAGCGTGCGAAACACGTTTTCTCCTTATCTGCCGCCATTCATGAACAGTATCAAAATGATACTACAAAGGTACTGGGCAAGACCCTAACCCGCATTATTCATGACGGTGGGTCACGAATCGCTGGGCCGCATGGCGAAGACTGCGCAGAGTTAGTAAGAATTGGATACCCACTCGCGCAGATGGGAGAGGATACACATGGCGTAGTCGCCAGGCGAAAACTGTCGAAGTCTGCCTGAATAACGCAGCTTTCTCAGTACGCCGACTCGCTCCAGCACGTTCATCATCTTGTGTATCGGGCGAAGAACGAGAGGAATGTCCGTTTACGTTTCCTCCTCCTCGGCCTGCCGGATGAGGACCTCACGAAGGAGCGTCTCCAGTTCCTGGTGCATGAGCTGAACGCTCGATTCGAGCTGTTGAAGCATGGCTTCGCGGACGTGCAGTTGTTCGCTGTCGTAGACGCCACCCGATCCGAACAGCAGTGCTTTCCGTTCTTTCTCGCGAATTGACCCCGACTCTCCGAGCTTCCCCTCTTCCTGCCAAGTCTGCAGCATGACGTCTCTCAAGCTATGCCCTTCGAGATCCCGGATTCCAGGTTCCGAAAGAAATCGCCAGGCCCTTTTGGAAATGAGTTCCGATTCGGCCGACCCCTCCCAAACAACCTTCAGATGATTGCGGGGATGATTGAATTCCTGGCGGACCTTAGTGAAGTTCGCAGACGAACCGAACAACACTTCCAATACGCCGCCGGTCACCGATACGATGTTGCCTGCATCTCCCGCCCCCGTCGCCATACCGATGCCCCCGGACAAAATATTCGCCAACCCGCCGAAAATGACACCGAGAATGGTTTGTGAGGTCGTACGAGTGGTCTGAACGTCCCTCAGGTGATCCTGAACCTGATCGGTTCGCTGCACCTCGCATTCGATTTCGGCGACGAGACCGGAGACTTCCAGCGTCGCCAACTGCAATCTTGTCACAAGCTTCCGGCGGACACGCTCGATGTCGGAGAATGCCGCCGGCCGCAACTCCAGTCTCGCCATCCGGTTCAGCAGCGGTAGAAGACCGGTGACATCGGCAATATGCACCCCAGTCGGTGAATAGAGCTGGACCGCCGCGTCTTTCTCGACGGTGTCGTTCAACTCCTGCCGCCGTTCGTTCTGGCTTACAGGGACACTGCGCACATCGGAGGCGCCGGAGAGGCACCGACGATCGAATGAATACGTGCTGACAGAGGGCGGCAAGGTGGACACACAACCGGCAGTTATAAGCAGTGATGAGAGCAAACCCACACACCATCTATATCGTCCCATAGCTTGTCCTCTCCTTAATAGAAAAGTCTCGTGGGCCGTCGTTCGGCCCCTCCACAATTTACTGATGGGGTTGGCGACAGGCGCTTCAATGTGTCCCGAGTTGGGAAGCGTGACCGAGAGGGAGAGATGTTTCCTCCTCGACCCATCGGCGGGGACATGCCTGAAATGGCTGTGGTGGCGAAATCGAGAAGGGCATGCAACCTCGCTAGAAGGCCCATTCTAGGAAGGTGGTGAAAGAGGTGCAAGAGCTGGAAAACGCCGATCTATTCAATTGCTCCTCCCCGCCCGTAATGCAGAATGAATCAGCGATTACAGCAAAAGAGTTCATGAATGCAGACTAGGGGTTTATCTAGTTCCCATTCATCGTCTCACTTGCTAGGCTGTTTCATGGTCGATCAAGAGGAGGGTACAAAATGCCAAAATCCAGTGGGCGGAAAAAGAGACAGCGAGAGACCGAGCGACGAGAGCGCGCTGAGAATGCGGGCCAGGAGACTCAGAGCGGCCGAAATATCGGAGAGATCGAACGAGTAGTTTCCAGCATCCTCGGAGGCACGATGCTTCTTGGGGGTCTAGCCAAACGGTCTTTACTGGGATTCGCCATAGCAGCGACGGGCGCAGCCCTTTTGTACCGAGGGGCAACAGGTCATTGTATGGTCTACGAGTCTCTCGGGTTGGACACATACCGGAATACCATAAATTCCGATCGTTCTATAGGTTTACTACCCGAGAGTGCTCGTCTGGAAGATTCAATCCAAGACCAGTAGCCCCCTCCAAACCGAGACGACAGCCACTCCCAAGCAGATGATCGGTAGGAACGGCATGAGAAAGGCGGCTGCCGTCGTACCTTTTCCCCAGAAGTGAATGCCCGGGCGGTGGTGTTGTGGGCGATGACCCCTCTCTCAGATTTACCGATGAATGATGAATCATCCTCGGCTCGAGAGGGTCACAAATTGTTTGTGCCTTAGGGTCGTCAAATCGATGCCGGCGGGTTGATGTTGAATAGTATGTGACGATCAACTGGTGACGCGCCGAGCTATTCGATCGGGATGCACTCACTGAATGGCGGATGGTGAGAGCCGCCAGATCCGTAAACAAGATCATGGAATCATGACCGGCTTGAGCGGAGTGGCATCCCGCTAACATTTGGTCATTGACAGCATGCCTGTTCCTAATCTAAATAACGTTGAAAGTCATTGCCCTAGAAATCTGTCCGATATTAGGAAGTACAAAATTTCAGCGCACGCATTTCAGCGATCTGCCCCCATTCGGCATTTTGGCTAGACGGCCTACGCCGCCCACGGCCCGCGTGCTGAGCAAAAATCCTCGATTGTTTAGCTCACACTATCGAGTTTACGGGAACGGAGAAATCGAACTATGGATGGAGTTGCGCGTTCGATCACACAATGGCGTGGCTATTCGTATCCTCTTGGCGCCACATGGGACGGCAAAGGGGTGAACTTTGCCCTCTTTTCCGAGCATGCCACGGGCGTGGATCTCTGTTTGTTCGATTCCCCGGACAACGAACAGGAAACGGAACGTATCCCCATCACCGAATATTCGGACCATGTCTGGCATATCTACTTACCGGAGGTGTTGCCAGGCCAGCAATACGGCTATAGGGTTCATGGCCCCTATGATCCTCAGCAAGGACTTCGTTTCAACCCCAATAAAGTGCTGTTGGATCCTTATGCGAAAGGCATTGGGCGCGATGTGAAATGGCATGATGCGGTCTTTGGCTACCGGGTGGGTGACCCGGAAGGAGATCTATCATTCGACGACCGGGATAGCGCGGCATACGCGCCGCTCGGGATAGTGATAGACCCGGCCTTTACCTGGGGGAATGATCGACCACTCCACACACCGTGGCATAAAACCATTGTGTATGAGCTGCATGTCAAAGGCTTTACGCAATTGCACCCAGCGTTGCCGGAGCGACTGCAAGGAACCTATGCGGGCCTGGCTTCTGAAACGGTCATCAAACACCTGACCGATCTCGGGGTCACTGCGGTCGAACTGGAACCGGTGCACTATTTCCTCAATGACCGTCATCTGCTCGAGCGGGGGCTGACGAATTACTGGGGCTATAACACCCTGGGATATTTTGCCCCGGCCCGCCGTTACGCTGCCAAACATATTCAGCAAGACGCCGTTCAGCAGTTCAAAATGATGGTGGCGAGCTTACATCAGGCCGGGATCGAAGTCATTCTTGATGTCGTATACAACCATACCGCGGAGGGGAACCACCTAGGCCCGACCCTCTCTATGCGGGGCATCGATAACAGCGCCTATTACAAACTTTCAGAAACGGATCGTCGCTATTACAGGGATTTTACCGGCACGGGCAATTCTCTCAACGTTCGACATCCCCGTTCTCTTCAACTCATCATGGATAGCCTTCGCTACTGGGTCACGGACATGCATGTCGATGGGTTCCGTTTCGACTTGGCAAGTACGTTGGCCAGAGAACTCTACGAGGTCGATCGGCTTGGCGCGTTCTTTGACATCATTCATCAAGATCCCATTCTCTGCCAGGTCAAATTGATTGCCGAACCGTGGGATGTGGGAGAGGGAGGGTATCAGGTCGGAAATTTTCCCGTATTGTGGAGTGAGTGGAACGGGATCTATCGGGATAACGTCCGCCGGTTCTGGAAAGGCGATGAAGGACTTCTCTCGGAATTCGCCACTCGTCTCAGCGGCAGCAGCGACTTATACAAGGGCGATGGACGGAAGCCCTATGCAAGTATCAACTTTGTGACCTGTCATGATGGATTTACGCTCCAGGATCTGGTGAGCTATAACGACAAGCACAACGAGGCCAATGGCGAGGACAATCAGGATGGTGCCAACGACAATAATAGCTGGAATTGCGGTGACGAAGGGCCGACCGACGATTCAACGATCAACGGGCTACGAGCACAACAGAGGCGAAACCTCATGGCGACCCTGCTCCTATCCGCCGGCGTGCCGATGATCTTAGCCGGTGACGAAATCGGTCATACCCAGCATGGCACTAACAATGCCTACTGTCAGGACAATGGCACCACCTGGTTAAATTGGAATATTTCAGACGAACAACGAGCGTTTCTTCGTTTCGTTCAATCGATCATCAAAATTCGACACACCCAGCCGGTATTTCAGCGAAGAAAATTTTTTGAGGGTCGG
>JBGTMB010000165.1:0-10703 GCA_041743755.1 Nitrospiraceae bacterium | reverse complement strand
TTGTCTGGTCAAAATTGCTCAGTTTGAAGGATCCAGTTGGCAGGCGACTTTGCGCGTGCGCTGGTCAAAACATCGAAGCCTCATGAAGGAGAACCTAAAGGCAGTGGAAAACTATTGTGACGACCAGCAATTCAGCAGTTTCCTCGACGACTGTAAAACGGTTTATAATGTACCGAGCCATGGCTGTCCCTTTGCAAGGCTCCTTTCCTTGACAGTACGGAGAAGGAGTTGGTAGAAGGACTTAGCGAATGGGTGCGAGCTGGCTTGATCCTCACAGAAGGAACCGATCCGTGTCTGATGTATCACCTCTCGAAGCGGAAGTGGCGAAACTTATTGTGCGGACACTCACTCTCAAAGTTGACCCTACACAGATTCAGCCGGAGGAACCCCTCTTCGGAGACGGCCTAGGCCTTGATTCGATTGATGCGCTCGAGCTCTCTCTTGCGATCTCTCAATCTTATGGGCATCAGATACGTTCAGATGATCCAGACATTGTCGCCACCTTTGCCTCACTCCGCTCGCTCTGTCGGTCGATCGAGAAACATCGCACGAAATAGCAGCAGGTGGCTCTATGAACCGCGCCGCGTTGCTCGGCCTCTACCACGCTGACCGGGTGCTGGCTTGGGAGAACGGCCACCCGATAACCTATGGCCGATTTCTTTCCGATGTGGAAGCCCTTGCTGCCCTGCTTCCTGAAAAACCTACGGTCATTAACCTGACTGATGACCGTTATCGGTTTCTGGTCGGATTCGCCGCGGCCTTGGTCCGAGGACAGACCACGCTGCTTCCTCCGAGTCGCGCGCCGGGCGCCTTGGCCCAGGTCGCTCGAGAATATAGCAACAGCTATTGCCTGGTAGATGGCATGGAACACGTTGAATCACTCCCCTCCTATCAGATCCCAAAGAGTACAGGGCGTCAGAACGACACGACGAAGGTCCCCCAGATCCCCGTTGACCATCCAGCCCTGGTGGCCTTTACTTCAGGCAGCACGGGGCACCCTCGTCCACATTCCAAAACCTGGGGATCTCTCGCCGCAGTCGCTCGGAGCACGGGAGCCCGGCTGGGGCTCATGAGCTCGGATCAGATGACCGTGGTGGCAACAGTTCATCACCACCACATGTACGGGCTCGAAGCCTCCATTATGCTTCCCATTCAACATGGGATGGCGTTTCATGTGGGGCGGCCGCTGTTTCCTGAAGATGTACGGTTGGCGTTGGCGGAAGTGCCATCGCCGCGCATGCTTATCACCACGCCTATACATATCCGGGCTTGTGTCACCACTCGCTCACGGCTGCCTCCCGTGGAGTGCATTCTCTCTGCAACCGCGCCCCTTCCTCGCTCATTGGCGAAAGAAGCCGAGACCCTATTCCAAACCAGAGTCTATGAGGTGTACGGGTTCACGGAAGCCGGGAGTCTCGCGACAAGGCGGACTGTCGACGAGAACACCTGGCACGTGTTGGATGGTATCACGCTGCATCAGGAATCAGCCGGCTGTTCCCTGCATGCTCCATACTTGCGTGAGCCGGTTCTCTTTCCCGATCTGGTGTCGCTGCAAGGGCCGCATCGGTTCGTGTTGCATGGACGTGGCACGGATCTGGTGAACATCGGTGGGCACCGGGGTTCCTTAAACGACCTGAGCCAGAAACTGAACGAGATCGAGGGTGTGCAGGATGGAGTGTTCTTCCTCCCGGATGAAAAGGGAACTGCCGTTACACGTCTGATCGCGTTCGTTGTGGCGCCTGATACAGCTGCCGAACACATTCTGTCGGCGCTTCGAACAGTCATCGATCCTGTGTTTCTCCCCAGACCGCTTCACCTGGTTCCCCACCTTCCCCGTAACGAGACCGGCAAGCTGACGAGAGAGGCCTTGCTAGGACTTCTGCACACACTTCACAACGAGGAGCGACATGGGACCTGAGCGCATTGTCACAATCGGTGCGGACCATCCATCATTGGCTGGGCACTTTCCCGGCCATCCTGTGGTCCCTGCCGTCGTGATGCTGGGAGAAATCATGAACGCCATCCGCGACATGGCGAAGGAGAACATTGAGTTTGTGGGTCTGCCGTCGGCGAAGTTCATGTCTCCTCTAAACCCAGGAGAGCCTCTCACGATCAGGTTGAACCAGCAGGGCGATGGCGCAACAGAATTCACCTGCACCACCGGGTCTCGACTCATTGCGAGTGGCCGCCTGCGATACCGCATCGTCACCGATGATTCCACAGGTGATTCGTGAGTGCCACATGGTTGCAACAACGCGAACGCGGCAACCGAATCACGTGGCGCTTCATGATCTGGATGGCGTTATCCGTAGGTCGTCCAGCCACGCGCGCCTTGCTCTATCCGATCTGTGTCTATTACTGGGCATGTTCGAGGCAGGCCAGTCAGGCTCTCCGACCCTACTTGATCCGAGCGCTGGGACGCCCAATCAGCTGGCGTGACCTGTATCGGCAGTATCATCATTTCGCGGCGACGCTTCTCGATAGTGTCTATCTCCTCGCCGGTCAAGGCAACCGCTTTGACATCGAAATACAGGGACTCGACGTGCTCACGGATCGCGTGGCTCGTGGCAGAGGATGCCTTCTGCTCGGTTCGCATCTTGGAAGCTTCGATATCGTGCGTGCCATCGGACTGACCCGGCAGGATGCCGAAATCAAAGTCCTGATGTACGAGCAACATATGCCGATAATCCGAGACCTCTTTCATGACTTGAATCCTGCATTCGCCGACACGGTGATACAGACCGGTTCGCCGAACACGATGTTGCAAGTCAAGGAATGTCTGGACCGCGGAGGGATGGTGGGCATCCTCGCAGATCGTCTCGTGAAGCAGGATCAGACCACGTCCTGCACGTTCTTCGGCAAGCTTGCGCGATTCCCTGCCGACACCATGTGGCTCGCGAGCATCTTAAAGGTGCCGGTCATTCTCTTCTTCGGGCTTTACCGTGGAGGCAACCGCTACGAGATCCATTTCGAGTTGTTCGCCGAAGAGATCACGATCGACCGGCGGCATCGAGATCAGGAGGTTCAGCAATGGACCCAACGCTACGCCGACCGTCTGGAATCCCACTGCCGCCTCGCGGCCGACAATTGGTTCAACTTTTATGACTTTTGGGAAGAGCAACGGTAGCCGGTCGTTGAGACTGCCGACCCTGTTCCTCATCTGGTTGTTCTTGCCGGGTCCTGCGCCGGGGTCCCTGGCCCAGACGCCGCCACAGTATGAGCGCGAGGCAGGACCAACTGACTGGAATGTGGACCAGCTCATTGAGAACCTGGCCAAGAACCTGCCAGCGAAAGTATGGTTTGAAGAGACTGCATTTTCGACCCTACTCACCCAACCGTTGAAGACCCGAGGCATCTTGCGTTTCACTCCCCCTACGGGACTCGAGAAACATATTACCGCGCCTCATGACGAACGCTACCTCGTTGAAGGCGATACGGTCTTCTTCGAGAGCAAGACGAAGGGTACGAAGAGGACGTTTTCATTGCACGATTACCCTGTGCTGCAGGCATTTATAGAAGCCTTTCGTTCAACGCTCGCCAATGACGTCGTCACCCTGAGGCGTTTCTATCGCGTGACGCTGCAGGGTGAGCCACGACGATGGGTCTTGATTCTGCGCCCACTGGACAACGCCGTGCAGGAACTGGTGGAGTCCATTCAGTTCTCCGGAGACAGGGAACACGTCAGTAGCATTGAGATTCTGGCACCAGACGGAGATCGGTCTGTCATGGTGATCACAACAGGTGCACCATGACCAGAAGATCCTGGGTTACGCTTCTGATCTGGTGCATGGTGCTGGGTTTCACCGCGTGGTTCGTGGCCGCGCGTACACAGGTGGAGACCGAACTCTCGCGTTTATTACCGGAGGGTGCCACACCCACAGAACGCCTGCTACTCACTGAACTGCGAACAGGCGCGACCGGGCGGCTCATCCTTGTGGCTCTGGAGGGAGAGGAAGCCGATCTACTGGCAGAGGCCAGCAAAAAGCTGGCGGCCTGGATGCGCGAAAGTGGTACGTTCCAGTATGTCGGCAATGGAGAGCAAGCCTGGACAAAGGAGGAGCGGGAACGCCTCTTTCAGAATCGGTACGTGCTCAGCCCAGGCGTGCAGGAATCTCCGTTCAGTCGAGATCATCTCCGCAACTCCCTTGAGCTGAGGCTGAACGACCTCGCCTCTCCACTGTCACCGATGGTCAAGGAACTCATCTCGAGCGATCCCTCCGGCGAATTCATGACGATCCTTCACACCTGGATGACCTGGACCGCTCCGGCGAGACACCGCGGAGTATGGTTTTCGTCGGACCAGCGGCGCGCATTGCTCGTGGCGGAGACACAGTCGGCCGGTTTCGATATGGAGTCCCAGGAACAGCTGCAAGGGCAAATGAGAGAAGCCTTCAGACCAATCGCAGGAACTCCGACTGGTGCAGCTCCCGTTCGGTTGGTCATGACGGGACCCAGCGTCATTGCCGTTGAGATACGGCAAACGATCCAAAATGATGTGTGGTGGTTATCCTTGTGCGCGACGTTGCTAGTCACCATGTTTCTCTTCGCCAGCTATGGATCTGTTTCGGTTCTGGTTCTCACTCTTCTTCCCTTGACGAGCGCGATCCTGGCCGGGATCATCGCCGTGAGTTTTATGTTCGGATTCATTCACGGCATGACTTTGGCGTTTGGAATTACGTTGCTCGGCGTCGTGGACGATTATCCCATTCATCTGTTCAGCCATCTCACCAGGGAGAGCCGGGCGCCGGCCGTGATGAAAGAGATCTGGCCGACGATGCGCCTCGGAGTCGTGGCGACGGCTCTTGGGTTCTCGGCATTACTCCTGAGCGGCTTCCCTGGCCTGTCGCAACTGGGGCTGTTCGCGATGGTCGGCTTGTTCACGGCTGCAGGCGTGACCCGTTGGGTCCTTCCTTACATCGTTCCCATAGAATTTCACACGAAACGCGAAGGGCTTCGTGTCGCACGGTGGGTCGATGCGCTGACGAGAGCGCGACTTGTGGTCCCGCTGGCAGTGGCCCTAGCCATCGGCTCCTTCATCTGGTCGGATACGCCACTATGGGAACAGGACATCGCCAATCTGAGCCCGATCTCGCCGGAGCAGAAAGAACGGGATCAAGTCTTTCGTCATGAACTCGGGGTGCCTGATGTACGGGACCTCATTGTGGTAGAGGGCTCAAGCGAAGAAGAAGCCCTCCAACGGAGTGAAGCGTTGGCGCTGGCGTTGGACCCACTCGTGAGAAATGGGGAACTGGCAGGATACGAGCTCGCTGCCCGCTATCTGCCCAGTCGCAAGACGCAACAGGCACGCCAGGTGGCGTTGCCTGATCACGAAACCTTGGAGCGGAATCTCACTGACGCCATGAAGGGTTTACCGTTCAAGCCCGGCCTGTTTCAGCCCTTCCTGGACGCGGTAGGGAAAGCCAAGACGCAGGAGCCGGTCGACATCCAGATGTTCCGCGGGAGCGCGCTGGGGATCAAACTAGACTCGCTGCTGTTTAAGCATGAGGGACGCTGGGCTGCGGTCGTGCCCTTACGCGGCATCACCGACAGACAGAAGTTCCGGGAGCTTCTGACGCCGTGGGGTACACAACACATTACCTATTTGGATCTGAAGGAAGAATCGAATCGAATGGTCAGCCTGTACCGGAATGAAACACTACGACTCTTGGAATGGGGGGTCCTGGCCATCGGTCTCGTGCTGCTTGCCGGGCTCCGCGCTCCCGTCACCGTCCTGCGCGTGATGCTTCCGATCGGGAGCGCCATCGTGGTGGTCGCTGCCTCGCTGCACGCGCTAGGAGAACGGTTCTCTCTGTTCCATATCGCGTCATTTCTGTTAGTCATCGGTCTCGGGTTGGACTATGCGTTGTTCTTCAACCGGAGAGATGGCACACAGGTGGAACGAGGACGCACCGTCTATGGCCTGGTTGTATGCAGCACAACCACGATTTTGGTATTCGGAGTGTTGGCCCTCTCACAAATCCCCGTGCTCCGAGCCATCGGGTTGACCACGGCCTTGGGATCGCTGGCCTGTCTGGTCTTTGCCGCGCTCTTAGCTGAGCTGCCTGAAAAACCAACTCATCTCGCCGCGGCCTCTCCCAAGTGAGCAATATTGCTCAGATAGTCTCTTCGCAACCTGTTAATTTTGTCATGCGAATGTATGTCCAGCCGTGCAGAGGAGAGCGTCTCCAATGGTACAGAGTTTGGTTGCCATACCGACAAAGGAAGACGAGCTTTACCTCGCTGAATGTCACCGTCAAAATCAGACAGTCGATCATTCTCTCTATGATCCGATAGGCCACCGGCACGCAGTTCCACAGCATCGACACGTTGGGGCGTGATCGATGGCCCCGCTTATTCTCACCCACTACACCGTCGTCTCAGCGCTGGGGAAAGGCCTCACCGAGACCTATCAGGCATTGCGGAACCGGCGTTCCGGGTTGCGGATCTGCGATTTCGAAGACGTGGGAATCACCACCTACATCGGCCGGGTCGATGATGTGGAGGACGTGTTCGTTGGCGGCGGTTCGACCTCAACGGAATTGGAGCGGTTCGACTGCCGGAATAATCGGCTCGCGCTCCTCGGACTCCAACAGGATGGATTCATCCAAGCCGCTCTAGAGGCCCGGGAGCGCTACGGCGCCCACCGCGTAGCGGTGATCCTCGGTTCAAGTACTTCGGGCATCCTGGAAACGGAACATGCGTATTCCCGCCGTAATCCGACAACCGGCGCCTTGCCGTCGTCATACCTGGCGTCCCATCGATATACCCATAACATGTTTTCATCCGCGCATTTCGTACGCACATACCTGGGGCTACGGGGACCGGCAATGGTCATCTCCACGGCCTGCTCGTCCAGCGCGAAGGCGTTTGCGACGGCGGCACGATTCATCGAGGCAGGATTCTGCGATGCGGCGGTGGTCGGCGGCGTGGATAGCCTCTGTCTGACGATTCTGTATGGATTCGCATCGTTGGAGCTGATGTCGAGCGGTCCCTGCCGTCCATGCGACGAGCATCGCAACGGACTGACGTTGGGTGAATCGGCAGGCTTCGCGTTACTCGAAAAATCCGAGCATGCGGGTCGACCTGGAGCAGTGGCGTTATTGGGCTACGGGGAGAGTTGCGATGGGTATCATATGTCGCATCCCCATCCGGAAGGGACCGGAGCGATCAATGCGATGCAAGCGGCTTTGCTGCGGAGTAGGCTCACCTCCTCGGATATTGACTACATTCATCTGCACGGCACCGCGACCAAAGCGAACGACAGCATTGAAGATCGAGCCGTCCACTCGGTGTTTGGCCCCTTGACCCCCTGCAGCTCGACCAAAGGGTGGACGGGACATACATTGGGGGCAGCGGGAGTCACAGGAGCGGTAATTGCCGCGATGTGCCTTACGCGTAGCTTTGTTCCCGGGACACTGAACACGACTCGCATCGATCCCAATTTGAGCAGTCACGTGATGCTGGAAAATCGTGAGCAGCCGGTTCGGCGGGTGTTGAGCAATAGCTTTGGGTTTGGGGGCAATAACTGCAGTCTGATTTTCGGGACTATCTGATGGAATTGTATGTAAACGGGATCGGCACCTTGGGACCGGGGCTGGCAGGTTGGGCAGGAAGCCGGGCCGTGCTGGCAGGCGAGAGCCCTTCCTGTGAAGCAACCACGCCGGAGCCGAGCGCAAGCGTACTTCCGCCGAACGAACAGAGGCGCAGCAGTGAGAGTGTGCGCTGGGCTGTCCATGTGGCACAGGAGGCCATACAGCAAGCGGAGGCCGATGCGCGCGAGGTGACATCCGTCTTTGCGTCCTCCGACGGCGAGACCGGTGTTCTGGACCGTCTCTGCACCGCGCTGGCCATGCCGCAACGGACGATTTCTCCCACGCTGTTCCATCATTCCGTCCATAATGCCGCGTCCGGCTACTGGGGCATCGCCACGGGCTCACAGCAATCGTCAACTGTGCTGGCTTGTTATGATTCTTCCTTCTGTGCCGCCTTGTTGGAAGCGGCCGCCTATGTGCACGCCGATGAGAGGCCAGTACTCATCGTGGCCTATGATCTTCCACCTCCCCCTCCTCTCTATGCTGCGCGACCCCTGCGGGGAGGATTCGCAGCCGCGCTGTTGTTGACACGAACTCCTGCACCGTGCAACCTCGCCCAGCTCGACCTCACTCTTTCCAATGACCTTTCCGAAGAAGCATCGAGCATGGACGATGCGCGAATGGAAGCCCTCCGGAGAGGGAATCACGCCGCGCGGTCGTTACCGCTTCTGGCCGCCATCGCAAGACAGTGCGTCACACTGGTCCGTCTTGAGTATCTAGAAGACCAACATGTGTTGATCCGGGTGCGGCCATGCTGAGGATCGGCAAAGCCGCTCTGTGTCAATTGATTCCGCATCACGGCACGATGTGCCTGCTGGATACAGTCGAGCGGTGGGATGAGACCAGCATTCTGTGTACGACCGCATCGCATCGTGACGCGACAAATCCCCTGCGGCGAGACAACCGATTGGAGGCGATCTGCGGATTGGAGTATGCGGCACAGGCGATGGCGGTGCATGTCGGGCTTCTGGATCAAGGCAAGGAGCGTCGACTCACCGTGGGATACCTGGGAGCCGTCAAGAATCTGATGCTTCAGGCTACTCGTCTCGATGACGTGAAGGGAGACTTGACGGTTCAGGCGACCCGTTTAGTCGGCGAGGTGAATTGTTTCATCTATGCCTTTCGAGTGTCGGGCGGGCAAGAAGAGTTCCTGGATGGGCGCGCATCAATATTCTTGAAGTACCTCGACCATCCATCATGAAACGTGCTTTGGTCACAGGCGGTAGCGGTCAAATCGGCGCCGCGATCAGCCGACAACTGGCGCAAGAACATCTGCACGTCATCGTCCATGCGCATCGCAATCGCGCTGCGGCTGAAGAGGTAACCGATCAGATTATCAAAGCAGGCGGATCGGCCAGCGTGGCCTGCTTCGATGTCAGCGATGCCCAGGTGACCCAACGTGCCCTGGCGCAGATTCTGGAAGCCGGTCCGATCCAGGTGCTCGTGAATAATGCAGGTATCTACGACGATGCCCCGATGGCAGGCATGCGGGCAGACCAATGGACCCACGTGATCGCAGTCTCGCTAGGCGGCTTTTTCAACGTGACGCAGCCGTTGCTCCTTCCGATGATCGGCACCAGGTGGGGACGGATCATCACGATTTCGTCGGTCTCGGCCCTGCTTGGCAATCGAGGCCAGACGAATTATGCAGCGGCCAAAGCGGGGCTCCACGGCGCCTCCAAATCGTTAGCGCAAGAGGTCGCCTCTCGTGGCGTAACCGTCAATGTGGTCGCGCTGGGTTTTATCGAATCACGGATGGTTGAACGGAGTTGCAAGCCGGAAAAAATCGAAGCCTTGGTCCCGATGAAGCGAGCCGGGACGCCTCAAGAGGTGGCGTACTTGGTCGGATTCCTGGCCTCCGAAAAGGCCGACTATATCTCCGGTCAAGTCATCGGTCTCAACGGGGGAATGGCATGAACGCCCATTCTCATTCTTCAGGAGGCAACGCCCATGCCGGGTACTGGGTGGTCATTCCCGCCTTTAATGAAGCCGCCACGATTAGGGACGTGGCATCGCGGGCAGTCCGGCAGATCGAGCGTGTGATCGTTGTGGATGATGGGTCGACCGATGGCACGCCGGACGCGCTGGTCGGTTTGCCCGTGGCCCTGTTACGAAATCCCACAAACCGCGGGAAGGCCGCCAGCCTATGGCGTGGCTTTCAACAGGCATTGGCTGCCGGCGCCTCCGGCGTCGTGACGCTGGACGGCGATGGCCAGCATGCACCGGAAGACATTCCACGATTGCTCGCTGAAGCGGTCTTTCATCCCGATCATGTGATCATCGGCGCCCGCCGTCGCGATCAGCGTCGTGCAGCCTTCTGGCGTTATGCGGCGAATCGCGTGGCCGATTTCTGGGTCTCCTGGGCCGCAGGCTGTTCATTTTCAGATAGTCAATCGGGTTTTCGCGTCTATCCCGCATCACTGTTGAGTCGCGTGAAGATCACACATGGAAAAGTCAGGAGCTTTGTCTTCGAAAGCGAAATTCTGATTGAGGCCACGCGCGCAGGACATCGAAGCCTCGCGGTTCCCATTGAAGCCTTCTATCGTCCTGGGGCGCGACCGAGTTATTTTCTGCCGGTGCGCGATATCACCCGCATCACCGGCATGGTGGGGTGGAAACTCATTTCCAGGGGCATGTATCCGATCGGACTTTATCGCTCGCTCTTTGGACAGGTTCCTGACTCCTCGCTTACACGTGACGCGTCGTTCGCGAATCGAGAGCGAGAGAACCAAGACGTGCGCGACAGTCGCGACTCGAAGTTCTGAAAACCTCGAACTTCGGACCTCGAAACATCATCCCTCTCTCACCCGGCCCGCTTGTACCGCAATTCTCGCGAGTCTTGAACGAATAACGAGGGCTGCGCGTTCGGTCGACGAATTGTTAAACGGCGTTCCGCCCCCCATCGGAAGAAACTGGATCGGTTTCCGACCGGCCTGATGGATGAAGCTCAGGTTGTGAGAATCGGCCTGGGCGATCTGCTGCGGGCTAGCGATCAGGCTGGGGCGTCCTGATCATATTTCTACGATCGGGTTGTCTTGTGTTGTGCGTTGCATGGAGGGAGCGGATCACCTAGCGCTTCGTCGGCAGAATTTGCAACGCTGAGTCGTCCCG
>JBGTMB010000164.1:0-9867 GCA_041743755.1 Nitrospiraceae bacterium | reverse complement strand
AGCGACATGATGCTGGACGTGATGTTCAGGTAGGCCATCGGGATGAAGGCCAACAGCACGGCCACAGGCAGGATAAGAATCGCCACGAGGGCACTGCGCAGGTGAAATAGGAAGACGATGGCGACCAGGCTGACGATGATGCTTTCCTCCACAAGCTTCTCGCGGAGCACGGCTATGGCCCGATGAATGAGATCTGACCGGTCATAGGTGGGAACGATGTGGGCGCCCTTGGGTAAAGCCGGCGTGATCTCTGCCAGTTTTGTTTTGATCCGCTCGATCACGGCGAGCGCATTCTCTCCGGCCCGCATGATGACGATCCCGCCGACCGTCTGACCCTTGCCGTCTAGTTCTGCGACGCCCCGGCGCTGGTCCGGCCCGATGTGGACATGGGCGATGTCCCGGATCAAGATAGGCGTCCCGCGCCCATCGGTCCCGACCGGGATCAGCTCAATATCATCAACCGAGCGCAGATAGCCCCGCCCACGAATGATGTATTCCGTACCGGCCATTTCCAAGACACGACCGCTCACCTCCGCATTGCTGTTCCGAACCGCTTCGATGATTGTCTTGATCGGTAACCGGTAGGCGGCCAACGTGGTCGGGTCCACTTCGATTTGGTACTGCTTGACGAACCCGCCGACCGCCGACACTTCTGCCACACCGGGCACACTTTCCAGTTGAAAGCGCAGGTACCAATCTTGAAGACTGCGGAGCTGCGCCAGGTCGTGTGCGCCGGACTCATCGACCAGCGCATACTGATACACCCACCCGACGCCGGTCGCGTCAGGACCTAACGTCGGCGCGACTCCGGAGGGCAATTTCCCGGTCAGCTTTTGCATGTATTCCAGCACACGACTGCGTGCCCAATACAAGTCCGTCCGGTCTTCGAAGATCACGTAGACGTACGAGACCCCATATTCCGAGACGCCCCGCACTCGTTTGACTTTCGGCCCGGCCAGCAGGGAGGTGACGATCGGATAGGTGACCTGGTCTTCAATCAATGTAGGGCTGCGCCCCTGCCACTCGGTGTAGATGCTCACCTGGACATCGGACAGATCGGGAACCGCGTCCAGTGGAACCTGAAATCCTGCCCATAGGCCCCAGCTGGCCAACAGCACCACACAGAGGATGACCAGGATCGGATTGCGGGCGCTTCCGTCAATGAGTCGCGCAATCATGGTGGATTACATGCCCCCGCCGCCAACCGAGAACTGATACTTTTCGGAAACGGGCGGTCGCCCTGGTACCGTCACATTGACCGTCACGACCCAGGTTCCGCCCATGCCGAACAGCACGGTACCTTCATAGAGCCCATCCTTCGTGTAGCGGGCCGCCGCCTTGGAATCAGTCATACCCGGCATCGGCATCGTGTAGACGAACAGGACTTGGGCGTTGGTCACCGGCTTGCCTGCCTGATCTGTCAGCGTGAGCTTGAGCAGCACATCACCGGCCTTGGGGTGTTCCGGTGCTGTCGCGAGAGCGAGTGTGAGTCCGTTTACCTGACGGGTCTCAGCTCCCTCTTTCTTGCTTCCCATCCCCATGCCAGACATGTTCTCCATCCCCTTCATGCCTTCCATCCCTTTCATTCCCTCCATGCCCTTCATATCCCCCATTGGCATGCCTTTCATCTCACCCATCCCCTCCATCCCTTCCATCTTTCCCTCATGCGCCCCGCGCATCTGCCAATCGCCCATGCCGATCCGTCCCATCATGGCCTGCATGCTCGAAGCCGATGTCAACTTGCTCTCCGCGTCCAATAGGAAATTGGCCGAGGTCACGATCCGATCTCCTTCTTTTATCCCTTCCAGCACTTCCACGGAATCCTGATTACGACGACCCAGTTTGACCAATGTTTGCTCATACCGCCCTTGCCCGCGATCCATGAAGACGAGTTGACGAAGCCCGGTCTCCAGGACTGCTTCCTTGGGCACGACTAAAGCTTTGGCCGCATCCGTCTGCAAGGTCACGTTCCCATACATACCGGGCTTCAACTTCAGCCCAGGATTCGGCAATTCAAACCGCACACGCACCGTGCGGGCTTCCGTATTCACCGAGGGGTAAATGTACGCCAGGTTCCCGCGAAAGGTTTCTCCTGGATAGGCGGCGAATGAGACTGAAATCGGCTGGTCGAGCTTCACCAATGCGACCTCGGACTCATAGATGTCGGCAGAGATCCAGACTGTGGAGAGATCCGCCACCTCATACAGTATCGTGCCTGGTTCCACATATTTTCCTGGCAAGGCTTCTCGCTTCAGCACGATCCCGGAGGACGGAGCATAGACCGTGAGCACCGGCTCCGCCTTGCCTCGACGTTCCAGCGTAGCCACTTGCGCATCGGTCACATCCCATAATCGCAAGCGTTCGCGTGTACTGGCCACAAGGGAAGCCGCGTTGGCTTTCGCATCGCCGAGCGGACTGACAACCAGTTGGGCCTGTGTTTTCACTGCGAGGAGATGCTCATCTTGCGTGGCCAGGAGGTCTGGTGAGTAGAGGGTGAAGAGCGGGTCGCCTTTGCGCACGGGACGACCGATTGAATCGACAAAGACCTCTCGCACCCACCCGGAGGTTTTCACTGTGACCTGCGTGAGTCCTCGCTCATCGTAGCCGACTGTGCCGACCGCGCGAATCTCTTGCGTGAATGTCGCGTAGGCAGCTGAGGCGCTCCGCACTCCGATCAACTGTCTTGCCACAGCGGGAACGACGACGGCTCCCGAGAGCGCTCCAGACATGCCGGGCATGCCCTGCATGGCGCCGTCCTTCACCTCCATCTGTTTCATGCCACCCAGCTCACCCGCCTGCCCTGCAGGCGCCTCGATGCCCGCCTTACCCATTTCACCCATCCGCTCTGGAGCTGCCAAAACAACTCCTGTTCCGATGATCATGTCACCCATCGTTCTGTGAGCGAGGAAGAAGCCGGCGGCGATTCCGGTGATCACTCCGATCGCCCCGACGCCAATCACGAAATTTTTCTTGTAGGATTGCTGGTTCATCGCTGTTTCCCCTTCCTGTCCGAGTTAGCTCTGCCGATCGAGCGTGATGCCAACCACCTGCTCGAGTTCAGCCAGTCGATGCTGGCGGTCCACGAGAGCCTTGAAATACTCAAGCTGAAATCCTCGCCAAGCCCGCTGGGTATCAATCAGATCCAAAAACCCTGTTTTGCCTGCACGATAGCCGACACGCGCGGCTTCCAGGCTCTGCTCGGCCTGCGGCAGGATCGTGGTGCGGTACAACGTGGCCACCTGATCAGTTGCCCGAAACTTGGCCAGGAGGTCGTTGATCTGAAATCGGGTCATGTTTTCTAAGGTATGCTGCTGCGCCTGCGCGACCGCGACTGCAGCTTCTGCTTCCTGCACGCCTGCGTCGTACTTCGGTTTGGTCCAAAACGCGAACGGGATGCTCATCGCCACGTAGGCGCCGAATCCGTCGTTGGCCTGATAGTTCTGAAAGCGTTGAAACGCCACGTTGAAGTCCGGGTAGTATTGACGCTGGGCCAGTGCGCGGGACTGCTCACTCCGTTGCACATCCAGCTCGGCGGCTTTGATCTCCGGTCTGTCGTTGAGCGCGAGGCCATGTAGATCATCAAGGGGCGTCTCGATCGGCGCTTGAGAGGGTTCTTGTGCGATGCCCAAGGGTGATGAAGTATCCCGATCGAGCAGCGTATTCAGCATCGCTTCGGCAGTCTTGCGACGCTGTCCCAAGACGGGAAGATGTTGAAACAGCAGGGACAGCTCGACTTGGGCTTTGAGGACATCGGCCTGGCTTCCTTTGCCTGCGCGGAACTTCGAGTGTGTAATCTCCACAAACTGTCTGAGCAGCTCGACCTGTTCATGATGAATCTGGACCGCCTTCTGCGCGAGGAACAGATCGTAGTAAGACTGTTTCAGGCGGACGACCAACTCCCGTTCCTTCGCTCGGACCGCCTGTTCGCTCATGTCTGCAGAACGGCTGGCGACCTCGCCCTTGAGCCCAAGTTTGCCGGGAAAGGGGAGGTTCTGCGAGAGACCGAAGATATGGTTCTCTGTCCGCGCGACATTGAACGGCTGGGGGACATTCCACAATTGGAGGGACAGAATTGGGTCATCCAATGACCGCACTTGCGCAATCCGATTCGTGGAGGCCTCCCATTGCTTGCGTGTCGCTGCCAGCTCGGGATTTCGAGCCAGGGCCTCTTGGATCAATTCCGGCAGCACCAGCCTGTTGCGCGGCACGGAGTCGCCATCCTGTGCCTGCGACAGCCCGCTGCTGAAGAACATCACCAGCACTGATACGATGCTCTGACACCAACGTTGTCTATTCTGTCTCATGAAAATGACCTCCCGGATTTCCCACACACTCGAAGCACGGTCTCCGCTCTGATCATCAGCGCCAGGAACAAATAGGCAATGGACCAGACCGCTAAAACCAAGCGTAGAACGACACTTGTGTTGGTCGCGCGAATTGACCGCCTCTTATGCAGTGAACGCAAAGAAGAGATTACGCAATATGGGAGAGGGAGATCAGATGCGAAGCACGGAAATTTTGAGCAGGAGATCCTGGGGCGGACCGATTGTAGGATGATCGGACAAGCGGCTGCTTGGTGAGGTGTGAATGATACGAAGCGCTAACGAGGCGGTGTCTTCGGAACAGATTGTCTGAGAGTCACTGGTGAGTTGGAGCTTATCGGCAGACTGCACGCCGAGTGTCTTAAACACATCGCAGTATTGCGAAACAGGCTGCTCATCTGGCGTTGCACACCCATTGGCCATGGCCGAGGGCGTGACGGCGTTCACCGGAAGGAGACAGGCGTAGGCATTGAAGCTCAACGCAAAAAAGAGTACGACGAGTATGCCTGCTAGAATCGAAGGGGCGCGATGGGCCTGTATTCGCATGGGGTCAGTCTATTCGCTCTCTATCCCAGCCGTCAACAGCGCGCCGCATACCCTGGTGCCACCAACGCCTCAGATAGAACGGAGCGTGGCAAAGACTCGCCCAGCCATTCATACCGACTCACGTGAACTCTGGAGCATCATGCAGCAGATTCCCAGATACGACAGAAAGCTCGGAAGCGGCGCTCAGCCGCAATGATTTTCCTCTCCGTGACATCATCTCGCTTGCTCAACATTTGGTCATGGCAGTAGAGTGAGACATACTCGAACATTCTTCTTCCAAGAAGGAGGCTCCCATGGGTGCGATCGACCGACGGGACTTTCTCGTCCGTAGCGGATTAGCTATCAGCGCGGCGGTGCTTGCCACTGAGATTCCACTTTCTAAAGCCTTCGCCAGTTCACCGCCTCTGAAGCTCGACAGCTGGAAGACCGTACGTGAGCAATTTCAACTCTCCAGCGACTTCGTTCATCTGGCGGGGTTTTTCCTCGCATCCCATCCCGCCCCGGTCAGAGCGGCGATCGAACGACACCGGCGCGGATTGGATGCTGATCCCATTGGCTATTGGTCCGAGCACGAAGAAAAACAGGAGGCGACCGTATTGCGAGCGGCGGCAGATTATCTTGCGGTCGATCCGGCTGAGATTGCCCTGACTGACAGCACAACGATGGGACTGGGGCTCCTCTATGGTGGCCTCGCCCTGCGCGAAGGCCAGGAGATTCTCACAACCCTTCATGATCATTATGCAACCGACATGTCTTTGCGGCTTCGTGCAGAACGCACGGGGGCCAGTGTACGCCAAATCCCTCTCTATGATTCCCTCAAGAATGTTTCGCGCCAAGAGTTACTCGACAATCTGACCAAGAACATCAGACCCAATACCCGTATCGTCGCGGTGACCTGGGTTCATTCGAGCACTGGCCTGAAGCTTCCGATCCAGGAGATGGCCCAGGCAATTCATACATTGAACGAATCCCGCGCTGAGCAGGATCGCGTGATCTTCTGCGTCGATGGAGTCCATGCGCTTGGCGTCGAAGATTTCTGCCTCTCCGACGTGGGATGCGACTTTCTGATCGCAGGGACACATAAATGGATGTTCGGCCCCCGAGGGACCGGCCTCGTCTGGGGCCATCAGCGGGCCTGGCCTGTGGCCAACCCCATCATTCCCACTTTCAATACACAAGCCTACGATATCTGGATGAAGGTCAGCCCGCCAACTGACTTACCGAAGTCCGTTTACATGACACCAGGCGGATTTCATTCCTTCGAATATCGGTGGGCACTCAACGAGGCATTCACATTTCATCGGGCGATCGGCAAGGCTCGTGTGACACAACGTATCTCCGAACTGAATCAGCATATGAAGCAGGGATTGGCCAAGATGCCGCATGTCACGTTGCACACGCCGATGTCACAAGACCTTTCATCCGGCATCGTCTGCTTTGAAGTGGAAGGCATGACGCCACGACAAGTGACCGAACGGCTTCGGCAAAAAAAGATCATTGGGAGTGTCACACCCTACGCGACACAGTATGCGCGGGTGGCGCCAAGTCTCCTCACCTCATCGGAAGATATTGACCAGGCGCTCAAGGGGATTCTTACGCTGCGGATCTGACAGACTAGAAAGAATGCCCCTTCACCTATCCCCACTTACCTGTGAGATCACCTCTGAGGATTCTAGATATTTACGCAGGATGCTCAAAAAGGCCAGCCTTCTCACCCTCCCAACCCCGGCGCGCCGAGACGCGCCTTTTCCCAAACAAGGCCGCAGCAAGCTGTCACTTTATAAGGGGTGGGTGGGATGATCCCAACTGCGCGCGTCTTCCCCATTCCTCGTTTCATTTTCAGGGGTAGCCTGGTCGATCCTCGAGTGCGCGCGTCGAACGAGCACATTCTTATCGTGCGCGTTCCGCGAGCAGGAGGACGACTAGGCTACCCTTCCCACCTTTTTTCAGCATCCTGCTAGAGCGCCCCCTCCGGGATTTGATCGAGCTTATAGAAATCTACCGGATCCAGTCGGTGCTGAGTCGTTTGAGTCGGCTCGCTGCCTTTGGTAAAGAGCTCGACGGTGCTCGCCTGCCCCTCCTGCTCATCCTCGAGAAGTCCCGTCGACGGATCGACCTTGACGAAGGTGACGCCTTCCGGAATGGTGAAGGCCACGATGGGGAGCGGCGTGAGCGCGGCCTGCATGAAATTGATCCAGATAGGCAGCGCGGCATGCGCCCCCGATTCCGTTTCGCCGAGTGACCGTCGATCGTCGAATCCGACATAGATGCCCGCAACCAAGTTCGGCGCACCGCCGATAAACCAGGCATTGATAAACTCGTCGGTGGTTCCGGTTTTCCCTGCAACCGGTCGCCCAATCACTTTTGCCGCCTGCGCGGTCCCCTTTTGAACCACGTCTTCCATCATGTTGGTAATCAAGTACGCCGTTTCTTTAGAGATGACTGGAATGGCTTGCGACTCCGCCTGTTCAAGCACCTGTCCCGCGTTGTCCTTCACGGACAGGATCCCATGAGGCTCTGCACGATTCCCCTGGTTCAGAAACACACTGTAGACGGAGGTCAGTTCCATCAGCCCGACAGACGATGAGCCCAGCCCCAAAGACAGATCTGCCGCCAATGGACTGGTGATCCCAACCGTTTTCGCAAACTCGATGACGCTCTTGACGCCGACCTTGTCCAGCAGCCGAACCGTCGCGAGGTTGTGCGAATGGGCCAGCGCGTCCCGCAAACTCACCATGCCATGGATCTTTCTTCCATAGTTCTCCGGCTTCCATGTTTTCTCATCTTGTTCCTGCGCATAGACGACCGGCGCATCAAGGATCACCGACCCAGGGCTCATCCCCTGATTCATAGCCGTCGCGTAGATGATCGGTTTGAATGCGGACCCGGGCTGACGATGCGCCTGCACCGCCCGATTGTATTCACTGCGACCGAAATCGTAGCCGCCCACCATGGCTCGAATCTCGCCTTTGGCTGGCTCCAGCGCAATCAACCCTCCCTCAATCAGAGGAGTCTGGTCCATTTGCACATAGACCATGTCACGATCCAGTTTCTTCACCATGACCTCAATGACATCGCCGGGCTTGAGTATTTGCTTAAGATTCTGATTGACGACGACATCTTTCGCCAAATCCGGCCCAGTCAGACGGCGCTTCGCCCATGCCATATCGTCAAACGCAAGCTTGGTCACCATCGAGCCAACCTGCACCAGGAAATGGTCCTTCCCCACTCTGGTGACGAACCCTTCGCGATAATCCCCCACCTTCAGAATCAGATCCCCCTCTGCGACAACAGGGGACGTAACCGGCGCAGTCACATCGACCGTTCGAAGCGGACCACGCCACCCTTGGCGCTTGTCCAGTTCACGAAGACCCACCGCGAAAGCCGCTTCAGCAGCCTTTTGCATCTCCATATTCAAGGTCGTATGGACTTTGAGCCCGCCCTTATACACCGTCTCTTCACCATACTTCGCGACGAGCAACTGTCGGATATATTCCACAAAGTAGGGCGCAGCCTGTTCAACGCCCGGACGGCGGAAATTGAGGATCTCCGCCGCAGCCTGTTCGCGTTCTGCCGCGGTGAGGAACTTCGCCTCTTCCATGCGCGCCAGGACATGCTCCTGTCGCTTTTTTGCGCGGTCGTAGGCCTTGAAGGGCGAATAATGGTTCGGCGATTTCGGGAGCCCCGCCAGAAATGCTGATTCTCCAACCGTGAGAGCGGAGAGATCTTTTCCGAAATATGTTTGAGCCGCCGTCGCGACCCCGTAGGCGCCTTGCCCGAAGTAAATCTGATTCAAATACAGCTCAAGAATTTGGTCTTTCGTCAGGACCAATTCCATTTTATAGGCCAGAATGAGCTCACGAACTTTGCGGTCGAAGGTCCGTTCGGACGACAGAAACAACGATCGCGCCAATTGCTGGGTAATCGTGCTGGCTCCTTCGACCTTGCTCCCTCTGCGCACATTCGTCCAGGCCGCACGGAGCATGCCGATGTAGTCGAGGCCGGGATGCTCGAAGAACCGGACATCTTCAACTGCGATGACCGCACGCCGTAGCCGTTCGGGAATGTTTGCCCCCGTAGTCAGAATGCGCCGTTCGATGAAAAATTGACCGATGAGCTTCTGATCAACCGAATAGACCTGCGTGACGAGACTTGGCTGATACGTCCCTAACTGGTCCAACGCAGGAAGGTCTTTTGAGAAGTGCCACAGCAACCCACCCGCGGTCAGCCCACCCATCGCTATGATCGCCCCCAGGCCCAGGAGCGAGATCTGCCACCAGCGCCATGGACGACGAGGCGGCGGTTGACGAGGCGTATCAGAGAGTTGTACGGGCCGATCTATCATGATTACGCGGGATAACCCTTGAGGGGAGCAGAATTCCTGAGAAGATTCTCACGGCCACCATACCGTGGAGGCCCTCAAAACTCAAGATTCAAGCCGGTGTCAGCGACGCGCCGCCTGTGTCGCTTCTCCTAACATCGCTTGTGTAGGCCTCGCCCTTCGGGTATACTACTGTCCGACGCCTGGGTTTCTGGGCGTCTTTTTTTTGGAGCATGCAGCAACATCTATGGATCAGACAGCCGCCGCAACAGAATCTCCCGTGACGACCCAACTCGAGCCCAAAGAGCGCAGAAGCGATATCCGAAATATTGCGATCATCGCCCACGTCGACCATGGCAAGACGACCCTGGTCGACGCCGTGCTCCGACAGACCCATGTCCATCGCAAGATCGACGATATGGGCGAACGGATCATGGACTCGATGGACCAGGAACGTGAGCGCGGGATCACCATCCGGGCCAAGAACGCCAGCGTGATCTACAAAGGCGTGAAGATCAATATCGTCGATACACCGGGGCACGCCGACTTCGGCGGTGAAGTCGAACGGACCCTGCGCATGGTAGACGGCGTCCTCATCTTGATCGACGCGAAAGAGGGCCCGATGCCGCAAACGACCTTCGTGTTGCGGAAGGCCTTAGCGCTGGGCCACAAAGCCAT
>JBGTMB010000163.1:0-4363 GCA_041743755.1 Nitrospiraceae bacterium | reverse complement strand
AGACCACGTCACCGAACTCCGCGACGATCTGCGCTTGTCGAGCGGTTGCGGCGCTGGCGTCGGGCTCTGCCTGATCCGACGCCGGGGCTCGGATCGCAGCACGGAGTTCCTGGATTTCCTCCTCGATCTTGCCAAGAACCTGATCGAAGCCTTTAGCATCATGGGTCCAATCGAAGCCGACACGTGAGGCGCGGGCTTGAAGTTGATAGGCTCTCAGAAGAGCAGGCAAAGTCTGCGGCACGCCGTTGAGCACCGAGTCTGGTTGTCCGGAGGCCTGTCGCTCCGTCCGTTTAATCTCTTCCCATCGCGCGACCACTTGATCTGCATTCTTCGGGGTCAGATCTGACGCCCCCTGTTCAAATACGTGGGGATGCCGTCGAATCAATTTGTCGGCCAGCTGTTCAAGCACGTCCTCAATGGTAAAGCTGCCCGCCTCTGACGCGATCTGGCTATGAAAGAGCACTTGGAGTAGCACATCGCCCAGCTCCTCCGGGAGCTTGGTACGATCCTGCCGGTCGAGGATCTCTAACACCTCATAGGTTTCTTCGAGCAGATAGGGTTTCAGCGACTCATGTGTTTGCTTACGATCCCACGGACATCCGTCCGGCGCACGTAACGCGGCCATCAATTCGACCAGTGTATGAAACCGTTCCGACATTGCTTCCCTCGTGGCCACACAAATTTACTCGTGCATTATACCTGGTTCTCGACAGGCTTCAATCGGCTAGCAAGCTGTGGGAAACGATTGTGGTACGGTGGACACTCAATTGCCCACACGTATCGCACAAAAAAACGAACACCTCGCGGGATGCTCAAAAGGTCCGTCCAGCAAGGCCGCAGCCGATGAAAGCACCGGAGGCGTAGCCTCTGGGCTACGTTGAGGATGCTTTCGAGGTGAGAACGACGCTGTCGGACTTTTTCAGCATCCTGCTGTGCGGCTTGCGCCGCTTTAGAGCCTATGATAGGGTACCAGCGCTGCATCTAGCGCGGGGGAAAGGCCTGTGGCCGCAGAACAGGAAGAAGGATTTGTCGTTCGGGATCGGCGGGGCGGGAGTGGACCAGACCGTCCCCCCACCACTCCGCCTGCCATGTCGGGGGAACAGCCCCACCAGGAGGCGGCATCATCCGATCCGCACCAAAGTTCGGGAATTCCTGTCACCTTTTCCTCCTTTGTCATTTCATTGGGCAGCTCCTCGATGATGTTGATGGGGGAACAGCTTGATCCCCAGCAACCTCCGATGCCGCCGAATCTACCGCAAGCGAAAGACATTATCGACTTACTCTCGGTCTTAGAGGACAAGACCAACGGCAATCTCACAACGGAAGAACAGGCAGTGCTGAGGGATATGCTCTACGCCCTTCGGATGAAATACGTGAGTTTAGCTGCCAAGTAGCCGTACCCCCTTGCCACCTGCCGACCCCAAACGTGCCTGTCAGCCGCCAGGGCTGATACGACGTGGAGAACACTCCCCTGATTCGGTGAGTGCGCGTATTCCGTCTTCCATATTTCTAGCGCCGACAATTCAGTGATGCCGGATGTGAATGATACTCAAAAGAACTCACGCTCCCTATCCGGGGCAAAACTGGACCATCGTGCGATGACCGGGATCGCGCCGCCGCGTCCTCATGCTGACCAGTCTTCTTCACGACCCGAGCGTACCCCGGAGCCGGAACGCAAGACCATGCATTTGCGGCCGGTCTGGATCGTCCTGATTCTGCTGATCCCCTGTCTGGCGCTGACCTTTTACTATTCACATTTCCTGGCTCCCAGCGGCGAAGAAACGGACTCCTTTCTCCCGACGACCAGCTATGCGTTCGTCCTGCTGCTGCTCAATCTCGATCTGATCGGGTTTGTCGTTTTATTGTTGCTGCTCTCCCGCAACCTCATTAAGGCGTATTTCGAGCGGCGACATCGACTGTTCGGGTCGGGATTCAGGACAAAGTTAGTGGCGGCCTTCATCGGTTTTTCACTCATTCCAACGGTGCTCCTCGCGCTGGTCGCAAGCGGGCTGGTCAATAAGGCCGTAGACGTATGGTTCAGCGATCAGATTGAACAGGTTATGCGTGACTCATACGACGTGGCCAAGATGCAACACGCCGGCCACATTACCCTCGCGGTGAACAGTGCCCGGGCCATCAGCCATGAAATCTATCGAGAGGACATGCTGCTGACAGAGCACCGCGATCTGTTGGTCGCGGCGATGGCGCGCAAGCGAACGGAGTTCGGCGTGGCAGGGATTGAAGTCTTTTCGGCTAAAATGGAAACGCTCACCAAGGCGTTGGATCTCGACATCCCTTCCGTGGCGCTCGATCTACCCATCGGTCAACTAGTCCTCCAGGTGATCACCGGAAAGCAGGAAGTGAATGCGGTCCAGGAGGCGCAAACTGGGCGCTTGGTTCGAGCTGCTGCCCCGATCGCTGCCAGCGGACGGAACGGCGAGATCGGCGGTGTGGTCGTGGTGGAGGCCTATGTACCGGAATCATTGTTGGCGAAAATGGAAGGGATCGGCCATCAGTACGACGAGTATAAGCAGACCAAGGCCATGAAGAACCCCATTAAAGTCGGAGCCTATCTCTTCGTCGCCGTCATCACCGTGCTCATTTTGTTCGGGGCAACCTGGTTTGGATTTTATGTCGCGCGCAGCATCACGGTGCCCATTCAACGGTTAGCGGAAGCCACCGAAGCCATCGCCCAAGGGGATCTCTCTGTCCGGATCGAAGCCAAGGCCACCGATGAGATCGGCACACTCATCGATTCGTTCAACCGTATGACCTCGGATCTGCAGGGAAATAAGTCCGAGATCGAGGCGGCTAATATTTCGTTGCGCCACAGCAATCTTGAACTCGATCGCCGTCGTGCGTACATCGAGACGGTGGTTGAAACGATCGCCGCCGGCTTGCTCTCCATCGACAAGAACGGGTTGATCACCAACTTCAATCCGTCCGGTGAACGGATCCTTGGGCTTGAGGCAGATCGATTTCGTGACAGACCCGCCAATGAAGTGTTCAAAGAATTCCGTCTCGATCTGTTCCAGACAGTCTATGATCGGATGCTGGCGGATCGACGCGATACGCTGGCACTCGAGGGGCCGATGGAGATCGAGGGCAGATTCCTGATCATCGGGCTTCACGGTTCGCGCATGAAGGACGAAGGGAATAAGGACCTCGGTATCGTGCTGGTGTTCGAAGATCTCACAGAATTGATCAAGGCGCAAAAAGTGGCGGCCTGGCAGGAGGTGGCACGGCGGGTGGCCCATGAGATTAAGAATCCGTTGACGCCGATCCTATTGTCCGCGCAACGTTTGCGAAAGAAGTATGTTGAGAAGTCACCGGATTTCGATGCGATCTTCGACGAGTCCACGAACGTGATCGTCAACGAGGTGACGAGTCTCAAGCATATGGTCGACGAATTTTCCAAGTTTGCCCGCCTGCCGACTCCACAGATGGCGCATCAGTCGCTCCACGATGTGATGAACGAAGTGACGGCGCTCTTTCGAGGGGCCCACAAGGATGTGGAACTGATCGTGGAGCTGGACGAAGACCTCCCGTCGCTCAATTTCGACCGGGAGCAACTCAAGCGAGTCATGGTCAATCTGCTGGACAACGCAATCCAGGCGATGCAACAAAAAGGGACTGTGTGGCTGTCGACCAAGTATGATACGAAACGTCGACGGGCCGTGGTGAGCGTAGCAGATGAAGGCCCGGGTATTGCGCCGGAAGACCAGGAAAAACTGTTTGTGCCCTACTTTACGCGGAAGAAGACGGGAACGGGACTGGGATTGGCGATCGTGCGGCGCATCATTACCGATCACGAAGGACAGATTCAGGCCAGCCAGAATCAGCCGAAAGGAGCCGTGTTCACGTTCGAATTGCCAGTCTAGCTGAAGAAGTGATGAGTGACGGGGGATGCGCGGCAAGATTCTCACCGCCTCACCGATCACTTATCACCGATCACACATCACGGGGGGGTCATGTCTGCATCGATTTTAATTGTGGATGACGAAGAGCCAATTCTCACATCCTTGAGCAGCATTCTGCGGGACGAAGGGTATGACGTGGCGGTGGTCAAGAACGGCTTGGAGGCGTTGCGCGTCTACACCATGGATCCGCCAGATCTCATGCTCCTCGATATCTGGATGCCGGAAATGGACGGCATGGAAACGCTGCGCCGAGTTCGCGAGGTGGCGCCGACGGCACAAATCATGATGATGTCCGGGCACGGCTCGATCGAAACAGCGGTCAAGGCGATCAAGCTGGGGGCGTATGACTATATTGAAAAGCCCTTGTCGCTCGAAAATGTCACGCTGCGCGTCAAACATGCCTTGGACCAATACCGTTTGGAGCAAGAGAATCGGGTGCTTCG
>JBGTMB010000162.1:0-3992 GCA_041743755.1 Nitrospiraceae bacterium | reverse complement strand
GGGAGTGCGAGCAAACCCGGCCGCAGTGTCAGCAGATGGCCCGCAAGATTTCCACTGTCCACCGTCGACACATAGGTCGGCAGCAGCGGTTTCAGAGATTGCGTGTCGTACCAGTTATAGAAGTGGCTTCGGTGACGTTCCAACCCTTCCATCGTGTGAAACGCGTTCGTCGTGCGTTCGATAAGTTGTCCGGCCGACACGTACCCGAAGTCGTACGCGGACAAGTTTGCGAGCAGCGCGAGTCCCATATTGGTCGGCGACGTGCGATGAGCAACCACAGCCACAGGATGCTCCTGATAGTTATCAGGCGGCAACCAATGATCGTCCGGCCCGACGAACTCCTCGAAAAACGCCCACGTCTTCCTGGCAAGCTTCCGGAGAAAGACCATCTGGTCGCCCGTTAAATACACTTCGCGCCGAGTCATCGTTTGACTGATCCACCATGCGACCACGGGGGAGGAAACCCAGAGACCCAGAATGGGCATCGCCACATCGAACGCGCTCGGCTCCGACAGCGTCAGATAGATCCCTGAGGCCGTGGCAAGAACAGGCCCGACCCACATCCTCCGACAATAGGCGACAAGACCTGTGCGGCGATCGCGACCCTGATTGCTTGACGGACTCCATTCCAGCAGTCTCGTACGCGTGACCAACATTCGCCAGATCGTGCGTACAATCGCATCCAAACTGAAGAACGCCTCGTAGGGAAGGCATACAACCGTCAATACCGTCTGAACGCTGTGCCGCCCGGCCGAGCGCAGCGCGGCGGCGACATGCTGCTCCGGCAACACATCCTCCGGCTTCTGAAACAGATCCAGGATCGCGGCAAGCAACGGAGGAATCAGGATGATGCCGATCACCGCCAAGGTCCACAACCAGAACGGTGACAAGACTGTCCAGCCGAGCAGCAACAGGGCGGTCAACGCAGACGGGACAAGACTACGCCGAAGGTTGTCGAAAAGCTTCCATCGGGACAGTCCAGAGAGCGGATTCTTCTGACGCTGTGCTCCTGGACCTGGGACGCGCGGCAGGAGCCACCCAGCAAGCTGCCAATCCCCACGGATCCAGCGGTGCCGCCGGCTCACATCCACGCTGTAGCAAGAGGGATTCTCCTCATACAATTGCACATCGCTCAGCAGCCCCGCCCGCACGTAGCACCCTTCCAGAAGATCGTGGCTGAGAATTCGGTTCTCGGGACAGCGACCCGCGAGTGCGCGTTCGAACGCGTCCACCTCATAGATCCCCTTGCCGATGAACGAGCCTTCACTGAACAGATCCTGGTATACATCGGAGACAGCGCGCGTATAAGGATCGATGCCGGGCTCACTCCCGTGGAGTTGCGCATAGCGCGACTGATTCGTGCCTGGGAGGCTCACGCCGACGCGTGGCTGCAGGATGCCGTATCCTTCGCAGACACGCTGCTTGTGCTCGTCGTACCGCGGACGATTCAGCGGATGCGCCATGGTTCCTACGAACTGACGCGCCGCATCACGCGGCAGTTGTGTATCCGTGTCGAGAGTGATCACGTATTGCACCTTCGACAGCACCTCAGTCTCGCCGACGATGAGGGAGAAGCAATCCCGTGAGCCACCTCGCAGAAATCTATTCAACTCCGCAAGCTTGCCTCGTTTGCGTTCGTACCCCATCCAGATCCGTTCTCCAGGGTTCCATCGGCGCGGGCGATGAAATAAAAAGAACAAATCGCCTGTCGTCTTTCTGTACTTTCCATTCAGCTCTTCAACTCTTTTCTGGGCCAGCCGCAACAGGGACTCGTCTTCCGGAAGGGTTTCCTCGTGCGCGTCTTGAAAATCAGTCAACAGGCTGAAATGCAGGTGGCCGTCCCTATTGGCCAGGAACCGGACTTCGAGCGCCTCGGTCAGCTCTTCGATGTTTTCAACGCTGCTCAGCATAGTCGGAACCACAACCAGTGCACGGAATTCCTGGGGAATGCCTTTGGAGAAGTCCATTCGCGGCAGGGCATGCGGCGTCACCGACACTGTCGCAAGCCAATTCACCAGCGCGACCGCCAGTTGACTTGTACAGATGAGGGACAGGAGGCCGACCAGTGCGAGGAGCCAACCCTCCTCATCCTCGGCATAGGCCAGTGCCAGTAAGCCGCCGGTGAAGACCCCCGTCATCAAGACGATCGTGCCGACATAGAGGAGCAACGGAAACCGACCACTCGTCCGCTGAAGCGTGTTAGATGGGGAGAGGCGCACCTCCGCCGCTCGTTCGAGATGTGGCACGCCCTTGTCGATCAGATAAAAACCAACATGGGCTTCTCGGTCGTCGACGCCTTTCCTACTCGCGCCTTGCTGCGCCAGATGAATCGCGTGGCGCGCGACTTCATGTTCCGAGAGGCGGCTGCATCTCGCTATCTTCTCCACCACGTGCCGGTAGCGATCGCGAGTGGCAAAATCCATCTTGCCGTAGGCTGCAGCGGGATCCTCACTCAGCGTCCGCTCGACCACGCTCATCGTCTCAACGAACGTGCGCCAGTCCATCGCGCCCAGAAACCGGAGACTGCCGATGCTGTTACTGATGGAGACCTGGTCGACGGCCTGCTGTTGGTTTTCCGATTGCACCGACTGCTCAATGGTCAGGCCGGACTCGGAGAGCCGCTGTTCGATCCAGGTAAGCGGCAACGCCAAGGCGGGGCTCTGTCCCTGCAACCGGCGCGTGAACTCTGCCACAAACGCACTCGCCATCGGTGGGCTCGACCGCGCCATGTCTGCGATCACCAGAATCAGACTCTTCGGATCCTTCTCTGCGATGTCCATCATCTGATCCGCCCAGTAGTCGGCCCGATTGCGGTCAATCCTGTGGGCGGCGATCCGCGTTGCCGCGCGTCGGAGATTCTCGATCAGTGCCAGCCGGAGCATGATAGGGATGGCCCATAATTCGCCTAATGTAAGCCCAGTGATAGTTTGGTAGGCGGCAACGAAACTGCTGAGGCCTCCCGGATCGACTCGTCCATCGCCGTGTGAAATCGTCTCGATCGCGATGTCGTACACGCGCGGAAGTCCGACGGTTGAACCATTCAGTAAGCGAGGCAGCTCCCGGCTGTACCCCTTGGGCAAGTGTCTCTTCGCCGTGCGAATCTGTTCTTCGATAAGATAGAAGTTATCGAGCAGCCATTCCCCGGCCGGCGTAATCCGACGGTTTGCCTTTGCCGCCTCTGCCAACAGATCGCGGACTCCGATCAGCACACCTTCATTCTCAGCCAACCTGTTTAGAAGCTGGTCTGGAGCCTGTCCCGGACTCAGCTGGTGCAGGCCAGCCAGAGTCTTGCCGTGTTGCTCCATTTGATCGGCGCTGAAGAGCTCCGAACGAAGCGGGGGCTCGCCGCCGGCGTACTGTTCCGCTAAGGCGTTTTCGGGGAAGCTTGCCCTGAAATGAAGCAAACTTCCGAGATCGATCTTGCTGCTTACCTTCACGTGTGAGGCCTCTTTCTTATAAGCGAGGTCTCGCGAACCAGTCTAACTCACGATGGCGGCTTGGATTGCCCCTCTTCGGCGCATTTTGCATAGAGCACCGCTCGGTTCGAGACGAATGTCTCAAGGCCAACGTGTGTGTCGATGTACAATGCGACACCGAAGATCGAGCGCCGACGACTTGATTGGAATGAACAGCGACTGCACCGCTCCCTTGGGCACTTGATCCTGACGAAACTTGCTCAGCGGCAAATTCACGCCAAACCGTCAAAAGCCCAGAATTCCTCGTTCGCCGCCGCCCGGTATGATGAGAAGTCTCGACAGCGTCCCTGACACATCGGAGGTGTGATACAGCTCGCAACTCTATCGTCCAGCCGCGCGAAATCTATGATTAAATCTATCCAATTAGATAGAAGATTGTCTGGTCAAAATTGCTCAGTTTGAAGGATCCAGTTGGCAGGCGACTTTGCGCGTGCGCTGGTCAAAACATCGAAGCCTCATGAAGGAGAACCTAAAGGCAGTGGAAAACTATTGTGACGACCAGCAATTCAGCAGTTT
>JBGTMB010000161.1:0-33985 GCA_041743755.1 Nitrospiraceae bacterium | reverse complement strand
GCAGGATCCCTATCCCAGGCCTGGTCATGCCCATGGCCTCTGTTTTTCCGTGCAACCCACCGTTCGGCCGCTGCCCTTCTCGTTGCGAAATGTCTATCGGGAGCTCCATGACGATGTGGGATGCCAGGTCCCCAATAACGGGTATCTGGAGCCCTGGGCCAGGCAGGGCGTGCTGATGCTCAACACGATTCTCACCGTCCGGGCTCGCCAGGCCAATTCGCATCATGGACGCGGTTGGGAGCGATTCACCGATCGTATTATCGAGTTGGTTGCCGCCAAGCAGACTCGGGTGGTCTTCGTCTTGTGGGGACGAGAAGCTCAGAAGAAGCGGGTATTAATCACGCAATCGCATCATACTGTGGTCGCAACAGCGCACCCCTCGCCCTTGTCGGCCAGGAAGTTTTTCGGATGCCGGTGCTTCTCGCGCGTCAACCGAGGCCTTGAGGGCGCTAATCTGCCACCTATTGATTGGCAGATTCCCGATATCTAGCAGCCGGCCTGCCTTGTTCATGTGGATTGTTTGCTTGAACGAAACTAACCAGATGGACCCGATTGGCCAGACAAACCAGAGAGGCAGGATTCCTCGCATTGACTCTGCCCCTCTGTGCCCTGTAAGATGAATACGACGTTCTGAGCTACGCCGACTGTCCCATCTCTCGCACAGCACTCCCTCATACGTTCCCGTGCGTCTGATTCTCCAGTCTCCGCCGCTTCTACGCCTGAGCACCTATTGGTTGCCACGTGTGTGTGGCCCACTACTGCTGTCCCTGACGAGTGCAGGGGTGGTGTCCAACCGATAGGACAGGGCAGTCACTCTGTGTCTACCGATACGATCAGTCACGTGAGAAAGGAGTGCCACATGAATCAAGAACAATTTAAAGCGTTTTGGATCCAACTTAAGGCGCCACTCAAAGCGAAGTGGGAGAAGATTACGGATGCGGATCTTCTGGAGATCGGGGGGAACCTGGGCACATTCACGGCCGTGCTGGCGAAGCGCTATGGCACAACCCAGAATGGCGAGGTCAACACCTGGGCCAACCGGCGCTATTCCCATTGGTCCGGAAACTATACGAATGCGTACGCGGATCCGGCGAAGATCGCTTGACCGGTCGCGCAGGGAGGGGGCATCTGATACGTAGCCCTTTGATGCGTACGTGACATCGAGAACGGTAACGGAAAAGAGAAAGGGATTGGGCGATGAAAAAGATTGTGATCAATAAGAGCTACAACAGTTTTTGCCTGAGCCATCAGGCGTTTCTGCGATTGCGTGAGCTGGGCCAACAGGAGGCGCTTACAGAAACAGACCTTGGCGCGTACTGGCCGGACTCGGCGACGCCGAATGAACCGAGTCTCAATCAGTGCGGAATGTTGATCCCACGCGATGATCTAAAGTTGGCTCAAGTTGTAGAGGAACTTGGCGGAGCAGCCAACGGCCACGGTGCAGAGTTGCGGGTGGTTTCGATCCCTGACGATGTCAGATGGATTATTAGCGCGGTGGGCGGGGTAGAGCACGTGAGCGAAGTTCACCGGACCTGGGCGTAACAGGCTGTTGAAAAAGTCCGCCAGCGACGTTCTCGGCTCAACGAAATCCTCAACGGGGACCCGGCCGCCTCACCAACTCGGCGGCGCGCACAGACGTGGCGCTCCTTATTCGTCGCACCGTGCGCCCCAGAGGGTACGTCTCCGGTCTTCACTCGCTGCGGCCGCGCTGGACGGCCATTGTGAGCATCCTGGGAGTTGTTCTAGCGCCAACACTATGCTGAGTCACTGTGCCAGATCGTTGTATGCGAGAGACGAGATACACTCCACGAGGAACGCATGCTCGGGCTGGGTTGCGACGAGCCTTCACAAATGAGGCGGGCGGGTTAGGTCTTCTCTAGAGGATGCCCTTGCGTCATGTCCTGTGACCGATCCAGGAACAACCTGGCACGCTGAAACGCGTTGCTTCTCGCGTCCCATTCCGTCTTGTGGCCTTTCGACAGGTCCTGGCCTTGGAGGCCACTATCAACAAGATGGCTGAACTCTGGAATAGAAAATGTGCATAGCCATTTACCGTTCTTGATCTGATTGGTGACCAAAATAACTTTTTTGCCTTTGGCGTAGCAGGTTTCTGTCATGGTTGCCTCCGATTCGAGAAGGGTACTGACACACTCCCACAGCTTCGTTCTCAGCTCATCGAAATCTTCAACGTACCGATAGATTCCCGGAGGTCTGAATCGCTGGAGTCGGTTTTCCGTTCGCCAAGATTCATTATTATGGGCGAACGGCCCCACGAAGGTCGGTCGGTACCTCCTCCGCGGTGTCGGTTCATTTCGGACCTTGCTGGAAGGAGTTTTTGAGCACCCTACGGGGACGTTCTCTCTTGTCCCAGCCGAGAAGATCAGGAATATCGGGCGCTTCCAAATCCCTTTTCGAGAACTGCTAGTTAAGCTTCACGAAGCGATCTGGTGCGAGTACGCTGTGCAATGATTGTGTCACCGCGCGGCGATAGGGTGCCTTTTGCCGTAGCATGATGACAAGGTCTTCATCGTCGATCAAAATAGATAAATCGCTCTCGGTCACGAGCTGTCGATCCGGTGCCCCGATATTCATGCGATATTGCGTCTTCCCGTCAGGATTCCGGTTCGGTCCACTGACGATCTCGGTAAGCCCATCGATGAATCCGATGTGTCCTTCATGCCGGTGTTTGACCTTCGTGCCATCAGGAATGCGGACCCAGGCCGTGTCTGGTCTTGCATGCACGGGCTTTATGGGTTTCGTGGTCATGATCTCTCCCTGTAATCTGTTAAGGAGTGAAGCGTCACTCCGGTTGTTCATTGCCACCCCGCCGTTGCGGAGAGGTCGGGGCGCCGTTCTCTCGCACGTGGCCTCAAATCAATCCAGAACGCGCGCTCAGCAATAACTTGATACTCTAGCATACCCCCACCAGCGATAGCCAATATGATAGTGACCATAGTGGTCACTCAGGTCCTGATCCACCCATGTTACTTGACGTGCTGCCGTTCAACGAGCCACTCCTCAGGGCGCGCGTTCTATGAGCAAGAGGGCACCTGTCCGCTTCTCACCTTCCTATTGCTGAATCGCAGAGAGCAACCACTTTCCATTCTGGTATCGCATGAATGTCCAGACTTCGCTGGACTCGGTCGGCGTCTCTTCGCTGCCTTCGACAAGATAGCCAGGTTCTCCCCGCTGCTTGGTCAAGGACACGGTGTAATCACGGGCACTCCAGCGAAGCCCGATTGTTGCGTAGTGCGTCATGTCTTCGATCCAGGTTTCCCGGGCATCTGCCTGTACGAGCACCACGTCTTCAACATGATTGGAGATGTCGAGGCTGGTTTGTTCGGCTAAGGCGGTGCTGAAATACGACAGCATTTCCGGTGTGACGAATCGCCGTAGTCCTGCCAGGTCTTGGTGGCTCCAGGCTGTTTGAATATCGGTCAGTAGCTGTTGAAAGGCCGCCTTGTCAGCCGAGGTGACTTCGCTGACTACCGCGGTGGTTTGGAGGGTTGAAGCGGAGGGTTCTCGCAACAGACTGCCGCTGACTGCGCTACTGCGCGAAATACCGGAAAATTCAGGAACGGGTCGCCGTATCTTCAGGAAATAAAACAAGGCTCCCGCGCCTGCAAGTAGAAGAAGGAGGAGTATCCCAGTGGAACTGGAACCCCCAGCAGCCGCGCCGGTCTCGCCGGTTTCGGTGGTACTCGCAGCATTACTGTTTGTTGCGCCGAACAGCATATGGCCGATCCATGATCCGGCGAGGCCGGCAGCGATGCCAGTCAGCATGGGGTTGCGCTGCATAAACGAGGGCTGCATGGCCGGCGCCGGCTGGGATGCAGCCGACGGGGCGTTCGACGTTGACGGTGGAGTGGCTGCGGATGGCTTGGGTGTTGTCGACTGTTCAATCGGCTTTGAGCCGTTCTGGTCATAGGTGCGTGATCCACGGCTACCGATACTTCCTGAAGGACTACCGCTCCTTGACCCGCTGGAATATCCCCCACCATATCCGCCCCCTCGCGCTCTTGCGAAGGATAGGGACGGGAGCCCGATCAGAGCGATGACGATCACCGCGGCAATGAGTTTCGTGGTGTTCATGGTAGCGTCCTTTCTATCGATGTCATAGGTCATCTATCCAGACGCCATCATCCTAGCAGAAATAATCCCGTGAAAACCTATTATTCGAGAACCTCTCGGTTGCATGTGCTCCTGTGGGTGCAGAGGCTGATCGAGAAGCGGTGTAAAGGCGTAAGTAAGGTGGTCCTGTCCCGCACGCGTCGAGCGACCGTCATCTATACTAAATGATTCTTCCAATCTTGCTCGTTTCCTTTTCACGGGGTAGCCTGGTTGATCCTCGAATGCGCGCGTCGAACGAGCACATTCTTATCGTGCGCGTTTCGCGAGCAGGAGGACGGCCAGGCTACCCTTCCTCGTCCCCCTCCTTTTTCGTCTTGCCGGGATGGTATGATGGGTGTTGTTCCGCAGAACGAAGGTCGTATCCAATTTTTACAAGGAGTTCATGTCCATGAATCTGCCACGTCACATCATCGGAATCTCGTTGGGAGTCCTGCTGTTTTCAGGCGTTAGCCTTGCGACGGAGCCGGCTGAGGTAGAAAAATTTGTGAAGGCGCGCGTCGATATCGGTGAGATGATGACAAACTATTTTAAAGGTGGAGGGCAGTTCAAGGATGGGCAACGCCCGTCGGCAGAACAGATGAAGGAGATGGGCGCGGACATCCATGCGAAACTCGGCACGCTGTTGGAAAAGTATGATCTGACGGTCGAGGAGTATCGAAAGCGCAGTCCGGAGGTTTTCGCCGATGATGTGGCAGTGAAGGGCTATCTCAACGAGCATCCGGACATGAAGACACGATACGAAGCGCTTCCGTTGGATCGGATGGGACGCGGTGGCAGCACCGGGCGGGGATACTAAATTTGTCTATCAGGGTCTACCGGCTTCCCCCACATGTGAATGATGAAGAGTCGTTCCTGTCAATCAATCGGAGACCGGGATGATCATCACAGATACTGAGTCGGCTGATATCGACACTCCCACGGGGCTCATGCGCACGTATCTCTTTCGTCCGGTGGCGGAGGGGCGGTATCCAGGCCTGGTGCTATTCTCGGAGATCTTTCAGGTCACGGGGCCAATCCGGCGCACTGCGGCGATGTTGGCGAGCCACGGATTTGTGGTGGCGGTTCCGGAGATTTACCATGAACTGGAGCCAGCCGGGACCGTGCTGACCTACGACGAGGCCGGCGCCGAGCGTGGCAACCGGCTTAAGACCACCAAGACATTATCGAGCTACGATGGCGACGCGAGAGCCGCGCTGGATTTTCTTCGGCTCTCACCGCACTGCACAGGTCAGCTGGGCGTCATGGGGATGTGCATTGGGGGGCATTTGGCGTTTCGCGCGGCGATGCAGCCTGACGTTTTTGCTTGCACCTGTTTCTACGCGACTGATATTCACAAGCGCAGTCTGGGCGAGGGCATGCGCGACAACAGTCTGGATCGAATCGGGGAGATCACAGGCGAGCTGCTGATGATCTGGGGTAGGCAGGATCCACACATTCCCCGCGAGGGGCGAGCGCTGATCTACAACACACTGAGTGATGTCGGGGCACATTTCCAGTGGCATGAGTTCAACAATGCGCATGCCTTTCTTCGCGACGAAGGTCCCCGCTACGATCCGGCTACGGCCCAGATTTGTTACGGCATGGCGCTGGAGCTCTTCGGCAGAAAATTAGGAGAAGGTGATCGGCGCACGACTGCTTGATCGTACTCCTCCAAGGCCTGACCCTTGTGTGCGCCTCGCCGCACATTTATTGACTCTCCTTCGACCCCTCCATATAATGCCGCTCGATTGTAGATTTTTCTGCCTTTCCAGACAGTTATGGCTTCTTTCCTCAAGACATCAGTGGGAGAAACATGGGAGAAGGTTCGCGCGGAACTTTCCCATGCCTTTTCAACCACGTCTGCGGTCCAGGTGCTCACGACCGAAGACTTCGCGCTGCTTGAACGGGTAGCCGATGTGGTGGTGAAACGAGGTATGGCTGCTCCTGCCACGGTGTTTCTGGAATCGCTCGGTCCTATGAACTTTCTCGGCAGTCAGGCACTATACTTTTTGACCCCCATTGTTGAATGGGCTTTTCAGGCGAAGGAAGTTGAGCAAGTGGCCCGGTTGCTTGAGCGACGCGATACGATTTCCCGTCTCATTGCCATTATTGACACGAAGTCTGCTCCCCAATCTCCTCCCCCGGCTCCTCAAGGAGCCTCCGCTCAATGAGTGTGCCGAGTCCAGCACCTACGAAGCCGGTGACCACCCATCCCCTCAACGTGATCGTGGCCACCGATTGTGGCAGCACCACGACCAAGGCCATTCTGATCGAAAAAGTCGGCGACGAGTACCGGCAAACCTATCGCGGTGAAGCGCCGACGACGGTGGAAGCGCCGTTCGAAGATGTGACGCGCGGGGTGCTGAACGCGATTGCAGAAATTGAAGACCTCTCCGGCAGGAAAATTCTTGACGACGACAAAATCATCACGCCCTGTCGCGATGCGAAGACGGGCGTAGATATCTATATTTCTACCAGCAGCGCAGGCGGCGGGTTGCAAATGATGGTGACTGGGGTCGTGCAAAACATGACGGGTGAAAGCGCGCAACGGGCTGCGCTCGGGGCCGGCGCGATCGTCATCGATGTGTTGGCGTCGAACGACGGTCGATTGCCGCATGAAAAGATCGAGCGTATCAGGACGATGCGGCCGGACATGATCTTGATATCCGGCGGGACGGACGGTGGCGCGGTCACCCATGTGGTCGAGATGGCCGAGTACATTTCGGCGGCGGAGCCACGCCCCCGATTCGGGGCGACGTACAAGCTTCCGTTGATTTATGCGGGCAACAAGGACGCACAGCCGCAAGTAAAGAAGATTTTGGGCGAGAAAGCGGCTCTGGTGCTGACGGACAACATTCGTCCAGTGTTAGAGAGGGAGAATCTCGCGCCGGCACGAAACAAGATCCATGACCTGTTTCTCGAACATGTCATGCAACAAGCGCCGGGCTACAAGAAACTGATCGAGATGGCCGGCGCGCCGATTATGCCGACACCGGCGGCGGTCGGCGTGATCATGGAAACGATTGCCAAGCGGGAGCATTTGAACTTGATCGGGGTGGATATTGGCGGCGCGACCACGGACGTGTTCTCGGTCTTCGAGGGGCTCTTCAATCGAACCGTCAGCGCGAACCTTGGCATGTCATACAGTATTTCCAACGTGCTGGCGGAAGCAGGGCTCGCCAATATCATGCGCTGGGTGCCTTTCACGATCGACGAACAGACACTTCGGAACCGGATCAAGAACAAGATGGTCCGACCAACGACCATTCCCCAGACACTGGACGAGTTGCAGATCGAACATGCGATTGCCCGCGAGGCGCTCCGGCTCGCCTTGATCCATCATAAGTCCCTCGCAACCGGCCTCAAGGGTATACAACAAGAACGCACGATCTCAGATGTGTTCGAGCAGCAGCAGTCCGGCAAGACGCTGATCGACATGCTCAAGCTCGATTTGATTGTGGGAAGCGGCGGGATTCTGTCCCATGCGCCGCGCCGCGTGCAATCGATGCTGATGATGGTGGATGCCTATGAACCGCTCGGGGTCACGAGACTTTCAGTGGACAGCATTTTCATGATGCCGCACCTCGGTGTGCTCTCGACGATCGATGAGAAGGCGGCGACCGATGTTTTTGTCCGTGATTGTATGGTCTATCTAGGAACGTGTGTTGCGCCGATCGGACAGGGAAAGAACGGGGAACGGTGCGCGGAATATGTCATCACGTTTCCAGATGGACGAGTCGATAAGGGACAACTCGCATTCGGTGATTTACGGCTGATTCCCCTGGCCAGCGATCAGAAGGCTTCGATCGCGATCCAGCCGGTGAAACAGGTGAATCTCGGAGCAGGGGCTGGAGTGTCAATCACACGAGACGTGCAAGGCGGTGTGGTGGGTCTCATGCTCGACGGGCGCGGGCGCCCGTTGCAGTTGCTGACCGACCATGCAGCCAGGGTGGCAGCGTTGACGAAATGGTACCAGGCGGTGGATCTGTATCCAAAAAGTGATGTGTGATGAGTGAAGGGTGATGGGCGATGGGCGAGAGGGGTTGTACGAGAATGTATTCTCCGTACCCGTCACGCATCACTGATCACCGATCACGGTATTAAGAGTATGGCCCATTCCTATACCCCAGGCTTAACCGTGACAGAGCACACCACGGTCCGTCGTCGACGGATGTTGTCGCTGCCTGGCAGCGTGCTGGTCACAACCGGGGAGGTAGTGCGTGCGAATCAGGCGGTCGCTCGCGCGGAACTGCCGGGGAAGGTCTATCCTCTGAATCTCGCCAATCAGCTGGGCGTGGCGCCGGATGAGATCCAGGAATATTTGATCAAGAAGGCTGGCGATCCAGTGCGCAAGGACGAGGTCCTAGCCGAGAACAAACCGCTCATCAAGTGGCTCAAGACAGAAGTTCGCTCGCCGATCACCGGCGTCGTGGAGTCTGCGTCTCCGGTCACGGGGCAGGTGTTGCTACGGGAGCCGCCTCGCGTGCTGGAGTTGTTGGGCTATGTGGACGGGCGGATCGTCGAGGTGATTCCGCAGCAGGGCGTTGTGGTCGAAACGGATTGCAGCCTGGTACAGGGCATCTTCGGCATCGGCGGTGAAACCGGGGGCGAGATTGTGATCGCAGTGACGTCACCAGACGAAGCGCTCACGCCGCGCCATCTCACCGCAGACATGAAAGCCAAAGTCGTGGTGGGCGGCTCCTTCATCTCTTCCGAGGCGTTGGCGCGTGCCAAAGAGGTGGGGGTTGCCTGTGTGGTGATCGGGGGCATTCACGATAAGGATTTGCGCGCACTGTTAGGTTACGACTTGGGTGTGGCTATCACCGGTACTGAACAAGTCGGCTTTACTCTCATTCTCACCGAAGGGTTCGGCTCCATCCCCATGGCCGGTAAAACATTCGCGTTGCTTTCCGCCCATGCGGGACAGCAGGCATCTACTTCAGGAGCCACGCAGATTCGTGCCGGCGTCATTCGACCGGAGATCATCATTCCCAAACAGGCCGGCGTATTAGGTGATCACGGCGCAGCTACCATACCGCAGCGCGAAGGCATCAGGATTGGCGACCAGGTACGCATCATTCGAGACCCCTTATTCGGAAAAATTGGTGAAGTCGCGAGCATGCCGGCCGACCTCCAGAAGATTCCGACCGAGAGTGAGGTGCGGGTGATGGAAGTCCGTTTTGCCGACGGCAGCAAGGCCGTCATCCCGCGGACGAATATTGAATTGATCGAAGGCTCATAAGCGTGAAAGGTGAAACGTTAGACGTGAAACGTGAGCAGGCTCGTTCAGTGTGCGGGGGTGTGGTACTGCTATCCGTCGCTCTTTTTCTATCTATCTCGCCGGCCTTCGCTCAAACAACGATCACGCCGCCACGAAATCTTCGTGTGTTCGACACCCCGAGCGATGGAGGCGGCAGCCTGACGGTGCTCTGGTCGCCTGCTCCAGACGAGAGCGCCGTAACTAAGTATCAAGTCTTACTCAGTGATGGCGCCACGGTATCCGATACGGCTTCAATGAAAGTCGTGGCGGAGTTTCCCGCGAACCAGCGCTATGTTCGTGAGTCCAAGTGGCCCTGGTGGACGAGGCCGACGACCGGAGACCAGCACCATTTCGCACTGAAGAATGGGAAGGGCGTCGAGCTCAAAAACGGGAACGCCTACAGCATTACCGTGGCTGCCGTGCTGAACGGAGATCGTGTCATCGCCACGCCGGTTCAGGCCACCCCGGAACCGAACTGGATCAACTGGAATCAGATGAACAATCTACTGCTGGCGCTTCTGTTCGGCGGCATCGTGTTCTACGCCATCAGTACGGCGAGAAAACGGGAGATCTTTCTCCGGCGCATTCCCGGCCTGGACGCGGTGGATGAGGCCATCGGTCGCGCGACGGAGTTGGGCAAGCCCATCCTGTATATGACCGGCGCTCATGACATGAGCGACCCCTCCACCATTGCGGCAGCCGTGATTCTCGGGCGTGTGGCCAAACGCACGGCCGCCTATGAGACCGATTTGCTAGTGCCCCACCGCGAGCCGATTACGATGGCCGTCTGCCAGGAAATTACGAAACAGGCCTATCTGGAAGCAGGCAAGCCCGATCTCTACAAGGAAGATTCCAATTTCTTCATTACCTCGGATCAATTCAGTTATACCGCGGCGGTGGACGGCATCATGCTGCGCAAGAAACCGGCGGCGAACTTCTATATGGGGCATTATTTCGCCGAGGCGTTACTGTTGACGGAAACCGGCGCAAGCACCGGCGCAATCCAGATCGCCGGGACGGACGCAGATCATCAGCTGCCGTTCTTCGTCACCACCTGCGACTACACCTTGATCGGGGAAGAACTCTATGCGGCCAGCGCCTATCTCTCCAGAGAACCGGTGCAGGTCGGCACGCTGCGCGGACAAGACATCGGCAAAGCGCTGATTCTTGGCGTCATTGGTGTTGGAACCATATTAGCTACCCTCGGGGTGATGTTCGACGCGCAGTGGCCGAAATTATTTCTGGACATTTTCAGAGACGTGAAATGATCTTTCTCCGACGGCAAGTCCCGCTTCTCATTACACTGATCACCGGGCTGGTGTTTGCGGGGCAATACTATGTGCCGCATCCGGCTTCGGAGCAGATGCTGACTTCTGTGACCAAGTGGCTCCAGATCATCGGGGGGTTTGCGTTGGTGTTGGGCGTCAGCAGTCTGTTCCACGTCCATGCCGTCAAGATTCGACGCAAAGAAGCGGGATGGGGGTATAGCTTCGTACTCTATGTGGGCATGCTGGGCACCATCGCGGTCGGCCTATGGGGAAACGGCAAGGAAGCCGTCGACGGCGCCATGACGGCCTTTGGGTGGGTCTATAACTTCATGATGGTCCCTCTGCAGAGTACGATGTTCGCCATCCTCGCATTCTTCATCGCCTCGGCCGCGTATCGATCGTTTCGCGCCAGGAGCCGGGAGGCGGCCGTGCTGCTGATTGCGGCTGTGATTGTCATGATGGGCCGCGTTCCTCTCGGGGAATATCTGATTCCGCTCAGCGGCGACCTCTCTCAGTGGATTTTGAACGTGCTGAACGCGTCGGTGCGGCGTGCGATTTTGATTGGTGTCAGCCTTGGGACAGTCGCGCTTTCCATCAAGATTATCTTCGGCATGGAGCGGTCGTATCTTGGAGGGGGAAAAGAGTGATGGGTGATGAGTGATGTGTGACGAGAAAATGCGGTTGTCTTTTCCGTACCCATCACTGATCACCGTTCACTGATCACTGTTATGAGTTTCACTGAACGCATGTTGAAGATCGATCGGCGGATCATCTTCCTGGTGATCGGCCTCTGCACGCTCTTACCGCTGCTCTACCCGGTGGGATTGCCGATCAAGATTTCGCAGGAGGTTCGCGGGGTCTACGACCACATCGAGTCGCTTCCTGAAGGGTCCACGTTCCTGCTCTCGCTGGATTTCGATCCGGCATCGAAACCTGAGCTGCATCCCCAATCGATTTCGTTGCTGCGTCATGCCTTCAGGAAAAACCTTCGGGTGATCGCGTTGACGCTCTGGGTTTCAGGAACCGGTATGGCCGATCAAGTTGTCACACAGGTCGCCCGCGAAATGGGTAAGGAGAACGGGAAGGATTATGTGTTCCTTGGTTGGAGCCCCGGCGGGACCGCCGTCATCATCAACATGGGACAGGACCTCTATGGCGCGTTCCCTGCCGACTACAACGGTAAACCCACGAAGGGCTTACCCGTGTTGCAAGGCGTCCAGAGTTTGCGCGATGTGAACTATGCCGTCAGCCTGGGCGCAGGCAGGCCCGGTGTGGAAGAGTGGTACGTGTTCGGCAGGGACAAATACAAGTTCGAACTCGGTGGGGGCTGCACGGGCGTGATGGCTCCGGGGCTCTATCCGCTGTTGCGCAGCGGACAGATCAACGGCCTGATCGGCGGCCTGCGTGGCGCGGCGGAATATGAAATTCTTATCGACCAGAAGGGTAAGGCTGTCGCCGGAATGGATGCGCAGTCGGCCACCCATCTGGCAATCATCGTGCTGGTCATCATGTGCAACCTGTTTTATTTCTCATCGCGCAGCAGAGCCAGGCAGCAGGGGGGTGAGGTGGCCTGATGAGTCCCCTGTGTTCGCGCAACGCGCGGCCTCAGAAGGATGAGGAGGGAGTGGCCAGGTGCCCTCCTTGCTCGCAGAACGCGCACGATGAAACTGTGCTCGTCCGATGCGCGCAGTCGAGGGCAGCCTTGGCCACTCCTCTAGAAGGGGAAGTAAAAATCTGAAAGGGCCTCGCGTGGGCAAAGAGCGCGTCTCGGCGCGCTCAAGGGTGGTGGGTGAGAATGGCGCGCGCAGTTGGTGACTCGTTCAGGCCACCAGTTGAGTCGAGGGGTAGATGTTGAATTCAGAGTGTAAAGGATAATCTAGTGCCGATTGAAACGATCATTGGTGGGTGGGTGGCAACGGGGTTGACCCTCTTCATCTTCACGTTTCTCTATAAGGACAATCCGCTGTTCAAATTGGCGGAGAATCTCTACGTCGGTGTGTCGGTCGGGTATACGATCGTCAAGACCTACGACACGGTGATCATGCAGCTCATCTGGAAGCCGATCGTCGAAAATGGGGAGTGGGCATTGTTGATTCCGGTTGCCATCGGGATGCTCATGCTTACGCGCTATGTCCCGAAAGCGGCCTGGATTTCGCGGTATGCATTTGCCTTTATCGTGGGCGTCGGATCAGGGCTTGCCATTCCAAGGACCATCTCGTCCTTTATCTTAAAACAGATCGAAGATACGGTTCGGCCGCTCTTGACGTTGGTGCCGGGAGAGGGAGCCACTTTTACATGGAATCTCCTGAATCCGGCCAGCAGCCTGAACAGCATTATCATCCTGATCGGCGTCAGCTCAGTGTTGTTCTACTTCTTTTTCTCTGTTGAGCATAGGGGTCCAGGCAAGGTCGTCGCCCGCACGGGCATCATGTTCCTGATGATCGCCTTCGGCGCAGCCTTCGGCTACACCGTCATGGCCCGCATGTCGCTCTTGATCGGGCGATTGACCGATCTTATCGAGTTCACCGATCCCTCCTATGGCCGTCCGAGCCTTTGGCTCCTGGGTCTGACCATCCTCACCTTAGTGGTGATGGCTCGCCGTGCCAGCACCAAGCAGCCCAAAGAAGAAGAGTAGGTTTCTCTGGTTTGTCTTGTTTGTCTGGTTTATTTGGTTCATCGGTTAGTTTCGTTCAACCAAACAAACAAGACAAACCAAATGAACCAAACAAACCAGTTCCTGGTTGCAGCGACCGCAATTCCCTCGTTACAATGGCCGCTCAAAAAAGGAGCGTCATGACCACTTCTCCCAGTACCGCCAAAGACCCTAAGCAGTACCCCGCTCTTCGCAATCTGCAATTCTCGCCGATCAAAGAGGGTGAGGAGCAGTACATGGTCCTCTGGGACCCGACTGGGCTGAGTACAGAAAAGCTTGTACTGCCGCTCAACTATTTTTTCATTATTCAGCATTTCGACGGCGAGCACTCGCTGGCTGAAATTGGAGCACTCTATCTCAAACGATTCAGTGAATTTCTCGTGCCTAGCAAGATAGAGCAGCTCGTGTCAGACCTGAACGAGAAACTATTTTTGGAGGGTCAGCGTGCCGAGGACGCACACCGGTTGGCACGGGAGATCTATCGTCAGAGCCCGCTGCGTCGCGCCGCGTTTGCGGGGCGAGGATATGAAGCAGACGGTGTGAAACTGAAAAAACAGATCGACGGATTCTTTACGTCACAAGAAGGACCGGACTTCAAACCATCCGAGCACGCAGGCAAACAGATCAAAGGCCTCGTCGTTCCGACGTACGATCTGAAACAAGCGGGGCCGATCTATGCCTGGGCCTATAAAGAACTGCAAGATGCAGAGCAGCCGGATCTGTTCGTCATTATCGGTACGGCTTCAGCCGGATTGGACCATGTGTTTGCCGTAACGGATAAGGATTTCGAGACGCCTCTAGGGGTCGTGTCCGCCGATCAACCGATCCTGAGTCAGCTCAAGGTGAAGCTCCCGACATTTTTTGAAGACGATCTTTGCCATCAAGCAGAGCAGGCTGTGGAGTTTCAGCTCCCATTTCTACAGGATATCGTGGGGCGCAAGAAACCCTTCACCATCGTCCCGATCTTGAGTGCCTTCTCTGCGGCGAGCCTGGGAGATCCGACCGTGCGCCAATCGGTCGACCAGTTCTTAAACAGACTTCGAAAGATACTTGAGCAATCAGGCAGAACCTACTGTGTAATCGCAGCGGGGGAACTGGCTCATCTTGGCATGCGCTACGGAGACAAAGCACCTCCGACAGACTTCTCCTTTCATCGCTGCATGCAGTTCGACCTGGAAATGTTGAAGCCAGTGGAGGAGCGACAACCGGAAGAGTTCGCCAACTACATCAGGAAAGAGCAGGACCAGCGCAGGATCTCAGGCTTCTCACCCATCTATTCCTTACTGCGGTTGATCGAAGCGGAGAGCGGGCAGGTTTTACGCTATGACCGCGGGATTACGGATCAGTATAACTCCACCGTGACTTACGCATCGATGGCGTTCTACTAACCTCGGCTGCTGAAACAGACTCCCAGCTGCGTTCTCACCTCGAACAGGTCCTCAACGTACCCGAGAGGGTACGCCTGCGGCCTGTTCTTCGGCTGCGGCCTTGCTGGATAGTCTGTTTGAGCAGCCTGCTGGGAGGCTCAGGAAAAATCCCTCAACGTCGTTCTCGGTTCGTCACAATTCTCAACGTACCCCTCTGGGGAAGAGCTGCCCGGCAGCGCGGGGTGGGCGGGTGAGAACTGCTTCGCCTCCGGTTTCAATTCGCCGCGGCCTCGCTGGATGACCTTTTTGAGCAGCCTGCAATGCCAACGGTATTAACTGTCGGGGTGTTTACCAACATTAGTTTGGACAGGAGGTCGAAGGTGAAGGTGTTTCCAATTCGTGTTCCACGAAAGCAATATAAAGGAAGTAAAGATTCCCTGCGTAGAAAGACAGTGGAACACAACCAGTGTGCAGTCAGAATCGAGCGGTATCTGAATGACCGAATTGTCGCTGATCCAAACCCAATTCAAACGTATACGTATGAGTTTATCGCGCTAGATCTTGACCTAACTGCAGAGCAGGTTCGAGAGATCTTGTTCGGTGTGGATTGTGGGCATAATGGTTTGATGGTTGCAAAGTCTTCTGTAAAACGGCCACGTTCCTGAAATACCCCTTTCCCGCTCGCGTAATTCTTTCCTTACAGAGAAGCCTGGTTGATTCTCTATTACGCGCGTCGAACGAGCACATTCTCAGTGTGCGCGTTCCGCGAGCAGGAGGACGGCCAGGCTACCCGTTTCTACTCTTTGACCGTCATCTTCATCGTAACGGGTACCAGAGGATTATCGAATTCGTCGCGCGGGGAGGCGACGATCTTGTCTACTACTTCCATGCCTCGAAAGACTTCGCCGAAGACGGTGTAGGTTCGGTCAAGCCCGCTGCTGTCATCGACACAGATATAGAACTGCGAGCCGTTATCGTTGGGGTCTCGCGTGCTGTTGCTTTCGCGCGGGACTTTCGCCATGCCGATCGCGCCTCGTTTGTGCGGCCTATCGCTGGTTTCAGGATTGAGCCAATAGCCGGGGCTGCCCGACCCGTGCAGTGCACGGTCCGCGGTCTTACTCAGCGGATCGCCGCCTTGAATGATGAATCCGGGAACGACGCGATGGAAGGTGGTTCCGTCATAGAACCCCATCTTGGCGAGCTTGAGAAAGTTCTCGACGTGACGCGGTGCGTCGTCCGGGTAGAATCGAATCTTGATTTCACCCAGCGGTGTCGTAATCGTGACGCGTGGATCGATTTTTTGAAATTGCATGGTCATTCCGTCAACCTAGCAAGGGCATGCCTTCGGAGGCAAGGCCTCCGAAGAAGTTCTGAGTTCTGAGTTGAGAGTTCTGAGTTGGCGGAAGGTTTCACCGCGACTCTTAATCGCACAAACTCAGAACTTGTCCTGCTGCAGCCCCTTGCCCGGATCGATGTTGAGCCACAAGATACCGCCTAGGATGGCTATGGCTGCGGCCACGCCTAACGAGATGGGCCAGCCCCATTGATTGGCCAGCCATGGGGTCATGGTCGGTGAGATGGCCCCGCCGATATTGGCGCCGGTGTTCATGAGCCCTGACAACGTCCCTGCATGGGCTTTGGACAGATCGGTCGTCGAGGCCCAGTAGGCGCCGACTGAAAAATAGAGCCAGCCCGCGCCGAATGACAGACTGGTGATCGCCAGAAAGGGAGAATCGACGATGCCACCCAGTGCAATCGCTAATCCCGCGAGGACCATACCGGTCATGCCGGCCATAGCTCGGCCAGTGGTGAGACCGTAGCGGGTTGCGAGTCGATCGGTCACCCAGCCTCCTAGGGGGCAAAACACCAACATGGCTACAAATGGGGCGGAGGCATAGAATCCACCACGGAGCACATCGAACCCCCGGACATTCACGAGATACAAGTAGAACCAGGACAGATAGACGTAGGCGACATAGCCGAGGCAACTGTAGCTGATCACCAACCACCAGATGGTGGGGGTTCGACTGAACGCTCGCCAGGGCACGGTTATGGTGGCGGCGGCCGGCTCATGCGTGAGCAGGGCCTGTTCACCTGCGTTCACCAAGGGATGTTCGTGTGGATGGTTGCGCGACAGGAGCCACCAGAGGAGGGCCATTCCGATTCCGAGCAGGCTCGCGAGAAAAAACACGGTCGGCCAGCCCCAGTTCACCATCACCCATGCGGCAATGGGCGGAGTCATAGCGGAACCTAATCCAATGCCTCCGATCGCGATCCCGATGCCAAGGCCTCGCCTATCAGCCGGTAACCAGTTGGTGACGGCGCGATTGAAAGCAGGCAGCGCCACAGCTTCTCCCACACCCAGCGAAAACCGCACGAGCATCAGCGCGCCGACAACCCCGAAGAGACTCGCGAGCGACGTGGCAGCGACCATGGCAGTGAAGGCCGTACAGATCGACCACCAGAGGAGTGCGACAGTGAGCACCACGCGGACTCCCCAGCGATCGGCCAGCCATCCACCGGGAATTTGAAACAGAGCGTAGCCGACAACGAAGGCCGAGAAGACCCAGCCCATCTGTTGATCGGTCATTCCATAGGCCGGCATCATCTGACGCGCGGTCACGGAGATATTGACGCGGTCGATATAGGTAACGACGCTGATGAGAAACAGCAAGGCGAGAATGAGCCAGCGGATTCGTGAGGGGCGAGAAGTCAGTGTGTTCACAAGGTTGAGTCGTGCAGTCTGTCTATCGTGATGTCGATGCCGGATTATACAGACTCCCGGCTTGCGTCACTACCAGCCCGCACTATTCTCACTCACCGAGTACCCCGTAGCTTGCTACGGGGATGTCTGGCTTTCGCAGCCGAAGCAGCAGCTTCGGTTTTTCGGGCGTGCTCGATGCGCGTGATCGCAGCCCTTGTATGCCCAGAAGAGACATGACAGACTGAGTTCCACCCAGTAGCTGCTCCTTGGGGAGGTTCTTCCGGAGCAGGGGGGGCCGTGAACCCACGAAGCAGACGCTATTGGATCAGTTTTGTGTATTAGGAGCGATACTGTCGCGCCAAGAGCGCATGAAAGAGGAATCATGGATAAGATGAAATCCGCTGAGCTCAAGTCCTTCCTCGAGATCCCGTATGATGAGTTGGAAGACATGAATCTTAAGGCGGCGCAGCGTGCCGAGAAGGCCGGCGCCAAAGAGCTGGAGCAGGAATATACGGCGTGGCTGAAAAAGGAGAAGCATATCAAGGCCGTCACGTTGTGTTTCTCAGATATTGAAGGCCGCCTGCACATGCTCGATTACGACAAGAAGTTCCTTCTGGAGTCGTTGGGGAATCTGACATTTGACGGGTCGTCCATCCGCGGGTTCACGCCGCAACATGAGTCGGATCTGCGTCTTGGGGTTGACTGGTCGTCTATCCGCTACTTTCCGGCCGATGTGATTGGGGCCGGGAAGGTGATCTTCTTTGCCTCCGTGTTAAACGCTGATCGTTCGCCCTATCAGAGCGACTTCCGTAGCGTGCTGAAATCGTATACGGAAAATCTCAAGAAAAAGCAGGGTATGACCGCGTATGCGGCCTGCGAAATAGAAGGCTTCCTTGTGGACGGGCAGAACGCGGAGCAACGCTATGGCGAGGATGGGTTTAAGCTCATTTCATCGGGCGGGTACTATCACTCCCTCCCGATGGACACGCTTCGCCAGTTCATTGATAAGGCGGCGGAAGCACAGCGTGCACTGGGATTCAAGAACGAAAAGGATCACCCAGAGGTCGCGCCCTCGCAGTTCGAAATGAACTTTTCCTATGCGGATGTGGTTCGTGCGGCAGACCATGTGCAGCTGTACAAACTGATCTGTCGCCAAGCGGCCAGATCCATGGGGCACACGGCGACGTTCCTTCCGAAGCCATTCGTGGGGATCAATGGCTCCGGCATGCACACCAATTTCTCCTTGAGCAAGAACGGGAAGAATATTTTCTACGAGGCGAAAGGAAAAGATGGTCTCTCCGATGTGGCGTGGGATTTCATTCTCAAACTCCTGAATCATGCGTCCGAGATTTGTCTCGTGCTGAATTCTTCGGTGAATGCCTATCGCCGCCTTGATCCGCATTTTGAAGCGCCGAACCAGGTCAAGGTCTCGGCGATCGATCGCGGCTCTATGATCCGCATTCCGATGGCCAACGAAAAGACGGCGCGCATCGAACTGCGGTCAGTTGCCCCCGATGCCAACCCCTACCTCGTACTGTACACGATGCTCAAGACCGGCTTTGAAGGGGAGCGCCTGGAAAAGGACGAGACGACACCCGACCCTGTGCAATACCTTCCGAGTGACATCAATGATGCGATCGCGCTGTTTAACTCGTCGAAGTTTATCGCCGAGATCCTCGGCGAGGACAGCAAGAAAAAGTATGCGAGCTTCAAACAGTTGGTGGCAGATCGTTCTCCTAAGGAGCTCGGGACAAGGGTGAAGACTTCGGAAGTGCTCTTTCACCACGAAGTCACAAACCAACTGCTCTGGAACCAGTTCTAGTCAACATTAGAGCCGCTTCTAGTGTTCACCTTACTGGGCTAGCTCAGGCTACTTATTCGGAAAGCCCAGCCTCGCCAGCCGGCCACCGCGTCATAATCTCGTTGTTGTTTCCCATTCTTGACGCGCTTCCATTGTAAGCGTAGGGTCCTAACCTGCGTGGATCGCATTGGTAGCAGGCTAGAAGGACTATGGCGAAAGAATGCGCATACTGTGGGAGTGCGGGGCCTTTTACTGCCGATCACGTTTGGCCGAACTGTTTCCTCGATCGGTTTGGCCGACATGCTGCGCACTTCTCTGTTCGTGGTCAGCAGGTGCATGGAGCGGATTATGTTGTCAAAGATGTCTGCGAAACCTGTAACTCCGAAAGGCTCAGCCCACTCGATTCTTACTTCTGTCGCCTGTACGACGAGTATCTTGTTCATCTCCATGATTTCAACTCGATGGTAGCGCTTCATTACGACTTCAATCTGTTGGCGCGTAGCCTTCTTAAAATCGCATACAACTCAGCCCGTCAAGGAGTGTCTGATGCAGGACCTCTGGCAGTGCTTCGAGGGTTCATTGCTGGACGCGATTCTTGCCCTATGCAGTTGGCCGTCTTCGCCGAACTTGTATCGCCGGCAATCATTCCGCAGTCAGATGGAAGCAATTGTAAGGTCATGCCGAACATGTATCGATCCATCCTTGGCCAGTTTCTCGGCCCTAGCGGTAATCGCATTATGCTCCGTGTGGTTGCGGTTAACTCGTACTACTTCCACCTCATTGTGCCTTTAAAGAAGCTGCCTCAGGTAGATTTCGATTCAGCGGTAAATCAGTTTGCTGAAAAACGCAATGGTGTTGTGCGGCTTTCTCCAGGTCTTGCGAAAGTGACAATCCACACGTCACCCCAGGACGGTATTCGAAGCATCGTCCCTTAGTTGAGGACGTACCGAGAGCAGTACCGCAAGTTCTTCGCGAAGAAAAGGTCTTCTCAATGATGAACACGTGATCTTCTGGTCACAATGGAGGGTAGCAATGCTTGGTCAAGGCCTTCGAAAATCAACGCGCTGCCTCAGGTTCTCTCTGGGCATTGTGGTGGCCTTCTCAGGGAGCTTGTTGTTTCTCATGGATGGTGCTCGTTCGGCACAGGCGGATGAGTCGGTGCAGGGAGAGTCTACTGCCCAGAGTATGGATATGGAGACTCTGCGACAGGCCCTTGCCAAGTACAAGGATTATCGAGTCGCCATGGACGACGGATATGTTCCCCTTCATCCTGAGCGAAAGCCAAAGCATTATCATTTCGCCAATAAGCAGCGCCGGTTTCTGGCCAAGGTTCGCTTTGAGCCGGCTGAACCGACCGCACTCTTATATAGGAAAACTGGAGATGGTTATGAGCTAGAGGGGGCGATGTACACTGCGCCGAAGGGCATGAGCGAGGATCAATTGAACGAACGCGTTCCGTTGAGCGTCGCGCAGTGGCATGCCCACGTCAATATCTGTTTCCAGCCGGACGGCAGTAGACGACGCATGACCCGGAAACAACTCGGGTTCAAGGGGACGATTGCCACGGAATCGGAGTGTCAGCAAGCCGGTGGGCGATTCGTTCCGCAAGCTGGTGGGTGGATGATTCATGTCTATCCTTTCGAATCGACCCCTGCAAAGATCTGGACTCACTAACCGACGAAGGAGGGAAAAGGTGTCGAGACCCTTCTTGACTTAATGCTGCCTCAGCTCCGCCCGCCGCCCACCGTGTCCTGAACACTATGAGCATATGGGATATTGCTGATGGCATATGGCCTGGAACAGGTTGTTGTCAGGATGTTGCCGGCGGCAGGATTCCTCTTGCGAATGCGATATCATTGACCGGTTGGTAGCGGACTGATATCATCATGCTATCATGCTGACAGGGGTGTGATGAGGAGGAGGGAACTATGGCGCAAGTGCTTGTCCGGCAGCTAGATGACAAGATAGTTGATCGGTTGAAGAAACGGGCAAAGGAGCATGGCCGATCGTTGCAATCGGAAGTGAAAACGATTCTGGAAGATGCGGTGCCTGACTATGATGGGGCATGGAAGCGGATCGAAAGATTACGCAAACGATTAGGGCGATCTGGTCGGAAGTTTAGCGACAGCGCCGCACTCATCCGTGAGGATCGCGATCGGTGAACCGCTATGTGGTCGATGCCAGTGTAGTGATCAAATGGTTCCTTCCCGAGATCCATTCCGAGACCGCCCTTCGTCTACGTCATTCACGCTCTCGACTCCATGTTCCAGCATTTGTGTCGTTGGAGCTTGGCAACGTCCTTGCCAAAAAGATTCGGCGAAGGGAACTCACTCGTGCCGAAGGTGATGTGATCTTGAAGGAGTTGAAACACCTCCCGCTCCAACATCATGCGGATGAGCAGCTCTTTCCCGCCGCCTATCAACTGGCGGTGGATACTCAAAGAAGTGTGTATGACTGTCTCTATCTTGCCTTGGCCGAAGCCGTCGATGGCGTCATGATCACGGCGGATCATAAATTCTATTCGTCGCTTGCGGGAGGCTCATACGGTAGGCGGGTATTGTGGGTTGAAGACCTGCCACTAGTGACGTAATCATTCCTCTCCGCCTGCCCCCACCACACCCGAGTTGGTTTCCTCGTCATTTCTATTTTTACGCCCTGGGTGTTGGACCATCACGGTGGCTGAAGCCTGCTGGTCTTTTTCCTGAAGTTTAGCCAAGTCGGCCTTGACGAAACTTCTTCGAGGGTGAACAATGTCGGCTGTTGGAAAAGGGCAAATGAAGGGGTATTAGTGTGCCACCAGAATCACACGAGAGACGCGTGGAGGATCATGCGCATGCCGCTACATGAGGATCAAGACGAACGCAACACTGAAGCGATGATTGGTCGGCGAGAGGCATGCAAACGAATCGGTTTGCTGGGATCGGCGGTTCTGCTGGCGGGGATCTCCAGCCTGGCATGGGCGATGACAGACGCGGAAAAGCTTCCAAGCGGGTTGAAGGGGCAGGGGCTTCCTCGGCGTCAGCTGGGGCGCACTGGTGTCACGGTTCCGATTTTAGCGCTCGGCGGCTGGCACTTCCTGAAAACGAGTGACGAGGAAGGCAATCGAATCATTCAGGAGGCCATCGACGCTGGACTGACGTTTTTTGACAACTCATGGGACTATCACAACAATCGGAGCGAAGCCGTGATGGGGAAGGCGCTGAAGGGGCATCGTCACGAGGTCTTTTTGATGACGAAGATGTGTACCCACGGCCGTGGAAAAAAGATCGGCATGTTGCACTTGGAGCAGTCGTTGCGCCGTTTGGGCACCGACTACCTGGATTTGTGGCAAATTCATGAAGTCGGTTGCGAGGATGATCCTGAACGTCTCTTCCAAGAAGGGGGAGCGATTGAGGCGTTGGCCGAAGCGAAACAGCAGGGGAAAGTACGATTCATCGGATTTACCGGCCACACGAATCCGGCCGTGCACTTGAACGTGCTCAAGTACGATTTTCCGTTCGATACCTGCCAACTTCCACTGAACCCCTTTGATGCGTCCTACAAGAGTTTTGAACGGCAGGTTCTCCCGGAACTTCTCAGGCGTGGCATCGCGCCCATTGCCATGAAATCTCTCTGTGGTAACGGAAAGCCGATTCAGCAAGGTATTCTGACGGCCGAAGAGGCGATGCGATATGTGCTGTCCTTGCCGGTGTCCACGCTTGTGAGCGGTATCGATTCACAAGAGGTGTTACGTCAGAACCTGGCCATCGCCAGACGGTTCGTTCCCATGACGCAGGAGGAAATGGTGCAGCTTCGGCGACGGGTTTCCGGTCATGCGACAGAGGGACAATTTGAATACTATAAAACGCATGCGCTCTGGTCCTGCGATCGGCATGAAGTCGAGCAGCGCTATGGCGGACTCGAGAAGGCATAGATTTGGTGAAGCATGTAAAGAGCAACCCATTGAGCTATTGGAACAAACACTTGCGAGGGCGACCAGCGCGATGGTCGGAAGAATGAGCATGATCAGATCGCCCGATGAACCGTTATGAATCATACGGGCTAACGAGCCTTCTGCGGAAAACTCGGAGAGGATGGGAGAGTAGGAGTCACGGCCTGAGGCAATTGAAGTTGGTTATGTAGTTGAAGAGGAGGACCGAGGTTCATCGACGGACTTTGCGGCGGCTGCACCGTGACGCGACGCTTGCCTCCCGGTGGATCGAGAATGGTTCCAACATTCCCCGCGGGGTCCTTGTACACTTGCACACTACCCTCGGATCCCAGCGCTTGGTTTAAGCGCTCATTAAAGCCCGGCACTTGAGATGGTGGCTCCTCAGCGGCAAGCAACATACTCGGCCACGTCACTCCGAAAATCACGAGAAAAACACCAGTCTTGTACATATCCGCATTGTACTGCTGACTTGCGTCTGGGTACACCCTCGTAGTTTCCGCTCACGCACAGTTGAAGAGTGAGGCGCAGAAGTGAAAAAGGCATCAAGGATAGCGTCGGTTTGATTAGCTCTTTGCTGCGGTGAGGTCGTTGACCAAGTTACGGAAGGTCTCGTTCTTCATGAAGCGCTGGAAGGATACGCTCTGGCGTGGGTCGGGCATGCCCTTGTCGCCAGGGTTTAGATTTTTGCGATGGCGAAAGGCTGTCTTGAGGGACTGTATTGTATGATCAAGCTCGTTCATTTCTGCAAACGTGCAGGCCAAATTGTAGTGGAATATCGGATAGGCAGGGTCGGCCTGTATTCCCTGTTCAAACAGGGCTTTTGCTTCCTTGAAACGACCGGTCATTCCGTAGGCCATCCCTAAATGGTCGATCAAGGCGCGCCAGAGAGTCCGGTCGAGTTGTGGCTCGGCTGTTTCAAGATCAAACGCTTTTGAATAGGGTGGAATGGCTTGGGCGAATTTGTTCTGCCGATAGAGCACGTTTCCTATTTCGAGTAATTCTCTGCTGTTGGGCGGTGCGGGAGGGTGGATCTGTATGATCCTTGGCGGTGCCGGTAGCTTGGTCTGTATGATCTTTGAAGGTTCTGGTTGTAAGCGAATGGTTTTGAGAATTGATTGAAAGAGCGGTGCATCGGCTGTGGTGTAGTGTGCCTTCGAAAGGTGAATGTCGGCGTAGACGTTGTCTTGTGCGAGGCAGGCATGCACATGTTTGTGGTCTAATCGGACTCCCCGGAACTTGTGCAGGGTATATTCAAGAGTCGGTATCGCACCGGTGGTATTGAGTGCGATGTCCTGCCCATGGGTGACAGACGGATCTTTCTGTATCAGTCGGAGCTGTTCGATGCATCCTGGCACTGTCGCGTGGGTTGGAACTTTCTCAAGAGAGACTGACACATTCAGTCCTATCTTGTGATGTAAGGCCGTGAGATAGCGGCGACCGTCTGGGTTGACCTGGTCGATGTCTTTTTTGAAGCCGGCTAAGTCGATCGAAAGCCCCAAGCCCTTTTCAGGCCAGGCCACAAATGTCGAAGGTTCGTTCGTTCCAATAGCAGCCTGTGAGAGACCAATGGGCTCTGCTGACACGAAGGACCAGAGGCTCAAGACGCACACGGCCAACACCTTGATGGTATCGGCCTGCCTCTCTTGGCTCGTCATGGGCCCTCCTTTGATGACACGCTGTCCTTCTTGCACAGTCAGTGTAGGACATGACCTGGTTCGTCGAAAGAGAATTACTATTTATGGATAGCTCGCCCGCATGATTCATGAAGTTTCTGCTGCAAGCGCGGGTATGCGGCTGTGAGGGGCCGTCTCGCCGTTCAACCCGAAGCAACCGGAACGCTTCCCCTCCTAAGGTAGGATACCGTTCACAGCACCTCTCTCGGTACAATCCGGCGTCACGGAGGTTGTGATGGCGCCACTTCGATATTCCCGAACCTATCATCGTTTCCCGCTCTTCTATCCAGTCATCTTCGGTGGGGCTCCATTTGTGGGTGAAGGTATCTTAAGCAACCTTTCGCTGATGGGATGCTCCATCATGTGCGATCGAGAGGTTCTTTGCGGCAGTGATGTGCGTGTGAGTGTCCTGCTTCCTCATCAGACGCCGGCGCTATCAATTGATCTCGGGACGATTAAATGGGTTCAGGGTTGTCAGTTCGGAGTGGAGTTTCTTCGCCTGCCGCTTGAGGCGCGGCAACGTCTGAACCGCATGCTGCGAATTGAACTCATCGAATTCCTGAAGGCCCGTTCAGGAAGACGCGAATCGCTGGAATTGCTCAATCGGGGAGGGTAGCCCGCACGACTCATATGCGCGTCTACTGAAATTGCCGATTTGCTGTCTTGTGTGTGGAGCGTCGTTCCCCTCCTGATGCCGAAGGGGTCAGCGCTCAGATGTTATGGCGCCGATGGTGAGCGGCAAGGGACGCAGAATGTTTGTCGTCTCTGCTCCATGCGGTGAGGTGTGTCCGCTGTTCCTTCTTCCTCAGCGGCAGCGCATCAGGGATCCCAAGAGCTGCGCGGTGAGTCTCTCTTCACAATCTTCGATAATGTTTGGCCAAATGTCGAACCGAGGCGATACTATAGATCGGTATCCTCACATGAGGTGCCATTCCATTCTTTGGGATGCCCTAGGACTGAATCAATGCCGTCGCCGCTGGAATCTATTCGTCATCTCAGCGAAACCCTCTATCAGCATTCAAACGTCGACGACATGGCGAGTCACGTGTTGCGCACCGCTCTCGAGGTGATAGGGGCGGACTCGGGATCCATCCTCCTGGCAGACGAACACACCAAGCAATTAGTCGTTCGCTGTGCAGTGGGAGCGCATGTTGACGGCCTGCACCGTGTGTCGATTCCCTGGGACAGCGGAATAGTCGGCGGCGTCTTTCGCAGCGGTCGAACAGAGATAATCCCCGCTGTTCAGCCGGACGCTCGGCATGAGTCGTCGACTGATCGAATGACCGGGTATCAATCACGAGACATGATCGTGGTTCCACTCAAGCGCCATGCTGAACCCCCGGTTGGCGTCATCGAGGTTCTGAACAGAGGTACAGGCCAGATCACCCGTGACGATCTCGACGCGTTGATGATCATCGCCTCCATTGCCGCGTCCGCCATTGAACGCACCAACAGTGCTGAGGCATTGCGTCTGAAAGACCTTCAACTGCAACAATCGGTAAAAATGGAGATCATCGGTCGGTCGGCGGAACACATCGCCCACGATTTCAATAATCTTCTTGCTGGCATAAAAGGATTCACCCAATTAATTGCGAAGACTCTGGCCCCCGATGCCGCTTCGAGGCAGTACGTGGACCAAGTGATGAAGGTTGTGAAACAGGGGAGGGGCCTGACCAAGCAGTTGCTGGCCTACATCGGAAATCAGGTATTGGAACCCCAGGCTGTCAATCTGAATGATCTCGTCTCCAGTATGGAGAAGATACTGCGATTGTTCATCGGGAAGGGGATTGCTCTATCCATGAATCTAGACCCGCGTCTTGGCCAGGTGAAGGCTATTCCTGTTCACATCGAGCAAGTCCTCATGAACCTGTGTGTGAATGCCCGTGATGCCATGCCGAAGGGGGGATCGCTCACCATCGAGACGGCAATGGTCGAGTTGGATGACTCGTATTCCCGTCAAGCGCCAGACCTCTGCCCCGGATGGTATGTTCGGCTCTCGGTCACCGATACTGGGTCCGGCATGGATCAGGCGGCGAAGGACAAATTATTCAAGCCGTTCTTTACCACGAAGGCGCCGGGGAAAGGAACCGGCTTGGGGCTGTCTATCGTCCATGGGATCGTGAAGCAAAGCCATGGTCATGTGGCTGTGACCAGCGAGGTAGGGCGGGGCACCACGTTCACAATCTATCTGCCTCTGGTTGAACTCCCAAGTTCTGACAGGCGCACAGCCGACTGTGTCCCAACGGTAGCCCAGAATAGTGATCAGGAATCAGTTCCGTCTCAATAGCTGTTTTAGCCAGCCGTCGCCCACCGCGCACCTTGGTTCATTGTTTGTATCTCTTCTGGACAGAAAACATTTCACGAATAACGATCTCCCGGACTCGGCCAATTGTCCAGCCTGTCTGTTTGAAGCACTTGTATTTCTTGGTAGCGCCTGGCTGCCATGAAGTTTTCAGAAGGGAAGGCAGGGGAGGCTCTAAATCAGAGGGCCGAGTGAGTTTGCCGAGTATTGAACGGCTGAGTCTGGGAGTTGTTTGTTCCTGCCCGCTACCCACGCCCGCCATTCGCGCCTCACTTCGCCGGATACATTCTTGACGCGCCTGCGTTCCGAGCGTAGGGTCTCACGGTGTCTGGATCGCAGGACGAGGTATCGAATGGCGTCTGCATTTTCCCATGCCATTGTCGCTCTGGCCATAGGGAAGGCCTTTCAGAACAAGGAATTGAGTCGGCGCGAACTGTTCTTGGGTGCGCTATGTTCAGTCGTGCCGGATTTCGATGTGATCGGATTGTACGTTGGCATCCGCTACGGCGACGTGTGGGGCCATCGTGGACTGACGCATTCGATCATGTTTGCGGTGCTGTTAGCCGCAAGTCTTGTGGCCTTGTGGTATCGAGACAAGGGCAAGTTCGCGATGACGGGGATTTTTCTCTATTTCTTTCTCTGCACCCTGTCGCACGGCCTGCTCGATGCCATGACAAATGGAGGGTTGGGCGTGGCGTTTTTCTCTCCATTCGATACCACGAGATATTTCTTCCCCGTGCGACCAGTCCTTGTGTCTCCAATCGGTGTCAGCAAATTTTTCAGCGACTATGGTGTTCGTGTCCTCGCCAGCGAAGCGATATGGATTTGGCTGCCATCCGGTGTGGCGTTTCTGGTGTTTCGTGTTGTCCAGAGTCTGTGGCCAGCAAAGTCCGCGCCGTCATCTTCATCGACGCCCTAAGCCACTTCCTGAGCGCCCAGGCGCAGAAAAATAGAATGCGCACGCATGCTTGCCGCGTATGTTACGAGGACCGGGGTGGTGCGATAATGCGGAATCGTACTTCATCGACAAGGGTATCGGCAGACGTCTTCTCTCCCACAAACAACCCGCAGTGATAGAGCCCTGCTGTCCAGCCAGGCTTTGGAGGTACTAACATAAAATAGCCGGACTGATCGTTCATGGTCGTCATGACTCGGTCCTGTGCGATGGCGGGTTGCTCTCCTGTCATCTCAGATGTTTCCACAAAACATCGGGCTGTGAGGGGCACGGCGTCAAATGAGGCTGACACCAGGCCAAAGACTAAGTAGACCTCTGCCTGTGAGGAGGAAAAGCTGTCGCCTGGATATACGGGAATGAATTCATGGGCGCCGGTGGGGAAATCGTCCCGTACGACCTTGCTTGCGGGAATCACAAATCGAAACCAACTGAAATCGGCGTCCCTCCCCATGAGAGACGCCTGCGGGTCCAGTGGTTTCTGGGGTTTAAATCGCTCATTGGCCCTGGCGTACAGCTCTTCTTCCGGAGAGAGTAAGGGAGCGGGTGACTCGTCCGATGGGGTAGGGCTTGCAGCCGCATCTGCCTGTCGCGTGGCCAATTCAGGAACATGGGGCCGCACCTTTTCGAGCCATCGTGCGATCTTTTTCTTATCTAACACACGGGCGTCAGATGGGAGTCGCACATGCTTGTTGGTTTCTTCAAATTCGACCGCGGCATCATAGAGGGTTTGAAAATGGACAAACGCCTCTTCCCACTGCTCCAACTCCACGAAACACTGGCCCATTCGAAACACCGTGTCTGCGTAGTCGTCGTCGTTGGGGTCGAGGTTGGAGACCTTGCCAAACACAGTCAGCGCGTCTTTGCACCGGCCGAGCTGCATGAGGGTCAGTCCTAATTGATAATTGGCGAGCGCATCATTGGGATTGAGGGTCAGCATTCGTTGATAGATCGGCTCGGCCTCCTGATATCGGCCCATCGAGAAGAGTTGCCAGGCCTCCGCACGAATGGAAGCCCACTCCTTGCGCTGTGCTCCTGTCATCTCTTTGGTGAGAACGGGGTCGAAGCGCCGGCCTCGATCGATGGAGTTGCCATTCACTTGTGCGAGGAGATTTCTGGCAGGGAGTTCCAGTGGAGAACCGGAGGAGATATTGTGTAACACGTACTGCACGTCACGCTCTGCGCCGTCATAGTCCAAGACGTCGAACCGCGCGCGCGCCAACGCTAATCGCCAGCCGAGCATATCTGGAGCGAGTCCCACTGATTTTTTATACGATTCGAGCGATTCCTCAAGGCGGTTGAGTTTTCGGAGTTCTTGCGCCAGCCGCAGATGAACCAAGGGATTCTGACCGTCGATGTGTGCGATACGCCCTAACTCGGCGATGGATTCCTCACCCTGTCCTGACCGAGTCAACACACTCCACTTGGCCCATCGGACATCCAGGGCGGTCGGAATTTTGGCGAGGACCGTCTCATAGGCCTCAACCGCCTCACGGGGGCCTCGGGATGTGGCAAGAATATCGGCGCGTAATTTCTGGAGTGTCAGTGCGTCAGGGTAGTCGTGGATGCCTTGGTCTAGGATCTCCAGTGCGGTGGCCGACGTTCCATCCTCCCACACCACTCGCGCCTGTTCGGCAATGTGGTCCGCTGAACGTCGCGATCGATCCTCTGCGTGCGAGAGGGATCCCATTGTCAGCGTCACACACAGTGGTACGCCAACGAGCAGGGCGATAGCACCCTGTCGAAGTTGCACGAGAGGCTTTGGCATGGGAGATGGCGACGATCTATTCATGAACGTGGAGACATCCGTGCAGTGAGACTCACTATACCAAGAAGCGCTGTGATGGTGAAATGCGCCACCGGTTTGTTCGCGTCTCCTGTTCGTTGGCCGACACCGGTGAAAACGAGTGCCGTCGTGATACACTTGCCTTCCTCATGTTCGACGTTATTCTCTATCAGCCGGAGATCCCTCCGAACACCGGTAACATCATCCGGTTGTGTGCGAATACAGGCGCGAAGCTGCATCTTGTGAAGCCGCTGGGGTTTTCTTTGGACGACAAACAATTACTGCGAGCAGGGTTGGACTATCACGAATTCGCGACAATCTCGGTCTATGAAAGCTGGGACGATTGCGCAGCCGGCTTCCACAATCGCCGCATATTCGCCGTCTCCACGAAAGGCTCCCAGCGATACGACCTGGTAAACTATGCTGTCGGCGATGCCTTTGTGTTTGGCCCGGAAAGCCGTGGGTTGCCGGCTGATATTCTGGGAGGCGTTCCTGTTCAACAATGTATTCGTATCCCCATGGTCCCTGGAAATCGAAGCCTCAACCTCTCCAACGCGGTCGCGGTGGTGGTCTACGAAGCCTGGCGGCAGGTTGGATTTGGAATAGAGTGAAGCGTGAAGCGGTGATGGCGTTTCTTCCACGCCATCAGCTTGTGGTGGCTAGCAGTAGGCTGAAAAACTCAGTTTTTGCGCGGCAAGGTCCACTGGTATAGGTAGGTTGATAGTGCCGGATTACCGGCAGGATGCTCAAAAAGGCTGTTCAGCAAGGCCGCAGCGAGCGAAGAGGTGAGGCGTACGCTTTGGTACGTTGAGCCTCTGAGCGACGCGAGAACGCCGCTGGCAGACTTTTTCAGCATCCTGCTAGAGCTCCTCTTCTTTCAGACATCTCCCAAGTCCCTGCTGCTCGGCGAAATAATAGGCATAGTGCAGCGCCGCGAGATTGGCGATGCGCTCTTCGGCCTCGTCACGTGTGTCGGCGTAGATGATGTGGATGCCATATCTGGCGGTGAGGGCGTCCAAAAAATCCATCAGCCCAATCTTGTGATATTGGTTGAGCCGTCCTCCGGCTTTGCGGTGTTGGAGCATGCCTTCGATGACGAGAACACGAGCGGGGAAGGCGAGGACCTGTTCGAGCTCATGGAGAAACGGCGTGCGGTTGTGCGAAGGGTTTGAGAAAACCGTATAGAGTTCTTCGACGCCCATGCGTTTGATACACAACAGCTCAGGGATTTCCGCAATGGCATAGCCGCTGACGGGCAAGGTCTCTCGCATCGTCCCGGCGATGCGGACAAAGCCGTGAAAGTCGTAGGGCTGGAACTCCCGCGGATCGACGTAGAGATGAATGGCCGGGACCATGAGTTTGGGTTGGCCTTGCGGAGAAAGCAACATGATGAGCGATTGTGGTCCGCGAGGGCTCTGGCTGGATCGAGCGGTCTCGTGCGCGCGCGGCGGGGTGGAGGCGTAGCTTCCAGACGATGGACTCGCTGTCGGAGTAGGACGCGCGGGTGGTCTGGGGAAGACCGAGGGTTGGATCGTGGCATCGTAGCGCGCTCGTGCCGTAGGATCGCTTAGGGTTTGATAGGCTTGATTGAGCAGTTGTGTCCGGACTTCGGCTTTGCGGTGCAGGGTCGGCGCATGGCCGAAACGATCCGGGTGCCAGACCTGAATCTGTTCATGCCAGGCTTTCTTGAGTTCTGCGTCCGTTGCGGTGGGCGAGAGTTCGAGCAGCGCATAGTAGTTGGTCGTCTGTTCCTCCCGCATCGATCTCTCCTTGAGGGAAGTCTAGCGGAGTTCTAGGCCCAGATCTAGTTGAAGGGCAGCGGTTCGTGTGGTTTCGAGATAGATGGAGTGGATACGGGGATGTGTTTGCAGTAGACTCGACGTGAGTGTCATCCTGCCTGCATGGTAGGAACTGATTCTACGACAAAAATTTTCAACGCACCATAACAACAAGAGAGCGCGTGTGATGCTGCGTGGCCAATGATCCGCGCAGCACCGCTTTCGGAAGGGACGGTTACGGACACAGATGGTTTCTCCAACGACCCAGACAATTTCAGACGCAGCGCAACTGAAGATCATTCCACTCATCGCCAAGGAACTCGGCGTCGGACCGCATCAAGTCGCAGCCGCGGTCGCCCTGCTCGATGAGGGTTCAACCGTGCCGTTTATCTCGCGTTATCGTAAGGAGGTGACCGGCAACCTGGACGATACCCACCTGCGCACGTTGGAAGAACGCCTGCTCTATCTACGGGAATTGGAGCTGCGCCGTGCGGCAATTCTGGCTTCGATTGAAGAGCAGGGCAAACTCACCGACGCACTTCGCGGCACCATCGAGGTCGCCGCGACTAAGCAAACGTTGGAAGACCTCTACTTGCCCTACAAGCCGAAGCGCCGCACGCGCGCGCAGATTGCGCGAGAAGCTGGATTGGAACCGTTGGCCGATGGTCTGTTTGCCGATCCGACGCTCGATCCTGAACTAGAGGCCGCGAAGTATCTGAATGTGAAGCCTGCGTCTGAGGGCGTAGAGGCGATCAATGTGCCGGACGCCAAGTCTGCGCTTGAAGGTGCGCGGGATATTCTGGTTGAGCGGTTTGCCGAGACCGCCGAGTTGCTCGCCACGTTGCGGACCCGCCTCTGGAATCAGGGCGTCGTCACGTCCACCGTGATGAAAGGCAAGGAAACGGCTGAGGAAGAAAAGTTTCGAGATTACTACGCCTATTCTGAAACCATCCGCACCATTCCGTCGCATCGCGCGCTGGCGCTATTCCGAGGCCGCACGCTGGGCGTGTTGAAGATTGACTTGGGCCTGGGCGAGGCATTAGACGCGGTTGTGCCGCATCCTTGCATCGCCACCATTGCGGCACATGTCGGCATCGAAGACCGGGGCCGTCGCGCAGATACGTGGCTGATGGGTGTGTGCGATTGGGCCTGGCGCGTCAAGATGCATCTGCAACTTTCTGTGGAACTGCTGGTGCAGTTGCGCGAAGCAGCAGAAGCCGAGGCGATCAAGATTTTCGGACGCAATCTACACGAGCTGTTGCTGGCGGCGCCTGCGGGCCCGAAAGCTGTGCTCGGCCTCGATCCAGGCATTCGCACGGGTTGCAAGGTGGCGGTGGTCGATGCAACCGGCAAGCTGCTGGAGACCACGACCATTTATCCCCTCCAGCCGCGCAACGATTGGCAGGGATCGCTGGCGACCCTGGCCAGGTTGGCCGTGCAGCATGGTGTCGAACTGATTTCGATCGGCAATGGGACGGGAAGTCGGGAGACCGACAAGCTGGCGATCGAAGCGATCAAATTAGTCGCGGCGCATAAGCCTGAGCAGAAAGTGGCGAAGATCGTGGTCAGTGAAGCCGGCGCGTCGGTTTACTCAGCGTCGGCATTTGCTGCCGCTGAGTTTCCAGAATTGGATGTCAGCCTACGCGGCGCCGTCTCCATTGCCCGGCGTCTGCAAGACCCGTTGGCGGAGTTGGTGAAGATCGATCCCAAGGCGATCGGCGTCGGCCAATATCAGCACGATGTCAACCAGAAGGCGCTCGCGCGGTCGCTGGATGCGACCGTCGAAGACTGCGTCAATGCGGTGGGCGTGGACGTGAATACGGCGTCGGCCCCGCTGCTTGAACGGGTGTCGGGTCTGAACAAGGTGCTGGCGAAGAACATCGTCGAGTACCGTGATGCGAACGGCCCTTTCCAAAATCGCACCACGATACGCAAGGTACCGCGCCTCGGCGACAAGACGTTCGAACAGGCTGCCGGCTTCCTGCGTATCAACGGCGGCGACAACCCGCTGGATCGTTCTTCAGTCCACCCGGAAGCCTACCCGGTCGTCGAGCGTATCCTGGCTCGGATTAGCAAGGGGATCGTGGATGTGATGGGGCAATCGGCGGTGCTCAAGGGATTATCTGCCGCCGACTTCACCGATGAGAAGTTCGGCGTGCCGACGGTGCGCGATATTCTGACCGAGTTGGAGAAGCCGGGCCGCGATCCGCGCCCGGAATTTAAGACGGCGACGTTTCAAGAAGGTATCGAGGCGCTGATCGATCTGCATCCGGGTATGGTGCTCGAAGGCGTCGTGACGAACGTGGCGGCGTTCGGGGCCTTCGTCGATGTCGGGGTGCATCAGGACGGACTCGTGCACGTGTCGGCGTTGGCCAATAAATTTGTCAAAGACCCGCATGA
>JBGTMB010000160.1:0-6450 GCA_041743755.1 Nitrospiraceae bacterium | reverse complement strand
TGGCATGCAGTCAGGATATGTTCGAGCTCGTTCGTGAGGAGTAAATTCCATGCCGTCTGCTGTACCATCTGTTGCGTGAGGAGCTGTAGTAAATGACTAGGGACGGGGTGTTGGTCGTTGGAATGATTGAGCCGGCGAAAGAGCAGCGCCGCTAACCGTTGAGCAATGGCTTCCTCGATGATTGTCGCCCAGGAATCGTGAGTCAGGGCTGTGAGTTGTTCACGTTCAGAGGGGTCTTCCAATAGCAACGTCATCAGATAGGGATGCACCGATGGGATCGTCAGCATGAGAGTGCCAGATCGTGGAGGATGGCTGCCTGCACAGCAGGAAGTGCCGTGAAAGAATCAGGGACGGTCAACCGCCGCACTGGGATGTGAGTCACGAGACGATGGAGAAAGTCGAACTCTCTCGTCAACATGCGGCGGTCTCGAATATCCAGTTTGAACGCGAGTGAGAGGAGTGTCATGAGCGCCTCTCGCTCTTCGAGCGGGCACACTGTTGGCGTGGAGACCTGGGCCGCATGTCCGTCATCGCCCGTTTCCAGCACATAGACACCGACTAATGGAACGGCAGAAGAGCAAAAGGGAGCCGCAGAGAGCGCAGCAGTGAATCGCTGTTTGTCGGTGTAATGGGCCATCGGTGCACAAGATCCCGTTGTGCCAAACAGCGCGGCAATCGCATCGTCCCAGAGCCTGATGCCGGGATAGGCGGGGATGGCGAAGATGTTTTTGCCCTGGAGGTTGAGAACGACACAGTCATCGGTTAACACAGAGTGCCCCGCAGCTAGAAAGCTTGCCGCCAAGGTAGATTTTCCTGCGCCGGTCGGGCCAACGAATGCGCAGGCGCCATAGGGTGTGGCGACAGCAGCCCCGTGCAGTACTTCTTTTCCTTTGTAGTTGAGCACAAGGGGAAGGACCTGATCCAAGAGCAGATGGTGCAAGGTGTGTGGGGGTGTCTTCGCCTGTGGGATACAGCGAATCGAATCGCTCGATGTGTCGTAGACAAAGTCGGCCAGATGGGGAAAGTGCAGGAGGTAGCCTGAAGAGATTGTGGCGTAACGCAACCACGGTGTGCCATCGGCAAGGGAGATGGTCAGGTACCAGGATGAGGGTAAGGGGATCGACTCATCAGGCGATGAAAACTGGATTCGTAGGTCCGTATTCTTCGTAGAGTCTAGGCACAGAGTTTGCTCCAATTCGTGCAGCCGCGCGTTACAACTCAGAATAGAGCCGTACACGCGATACCGCACTGCTGTGTCCAGCCGATGTGTCACAAGGGTCATAGAGAATATCTGGTGACGACTTCGGCCACAAACGTGGCCGCGTTGGAGAGAGAAGGAAAGAGGTCAGGGTGACGATGCAGCAGTTCACACTCGATCTGTGCCAGCGGTCGTGTTCCGTCGCAGAGCGTCAGTACCGTCTGACGGGCCGTGCCCCAAGGAGAGAGGGTCGGCACGAATGCTGGGTGCGTGCGCTGCAAATCTTCCCTGGCAATGAGCATGCCCTTCAACGTGGAATGGGTAAAGCGAAGGCGTTCTGTGTCAGGGCGATCGTTCTTTCGAATTTCTACCTTCCACGTGACGGCGATTTGAACAGGGAGGATCTGCATCGTGACGATAACCGCGTCGCCCGCTTGGACAGAAACAGGTCGGTCGAGAGGAAAGAAGACGTTGCGTCGATCGACACGCTGTTCGCTCAACGGAGAATTCGTCATCGTGACGGTTGGAGACAGTTGAGCGATGAACCAACCGCCTAGACCATGCAGCGTTCCGGTTCGGGTAATGGGCAACGTGCATCCAAAATGAAGCGGCTGGGAGCCCGAGGTGCTCGGGTCCACGGAGAGTGGCTCCATCGACGGGCCCAGCAACTGCTCAGGGAGCAGCTTGACCGGATAGCCCGTATTCGATGCCAGTGCTCGAGCCGGGCGAAGGTCGAATCCCGCTGGGGACCCATTCCAGAATTCAACCTGTTCCCACAGCGTCGGATGTTCGACGGGAGCGATGCAGAAGGTGATGCCTTGTGGAATGGTCGCGCCGTTGGGCTTGAGAAATCGGCGGCGGGCGTCGCTGAAATAGTCAAAGAGGCCAGCCTCAAACCCGAAGTGCCCGATCTGGTCGGCAACAATGACGTCGGCCGGCTCCGGCAAGTCGACCCGCGTCGAAAGCCCCTTGATGAAACGAATGCGGTCTGCAAATCCATTGGCCTGACAGATATCGCGGGCCAGCTCGATCAGGCTGGTTTCTTCGATCGAATAGACGCGTTTCGCTCCTGCTTGGCAGGCTAAAAGTCCTAAGACACCGGTTCCACTGCCAAGGTCAACCACGACTGCGCCCGGCATGACCGATTCCTGAATTGCGCGATGGAACGCGGTGAGACGGACCTGATCCTCGAGATAGTGGCGATGTTCATCAACAATCAGCGACACAGCAGGGACCCCGCGGGCAAAGGTTCAAAGTAGCGTACTGGCCAGGTAGGTATCGTAGCCTGCCCGTGCTAGAGACAGGCCGTCATCATAAACATCCCTGACATACCGTCAGGAAACATCCCTGAGGGGCTACCCTGAGTCAATTTGGCAATGTCGCCGTACTCAACAAGGGTCGGTGTTGTGTAGGGTTTCTTTGGCTGAGTCTTCTCCGGATCGGTTTCAGTCTCTCGTGTCATAGGGACCCTTTCTCTGTGGCCGCTATTGTACCGAACTCCTTGCGCGGCGGCTAGGCAGAATATGAGGGCGCGACCTCCTGGCGGGTTGGCAGATCGGGCGGCAGGCGATGTTTCAGGAAGAGCGTGCGGTACCATAGCTCGACTCCAAAAATCATCCAGAGAGGAGCCACATGGAACCGATAAGTCTCGTCCCCACGGCTGTAGCAGCGAGCCATCGTCTGATAGGCGGTCCAGATTTGGCCACCATCAACCCATCCCATAGAGGCCACGGACAGTGACTGGAAGATGGCCGCGTTCGATTCAGTGAGGAGTGCTTGGGCGAAGATACAGGAGAAGTCCGCTTTGAGCACTCGTTCACGCACCGATGTCGGTAGCTGCCCTCCCATGGCTTTGCGCAGAATGGACTTTGGCTTGTCCTGCCACCGTTGTTCTTCCGGCAAGGCGAAGGCGAATTCGATGAGACGTTGGTCGTTCAGAGGATGGCGGCTCTCTAGGCCAAAGAACGATGCCGCGCGTTCGTCCAGTTCGGTCCCGTGAATGCCCAGGCCATGTACGGTAGAGCTGAATAGGTCTTGCTGGGCATAGCTGGAGAAGGGAGGTGAAAAGGAGGCCTGGCGAATACGTTCCTGCATGTGCGTCCGGCGCCACAGTTCCGGGGATATCCAGTCGGGAATGGTTGTGCGTTTGAAGAGCTTTTTCCCTAGATTCCGACATGATTGTGGAAGGAGCGGGAGGAGGCCGAATTGCACGAGCGGCAGAGAGAAGAGATCAGGCGAGGGACTCTCACAGTACAACGGTCGATCGGCGTGGAGCCGTCGAAGCAGTGTTCCTAGCTTTAGCCTGCGGAGCAAGTCAGCGTAGTGAAAAAAGCTGCCGGTGAACCATTCGTCTCCCCCAGACCCCGTGAGAAGCACGCGACAACCCTGCTGTTGCGCCAAGGTCCGAAGCGAGTTGTTCATGGCGCCATTGGGGTGGTCGGGAAGGTCCTGATAGCGGAGGACACCGTCAAGAAAGCTGGTCAGTACTGGTGGATGTGGGGGGATACGATGTGAGGGGAAGGAGCCTTGTGCGATCACGTCGTCGATGAATGAGCGTTCATCGCAAGGCAGGCCCGGAAAAATGAGAGAGAAAGTCTGGAAGCGATCTCGATCTTGCGGATTTTTTCGAGAGGAGGCTTGCAGGAGACTCACGACGGATGAAGAGTCGAGGCCGCCGCTCAACTCGAGGCCGATGGGCCTATGGCTACGCAACCGGCATTGCACAGCTCTGCTGAAGAGCTCGTAAAAATGCTGGGCATAGTCGTCATCATTCGCATATTCAATTCGGCGGTGCGGATCGATCGTCCAATAGCGGCGTGTCTTGCACCGACCTGGGCGAACGACGAGACTGTGAGCCGGTTCAAGTCTGGAGATTCCCTCGTAGAGGGTCTCAGTATTGGTGACGACGGTTCCGCTCAGGAATTCGGCGATCATCGCTTCATTGGGACTGCGCGGGGTCGCAGGGTGTTCGAACAGTGGAGGAAGTTCTGAGGCCCAGCAAAAGGTTGTCCCCTGATGACAATAATACAAAGGTTTCAGGCCGAGAATGTCGCGAGCGCAGAAAAGCTGCTGACGACGGCCGTCCCAGATCACCAACGCAAAGTCGCCGATGAGGTGTTCAGGGCAAGACTCTCCCCAATGCTGATACGCGCGGAGCATCAACTCCGCATCTGTATTGGTCCGAAGGTGGAAGCCTGCGGCATTCAGAGAGAGGACGAGGTCTTCCCGATTGTCGATCCGCCCGTCATACGCGAGGCAAAAAGTTCCTGTTTCGTCCGTCCAGGGTTGCCGTTCATCGAGCGATTCCGAAGTCGTGTGGAGCATGACGTGGCCGATGCCTACGGATCCTTTAATCCAGTAGTCCGAAGCGTCATGTCCGCGATGAGCAAGCCGATGGATCATGCGCTGAAGCAGCGCGGGGTCAGCTGGTTTCCCGTCGAGGTGATAGATCCCAGCCAGCCCACTCATGCTGATAACCGGAGGAAGAGCGCATAGTGGCTCGTGAAGGAGGCGGTGTCGCCGAGAACGATGCCATCTCGTTCAACCCATGCATGTCCTTCCAGCGTGGTTCTGTTTTTGATGACGCCGAGGCAGAGTTCGACAGGCTCGTGCCGTGCGCGTAAGAGCCAGAAGAGCAGCAGTGAGCGTGGAAGGCAGCGGCCATTTCTGTGACTCACGGCCGTCGCCAGGTCGACCAGTGTGAATAGTCGATCCACTGTGCAGCGAGTATGGAGAAAGGGAACCTGGCTGAGCAGCGGAGATACGGCGATATGCGACAGGAGGGACGTCAGGCGCGGGAGAGTGATCGTGGTGAGCGCGACTCTGAGCCCGAGTGACAGTGCGGTAAGTTGCAGGAGCAGTGCGCGTTCGACGAGTGTGAGATTAGCGAGACGTCGGAGTGTGCTCAGCATCGGTCGTCAGTAACCCCTTGGCTAGGAGCTGATTGAGTAGGGCCTCCACGTCTTTCTGGAGCTGAGGCTCGTCTACCTCGTATTCGGCGAGGAGAGTTTCGAGGGCCAATGCCGTTGAGCCATGTTCAGCAACAAGGTGCCACAGGCGAGTGCCCACTGCATCGAGCCCAAAATAGGTTCCTGTGCTGAGATTCAACAGCACGGATTCTCCTGCCAAGTCACGACACACTACATCGTCGGCGATACGGAGGCGCATAGTCGTATCCATGAGTAGGGGGAACGAGGGCCTCACAATAGCCTCGGGTCGAAGGACTGTCAAGACAGGTAAATATGCAGGAGGATAGCCGTGGGCGCGTGAGTGGCAGGAGAGGCGTTCTACAATGACTTCGCCAAAATTGTGGCTGCGTCGGCTGCCCCTGTAGCTGAGGGCGGAGGCGTTGTGGGCGTGGGGAGATCAAGAACCGTTCTGACCGCGGCCTCCCACCGCCCTTTCACGAAGTCGTCAAGCGACAATTCCATGCCGCGTCCGTAGCGATGCAGGTAGTCCACCAACGGTTGTTCATCGACAAAATTGTATCGGCGGACGTACAGAACCGGCTGCTGCAGTGCGACCGCTTCAACGATGGTGCCGTAGCCAGGTTTGGTCATGATTAGATCGACGGAAGCCAGCAGGGTTTTAAATGAGAATGGGAGCGTCTTGATAGAATGAATCCGTGAATAGCCCGGTGGGATTGGGCTATCAATGAGGAAGCGATAGTGAAGGAGCTGTTCCATCTGTTCCAGTGGGAGGGATGTCAGGGCAATACCACCGAATCCAACCAGGACGGTTTTCTCATTAGGAACCAGGTTGATGGCTGAGGCAAGGCGGTGTCGTTCAGGGGGGCTGGGGTTGGCTATCGGGCCGATATCGATGACGGTTGAGAAGGCATCGATTGTTGGAGCAGGGGTGATGCGAAGGGCCATGTCGGCATTCGCATAGGATTTCCGTATGCGCTGAATCAACTGCTGATGGGAATGGTCTGTGGCGTGGCAATATTCCTTGAGCACGATATCCCAGGTCAAGCTCACCAAGGCGATGGTCGGTATCTGCGCGCAAGAACCGGCTTCGATGGCGAGGTAGGGTGTGTCGGCGATGACCAACGCGGGAGATGCCGCCTGCATGGCGCCGACTTCGTTGGCCAGCCGAGCGTTCCAGGTCTCGTGGAAATGTTGGTGTGCCACCCAGGTTGCGTCGACGTCGATCGTAAGAGGCCCGTCTTGGATACAGCAGACGTCTTGTTGTACGGGGCTGTGTGTCCAGGGGATCTTCAGGCGGTCGTGGAAAAATGAGGCGGGGACGGT
>JBGTMB010000159.1:0-4159 GCA_041743755.1 Nitrospiraceae bacterium | reverse complement strand
GAGGTGAGACGTAACCGGAGTCACACCCGAGAAGGTGCCATCCCCAAGGAGGGTGATACGGTGCCACACCCCAAGGCTTTAATTTCGAGATCCCGCTATTTCGCGGTTGTTCTTACTCTGTTAGCTTGGCCGCCCTCGTCTCTATGGTCTCAGTCTCCACGCCACGACCCTGCTCAGGACAGCCCTGCTCAGGAAGTGCCGGAGCTTATTTGGGAGAACCCGGGGGCCAAACAGCGCCTGGCTAACGACCTGAGTGATCCCTCGACACGTCCCCAACCCCCTTTTCGGTTTGTCGAGGAGGATCTCGGCGGATCAAACCCAAAGGTCAAGGTTAAAGACGCTCAGAATCGACTATGGATTGTGAAATGGTCAGAAGAAATTCATGCCGAAACCTTTTCGAGCCGGCTAGTCGGCGCCTTGGGCTATTTCGTCCGTCCTACTTTTTTTCTTCAGCAGGGCAAGATCGAAGGCGTTAAGGATCTGGGTCGTGCCGAGTCCCATGTGAAAGAAGAGGACGGCAGCTTTCGAAACGCCGCCTTCAAGCTGATCCCGGAACAAACGCCCTACATGGCCGGAAATAACTGGGCGTGGATCAACAATCCATTTTTGGAGAGGCAGCAAGGAAGAGAACAACTCAACGGACTGAAGATACTTCTCATGCTCACCTCTAACTGGGACGGGAAGGATGCACGAGACGTAGAAGAGGGTCCGAATACGGCGATCTACCGTTCCACCCGCAAGGGTCGAACGGTTCGGTTCTTGTATGCCATCGATGACTGGGGCGCATCGATGGGACGCTGGGGTAACCCCATCACACGAGAGAAGTGGAATTGTGAAGGCTACGCCTCGCAGACGCCTGACTTCGTCAAGGGTGTTGAGGATGGCTTCGTGAAGTGGGGCTATGCCGGTAAACATGACAGTGACATAACCGAAGGGATAGTCGTCGATGATGTGCGGTGGCTTCTCAAGCACCTGGGCAAGATCACCGACCGGCAACTGCAGGCAGCTCTGCTGAGTAGCGGTGCTGACGACGGGGAAGTTTCCTGTTTCAGCCAGGCGATCCGGAACCGTGTCCGCCAACTCGAGCACGTATCGGCTTTGCCGCACAAGCCGTCTAATTGAAACAGGCTGAGTCCCATTCGCGAGGAGGTGCGCATGAGCAGTCGACAGAAACATCTGAGGGATTCGGGGACTGCCTTATTCTTGGCAGTCGTTGTCATTTGCGTCTTCGCTCCGAGGGCGGCCGCCGAATGTCACACGGAGCGGCAAGGGAACTTGGCGGCAGACTTGAAGCTGCGCCTTAAGCCTTACGTGAATGTACGCGAAAAGGCCAAGTCCAAGCTTCCTGCGCTCAAGGAAACGGAAGACCCTACTACGTTGCTAGGCCGGCAACAGGCATTGGCAAACAGCATCCGCGCTGCGCGCCGCGACGCCCGGCAGGGTGATATCTTCGGTGGCCCGATCGCCGACTGCCTGGCTCCGCTGATTCGACGCGGCCTCTCGTCGAATGCCGCAAAACAGACGACGAAAGAAGGGAACCCCGCCAACGAGGGACCAGGAACAAAAGTCGCCGTCAACGCGCCCTACTCGGCGGAAGCGCCGCTCTCAACCATGCCGCACAGTCTCCTGACCGAACTCCCTGTCCTCCCCGAAGGGTTGGAGTATCGGTTCATTGGCAAGACTTTGATCCTTTACGACTCAGATGCGTCCTTGATCGTCGATTTTATTCCTGATGCCGGAGCCTAGTACATGAGCCGCCTCAAGCGAAGTTGGCTGATCGTCTTTGTGTTGTGTGGTTTGGCCTACGCGCCGATCTTGCTTTTGAACGTGGATGCGGCTCCCGTCTCTCCCCCGAAGATATTGCTGCCGACGGCAGAAAAAGGATTTCGGTTTGCCGTAATGGGCGACAGCGGGACGGGCGGCAGTGCGCAGTACGGGATTGGAGAGCTGATGGCTCTGTGCCGGAAGGCATTTCCCTTCGATACGGTGCTAATGCTGGGGGACAACCTTTACGGTTCGGAGGACCCCGGCGACTACGAAAAGAAATTTGAAAGACCGTACAAGGCCCTTCTCGATGCAGGAGTCAAATTCTACGCGTCCCTTGGCAACCATGATGAGCCCACCCAGAGACTCTACAAGCAGTTCAACATGGATGGGCGCCGTTTCTACACGTTTCAGCCCCAGGATGGGATACGTTTCTTTGCTCTCGACAGCACCTATGTGAGCGCCGAGCAATTGGAGTGGGTCGAGAAAGAGCTGAAGCAATCCGACAGTGGTTGGAAAATCTGCTTCTTCCATCATCCGATTTACTCCTCCGGCAGGCGTCATGGTTCCGACGTCGAGTTGCGCGCGGTCCTGGAACCTCTCTTCGTAAACTTCGGAGTGGATGCCGTTTTTGCCGGTCACGAACACTTCTACGAGCGGCTGAAACCTCAGAATGACATTTCCTACTTCATTTCCGGAGCGGCTGGAAAGCTCCGGCGCGGAAACATTACCCAGAGTGAGCTGACCGTCAAGGGTTTTGATCAGGATTACAGCTTCATGCTGGTCGAGATCGTGGAAGACGAGATGCATTTTCAAACCATCGCTCTGTCGGGAAAAACCGTCGACCACGGCTCGATTCGGCGCAGGGAAGCGGCGCAACCGACGGACCGGACGCGGCTGTCTGATGAGTTGCTGGAGGCAGCCGCCAGCGGCGACACCAATCGCCTGGGCGCCCTAATCGATCAAGGCGCCGATGTGAATGTGCGAGACAGGCGTAAGGGGTCGAGCTATGGCTTCACACCGCTGATGTGGGCGGCGATGGAGGGTCACTTAACAGCTGTGAGGCGGCTGCTGGAGTCGGGGGCCGAAGTGGATGCGCGAGATGAGCACGACCGTGCGACGGCTCTCATCAGAGCCGCGGATAACGACCGTACGGAAGCTGGAAAGCTCTTGCTGGACGGCGGAGGCGATGCTAATGCGCGGGACCGGCACGGATACACAGCGCTGATGGGCGCAGCGGAACAAGGGCACAGCCGTATGGCGAGACTGCTGCTGCAACATGGTGCGGAAGTAAACGCAAAACATAAGAGTGATGGAACCGATGCGCTGATGCTCGCCGCCGATGAGGAGCAGTTGGGAGTAGTCCAGATTCTCCTCGAAGCCGGCGCGGATCCCCGTGCCAGCGATTCCGACGGAAGGACTGCCCTTATGAGAGTAGCCGAGACCGAACGCGTGGATATTGCAAAGGAGTTAGTTGAAGCGCACGCAGATCCCCTTCAGGCAGATCGTGAAGGCTGGACCGCGTTTCAGGAAGCTCGAGACAGAGGGAACCCCGGGTTGGTCCGGTTGTTTCAGGGCAGACAGTGAGAAGTCGCAATAGAAGATTTCATTCGAACGGTGTTAGGTCAGGTCGTACTACAACGGAACTCGCCTCGTGACGAATCAAGAACTACAGGAGCTACAGGAATCTGAGGCCTCTTCGTTCCACGCCGAAGAACTGAACTGTCTGAGTCGATTGGTTGCTGGCATTTCTCACGAGATCAACTCGCCTCTGGGAGCGCTGCAAGGAAACTCCGACACCATGAAGGCCGCAGCCGCCACAATAGTGTCCTGGCTGGAGCAGCATCCCACCGAGCTGCCGGATGAGGTTCGACGAGCTCTCACAGCTCTGGAGGACTCAAGCGGCCAACTGTCGATCGCAACAGAACGGGTCGGCGAGATCATCGAGCGCCTCGGAGAGTTTGCCCAGCTTGATCGGCCAGATCTGCAACCGATCCAGGTTTCGGAGTGCTTGGAAACCACACTCAAATTGATGGGACCGGAGTTTGGCGGCGTCGAGGTCATGAGAGATTTTGCGGAGGTACCCGAGATTGAGGCTTCACCTCGACAGCTAAACCGGCTCTTCATGAACCTTCTGCTCAACGCACAGGAAGCGATTCGTCAAGTGGGAAATCCGGGTCGAATACGCCTGAGAGTTCTCCGTGATTCTGATTTGCTGCGTGTAGAGATCGAGGATAACGGCTGTGGAATTGCAGCCGGGATGCTGAGCAAGATATTCGACCCCGGCTTCACGACTAAAGGAGTCCAAGTGGGCACCGGACTGGGACTTGCGATCTGCTATCAAATCGTTCAGGCTCATCAAGGCAGGATCTCCGTCCACAGTCAGGAGGGCATC
>JBGTMB010000158.1:0-3715 GCA_041743755.1 Nitrospiraceae bacterium | reverse complement strand
TCTAAGTTGACTGTAGGTAAGAACTCTCCAGCCATCGTCACCGAGCCCAGCCCCTGGATAATCAAGGCGGCGGTACGCAACTTCTCCCATGGCTACACTGCCTGGACCATGCTTGTCTGAGCCATGTTTTATCTGTTGAATTAGTTCCGATGTTGGAAGCTCTTCAATACTCACTTTTCCCTGACTAATGCTAGAGGTGTGATTTTGGTGAGCCGTCTGACTCTGAGGAATACTTCCATCGCCCATAGAACCATGCGCACCACCGGCCATCCCTTCGCCGTTCATCTCCTTACCGTGTCCCATCATTCCCATGTCAGCCATCGTGAGCATGGGGCGAATCCGTCGTTCAGGAATAGCAGCCGACATACCAGGCCTTGGCGCAAGTGTACCGCGAGCAAACCCGCTTCTATCCATAGTCTCAGCAAATATAGCGTATGCCTGATCTTCGCTCGGTGTGACTACAACGTCATATGTTTCCGCAACTCCAATTCGAAATTCATCAACATCGACCGGCTTAATATTTTGTCCGTCTGCCTGCACTACGGTCATTGGCAGTCCCGGGATACGAACATCGAAGAAAGTCATGAACGAGGAATTCACAAATCTCAACCGAACACGGTCCCCCTTCTTTACTACGAAAGTAGGATTCTCCTCAGCCGACTTACCATTTAGAAGATAGGTATAGGTAGCCCCTGTGACATCGGCTATGTCCGTTGGGTCCATTCGCATCCTATCCCAAGCAAGTCGCATTGAAATTACTTCACCGAAAGACTTTCCCGTGGCCTCCATTTGTTCCTCAATGTTGGCAAGCGTCGGGCGCTGGAAGTTGTAGTAGCCCTCCATTGCCTTTAACTTCCAAAAAACTTGATGCGGGTCCTCGAACGTCCAATCGGAGAGCACAATTGCGTACTCAACATCATATTTAACGGGATCCTCATCTGCGGGCTCCACTATGAGCTGTCCATGATGCCCAAGTTGCTCTTGGAAACCGCTGTGACTGTGGTACCAGTAAGTGCCGTTTTGCTTAAGAGTGTATCGGTAGGTAAAAGTCTCGCCCGCACTAACCCCTGGAAAGCTTATTCCTGGAACTCCATCCATATTGAAAGGAAGAAGTATGCCGTGCCAATGAATCGATGTTGATTCGTCAAGCCGATTGTGAACTCGGATTATCGCTTCTTTTCCCTCCTTCATCCGTATAACTGGCCCTGGAATGGAGCCATTAATTGAAATAGTCCTCCCAGGTCTCCCCCCCACAAGAAGGTCTTTCCACTCCACAAAGAGGTCTATCCCTCCGACATCAGTTGCCACAAGCTCACTCATTGAACCTGCCGTTTCGAGACTCCTTCCAAAAGCGACTCCAGACGGCAACAACAGCCCAGCTCCTGCAACTGTAGTAGTTTTAAGGAATTCTCTACGTGAAACCGCTGATAGCTTCTCTATTGAATAGCTCATTTCTTTATCTATATCTCCGCTTCAAAATTTGCCGCTTTCATTTTTTCTCGTTGAAAAGAAAGGGCCGGGAAGATCTTTTTGTAAACGAGGTCGCCGGTGGCCCCCAAGATGACGAGAGCTTCGGAACGCGGGATGTTTTCATCGGGTGCGCCTTTCTTCGCTAGTAAGCATTACCGTTCTCCCCGCCCACTCATATGACCTGGAACATGCTCCTGGTCCCCAGACATGTGCCCCGGCCCCATATTGCCGTCGTGGCCGGTCGTAGCTGGTTGCTCCACGCTTTGAGAGCACCCGGCCACGGCGAGCAGACCTGCAAGGATCACCCCGGTTGGGATTGTCTCCATCATTGGTCTCCAGTTTTGGAAGTTGAACGCCAGGGATGACACGCGGGACTTCATCGGGTTTCTCCTTTTTGAGACGGAACATTCAGTGGGAGCACACATGGATTATTCACGTCATCGTTGCTCGTGCAATTCTTCCGGTGTGCTGGGAACGTTTTTTCGGCGGAAAAAACCGGCCCTTCGGCGTCCTTCCGTGCAAGGCGGTTGTAGAGCCAGGCCGTCGCGCCCGCCACGACGGCCGTCCCCGGGCTCCAGCCCAGGAGACTGGCGATGAAACTCCCCCACGTGGTCTGTCGGTAGAGTCCGCTCACATCGCTGTGCAGGAAGACCGTGGTGACATTGGCCATGGTGGGCTCCGGCACGAACACGACTGCGATACTCCCCGCCGCCAGGGCGGCGGCTTCGAACGACGAGTTTCATAACTGACCTCCTGCTGATGTTGGGGCGTCTCTAATGATGTTTGTAAAATCCGACGCCTTTAATATCGTTCCATGATGTCGTTTGGTGACACTGGTAACATTCATTGACTTTGGCGCTCGGTTGGCGAGCGAACTTGGCCGAAATCATCTTGAAGTGCATCATGTAATGGCTCGGTGGGGCTTGGTGGCATTGAGCGCAATCGGTGGAGTTCGGCGAAGGATGCCGATACTCCGGGATCGTCCATTTCGCCGTTGCGTGGCACTGCGCGCAGTCTTGGCCAAACAGCTCACGGTGCACATCCTTCGTGGAATGGCAGGTCGCACAATCCAACACAGCCGCCTGCGGGTCGAGACTCGAATGACCTCTCGCGTCGGTGCCTGTGGGTTCGTGCCGGTCGATCCAATCGAGCAGCTCTTTCCGCACCAGATCATTCACGTCGCCTGGTGAGTGATCCACTTCCAGTTGGCGGAGGCCGATCTCGGCGAGCGCGACGTGATCCATATCGATCGGGTGCCGGTCGATCCCCCGATGCTCATGGTGGCACTCCCGACAACTGCTGACATTGGCGTTAATGGCGGTTGGCTGGCGCTGCAGCAACGACTCGTTGTTTGCGTGGCAGACAATGCACTTGCTGGCTTTAACACCCTCAACGGCCGCGTGGCAGGCCGCGCAGTTATGTTCCAGAAAGCTGTGCGCCTGGGACAGAGCACCGGGCTGGGCCATGCGCTGCCAGGCCGTTGTGCTCAACACTCCGGAGCGTTCGCCGCCGGGATGACTCCCCAGGAAGTAAAACGCGCTAAAAAACGCCACGAACAGCGCCAACGCGATGAATAGGGCACGCCACATTCTCATGATAACCACCTCAGTCCAAAGTGGACCCCCGCCCAAATGTGCAGCCCCAGCAGCAAGTAGAGGATCAAGGAGAGAACGATATGCACCCTCAGAGCCCAACTGAAGCAGCGTTTGAAGAACTCGTGCGTGCGGATCGCGTACTCCAGGTCCGCCACGGATTCGGCGATCCGAGTGACTTCAGCGGCTGGGCCGCCGGCGGTCGAGAGGTCGATCCCCAACGAGGCCAGACCGGCCGTGAGAAGGCGCGCTCTTGGAAGGGCTCTGGCTTCCGCCGGCGAGTTCTCGAGCACACCCCACGCACTGTCGAGATCGCCCCGGGCCGTCTGCAGCAGGAGTAGCTTGTCTTTGATTTCATGCGAGACGTAGGTGAGCAGATACCGAACCACGAACCCGCTCACGACCACCAGCAGCATCACGGCCGTCAGCGTGGTTCCCAGCCAACTCTCGAACTTGTGGCCGGTGTGAATGATCGCGAGCAGAGGGCCCAAAATGCCGGAGTACACATGCAGGGTCATCAACGTCTGCAACGACACGTGCGCGGTGATTCGGTCGTGGAGAAAGGGAATGCGCTTGGCGAATGGGTAGGCGAGCGGGACGAGCATGAGCACGGCGCCCGCGATCCCGAACACCGCACCGAGTCCGCTCCCGGC
>JBGTMB010000157.1:0-3649 GCA_041743755.1 Nitrospiraceae bacterium | reverse complement strand
TGGGCGCCCTCTTACCCCTTGGCGAGACAGGTGGAGAATTTCGGCCGACCCCGCTGGGGTCACAAGCCACTCCCGAGATGACGAATCGCCCGGCGAATTATCGATGGAAACGGATCGTCTCGCCCACACCATTACCAGTCGTGCGGGAAATTAAGATTCAGGTTCTCTGGCCGAGAGGGGAAATAGAAGAAAGGGTCGAGGTCAGCACCTATGTCTTTTCGACAAGCGCCACAGGGTTCTGAAGAGGGATTTACCCTGATCGAAATTCTATTGGCGGTCTCTCTCATCGCCATGATGGCCACGTTAGTCTTCGGGTCCCTCTATGTGACGACAAGCGCGATGGACGCAGCACGAGCGAAATCAGCTGATGAGCAAATTGTTCGCCGTACGTTAAGCCTTATGATTGATGAGCTGGCAGTCAGCGAGAGTCGTGCAACCGGCCCTTGGATGGGGATCAACGACCAGCGGGACGGTCAACCGGCAGATTCGGTCGCCTTTCTCACGATGGGTCAATTTCGAGGGGCGGATTCGGCGAAAGATACCGAGCTGGTGCGTATCGTCTACACCAGAGAAGGCGATCGTCTCCTTCGATTTTCCCGAAGAAATCTCTATAGTCTGACGGACGAATCCATTGAAAAAGTCGAACTTGCCACCAAAGTGAAAGGGTTCAATGTGCGTTATTACGACGGGAAGAGCCAGCTCTGGCTGGATGAATGGGATAGTCGCGGGAAGCCCGGCGCGCCTAAAGCCGTCTTACTCGAGCTGACGCTGTTCCAAGGGAAAGAGGAGCCCGTGACGGTTCGCCAATGGGTCGCGATAGGAGTGTCATAATGACGTGGCCTTTTGCCTGGCTTGCGACAGTGACACGTAAAGGGCCACTGGGGTGGGGACTGGCCTCGCTGACCTGCTTCATCCTATTCCTACTCCTAACCTTTCCTTTTGACCCACTCCAGCATCGCCTCTTGACCGAATTCAATCGAACGAGTGGGTTGGAGGTTCGCGCGGCAGAATGGTCAGTGGGACTACCCGCGACCATCGAGTGGCGTGATCTGGTCCTGACTGGACCAACAATCGGAACGATTTCCGTTGGAACCGCACGCGCGGCAATTGGAGTCTTTCAGGCAATTTTAGGCCAACTAGTGGTAGAGTACGCCATCCAGCTGCCGGGAGTCGCACAGTCAGAAGTGGGGCGAGCCTCTGGATCCCTGACCTCAGCCGCATGGTCGTTACAGGGTCCTCTGGCCGTCAAAGGCCACCTCCAGCAAATGGATCTTGCAACAGTTTTGAAACCCTACGTGAGCCGAGGGACCATCCAGGGAGACTTCATGCATCGGTGGGATAGCACACAAGGCGCACAAGCCGCCCTCAATGGGGAAGGAACCGTGAAGGCTGACATTACGGATCTCGTCGTCGAACGGATCGGACCTAACCCCTCCGCGAATTCTTCGCTCACATTTAACCAGATCCATGCTGTATTCGCCTGCCGCAGCGGCACCTGCGACGTCACGGACTTGAAGGGGGACGGCGTGGACGGATCGTTTTCGGCCCAGGGACATGTGACGTTGCGGGAACCTCTGCAACAAAGCCTTCTCGATCTCACAGTCACGGTGATTCCAGGCGCTGGGTTTGCCCAAAAAGCGGCGAGCCTCTCGTTGCCACCGTTCCAGCCAGGAGCCCCCTTGACGTTCAAACTTGTAGGGCCGATTATACAGGCGCGGGTCGCCCTCTAGCAGGAGAAAACTGTTATTGCGTTCATTTGGTTTGTCTCGTTTGTTTGGTTTCACGAAACTAACGAGATGAACCGGACAAACCGGGCTCGTGTGAAGATGAGGAGCGAACAGAGTTGTCGATGATTGCTGAATGTGTTGGGCTCGATATAGGGCAAACGGCCTTGAAGGCCGTGCGGTTTCGCCGCCGCCTGACCGGACGTGAATCGGTAGAATACTTTCATCAGCCCATCCCGTACGGGCGTCAGGAACATACGGAACCGGCATATCGCACCGCCATGCTGAGGAACTTTCTCTGGCAGCATGGCTTGTATGGGAGCGGGGAAATTGTGACCGCACTCCCCTGCCAAGATGTGTTTGTCAGAACCCTCTCCTTTCCCTTTCGAGATGCGTCCAAGCTGGCGCAGATTGTCCCGTTCGAAATGGAAAATTTGATTCCCATGCCTTTGGAGGACGTCACCGTCGGAAGCCTGTTATTACCGGCGCGAGAATCCCTGGAAGGACAGGCAAAGGCCAAAGGGTCCGACGTGCTGGTCACCGCAGCACCCAAAGCAAAAATAGCCGAACATTTACGGTTTATGGCCTCCGCAGATCTGAACCCCTCCGTCATCACGGTTGACGGCATGGCCTTGTTTTCCGTCAGCCAGTTTTTGAAAGAAGAAGGGGCCCAGGTCCCCGGTGACATGGCGATTATCGACGTCGGCGCCTCGAAAACGACCTTATGTCTCGTGCACGAAGGTCGTCCCGTGTTGTTACGAACTGTGCTGTGGGGAGGGAATCATCTCACTCATGCGCTCGCCGTGCGCTATGCCTGCAGCTTCGCCGAAGCGGAACGGCGAAAGCGGTCCATGGCTGTACAGGAAATCGAGACCTGGCTTGAACCGGTCATTAAAGAGTTACGCGTCTCCCTCCATACCTACGAAAACGCAGCCCATCAACGGCTGACTCATTGTTGGGTATCGGGCGGCGGGTCTAAATTGAAAGAACTCAGCGGGCATATGGCACAGCAACTCGGCTTACTCCCAGTCGGCCCACGGCAAGGATTTGGATCGAGTTGCCCACGCGCGTTTTCCATCGCGTTTGGATTGTCGATCCATCCAAACATTGTCCGCCCCCGCTGGAAATCCAGGCTTGTGGGATCGAATCTCGCGCTGGACTTCAAAGCCGGCAGCGATGCCGCATCGGACACAACGGAAGTGTCCAAACGGGATCGACGGCTGGCTCTATGGGGAGGACTAATTCTGGCTCTTCTCGTGTTAGGAGATCTCGCCGTACGCGTTGCCCTCAAAGATTCTACGGTCAAAGACCTCAAGCTCGGACTCCAGACGCAATATGAGCAAACATTTGGTCCCGGCGTAAACCCGGGTGATGAATTGGACCAGGCGCGTTATCGAGTGTCGCAGCTGGAAAAAGGTCTCTCGATCGTCGACGGTGCGCGCTATAACGTTCTGGCCGGCCTGGCAGAACTCGTGAAACATGTGCCCCAGGGCGTCCCGTTGAAGATACGGGAACTGACCATCGACGGAACGAACATCCATCTTGAGGCAGAAACCACAACGTTCGATGCGGTTGAGAAGATTAAGCAGTCCTTCATGGCGAACGAGACTCTCCTTGATGTATCCATCAGCGATACCCGCGTCGGAGCGGTGCCGAACCAAGTCGTGTTTCGCCTCACCTATACGGTGCAACGGCCATGATGCAGATGCTGAAAGAACGGTGGCAGCAGTTCTCGCAGCGCGAGCGCATCATCGTGGCGGCCGGCGGAGCCATGGTTGTGGCCGCGCTCGTCTTTCTCCTGATCGTCGATCCGCTCATGGCCTCGATCGACAAGCTCGATCGGCACGCGAAGCGGAAAGCGAAAGACAGCCAAGAACTCGCGCTCGTCGCGCAGGAGTACGTGGTCAAGCAGGCGCGTATCACCA
>JBGTMB010000156.1:0-12788 GCA_041743755.1 Nitrospiraceae bacterium | reverse complement strand
GCCGCATATCCTGATGCGTTTTTTCACGGTACCGAGCGCCAAGGAAGCGCGCAAGTCGGTGATGTGGGCGACCGGATGGATCGGCTATTTCTACTTACTGACCTTCATCATCGGTTTCGGCGCCATCACCTTCGTGCTGACTAACCCGGAGTTCCTCGATGCCACAGGTGCGCTCAAGGGCGGCAGCAATATGGCGGCGGTGCACCTGGCCAACGCGGTGGGTGGCAATGTATTTCTTGGCTTCATCTCGGCCGTGGCATTCGCCACCATCCTGGCGGTCGTTGCCGGGCTCACGCTGTCGGGTGCGTCAGCCGTGTCACACGACCTATACGCGACGGTCATCAAAGGTGGCAAGGGCGGCGGCGCTTCCGAGTTGCGGGTGTCGCGCATGACCACGGTGGCGCTGGGAATCCTGGCCGTGTTGTTGGGTATCGTGTTCGAGAAACAGAACGTGGCGTTCATGGTGTCCCTGGCGTTCGCGATCGCGGCATCGGCCAACTTCCCGGTGTTGTTCATGTCAGTGTTGTGGAAAGACTGCACGACTCGCGGCGCAGTCATCGGCGGTTTTCTCGGGTTGATTTCATCGGTGCTGCTCACGGTCGTGTCGCCGTCGGTGTGGGAAGCGACCTTGGGCTATCCGAAAGGCAGCGCGTTGTTCCCGTACGCCTCGCCGGCGCTGTTCTCGATAACGATCGGATTCGTGGGCATCTGGTTGTTCTCGATCCTTGACCGAAGCAGCCAGGCGGCAAAAGACCGTGGCGGCTTTCTGGCCCAACAAGTGAGGTCGGAGACCGGCATCGGCGCAACGACCGCATCCAGGCACTGAACCTAGGAGCCTGTCCGAGTAATCAAAGATGAAAATTTTCGACGCACACAATTGGCTCAGGATTAACGATCTCCCTGTGATTAGGAGTAAAGAGACTCTCCCAAACACCGATTTTCGGATTACTCGGACAGGCTCCTAGCCCGGAATATTCATGAAGGTTTGTTGCGAAAGCGTGCAGACGCGACGGGCACTCGGAGACGTGAAACCTTGAGGCATACTCATGCAGTACGTCGAAGGGCTGAGCGGCGAGACTGCCTGTCCTAGCAGCGTATCCGCGCTTGCAGCATAAGCTTCATGAATCATGCGGGCTACGGACGCCAGAAGGCCTCCCAATCTTCCTGCCTAATTTGCAGCGCTCGAAGCACATCGACCGGAAGACCAGTCGTTACCTGAGCCTGGGCTTCGTACCCCACGATTTGTTTGTGCAAAATAAACGCCATGGCTTTTAAATGCTGGAGACTCAGCCGGACTGTGGCCACTCGTTCAATGGGCGGGGGAACACCTGGCGCGACCGGATTGGCTCCCGAAACCTGAAAATTCAGCGTGCACCCGAGCGGCCCAAGGTTGAGTTGAAATTGGTCAGCATAGACATCAGGGGTTTCGGCCATACGTCCTCCTAGAAATTTGGGTTGTGCGAGCGACGCGATATTAGCGTTCACCCTAGGAATTGGTCAATGGAGCTTCCTCGATACCAGTATCGGCTGGTCGTATCGATCGACTGACAGATTCCCACCCTTTTCTGCTTGAAGCGACAAGAGCTAATTCGTAAAATGCCGCCTACTTCTTGTCGATCTTGCGGAGGGACCGACCAGGCGGAGCTGTGAACAATCCGGCGTCTCGTATGTCAGCGGGCCAAAATGATGAACGATAACGCGGGGCGCCTGCCCCATCACACCAAGGACAAAGCGGTCTATGCCATCTAAAAAAGAAACACGCGGGCAGGCAAAGGACGGATCCAAGCCGGCAGAATCCGCTCAAACGGCCGGCACTGTCGGGGATTTTGAGAAGCTCGGGGTGTTCTATCTCGGCCGCCCATACGATCTGGTCGCGAAGCAGGCAAAGCCCGGCTGGTTGCTCTACAACTCCAAAGACTTGGTCACTCACGCTGTCTGCGTCGGAATGACCGGCAGCGGAAAGACCGGTCTCTGCATCGGGCTGCTCGAAGAAGCAGCCATCGATGGGATTCCCGCCTTGATCATCGACCCGAAAGGCGATCTCGCCAATCTGATGCTGAATTTTCCACAACTTCGCGGGGAAGATTTCGCACCGTGGATCAATGAGGACGATGCCCGCAAGAAGGGCCTCACGCCGGCAGACTACGCGACACAACAAGCCGACATGTGGAAGAACGGTCTGGGGGACTGGGGCCAGAGTGGCGAACGAATTCAGAAGCTCCGCGATGCGGCTGATGTCGTCGTCTATACGCCAGGCAGCAACGCAGGCATTCCGGTATCTATCCTCAAATCGTTCGCGGCGCCACCGCAAGAGATTCTCGACGATCCCGAAATGCTGCGCGAGCGAATCAGCACGACAGTCACGAGTCTGTTGGGGTTCATCGGTGTCGAAGCCGACCCCATCAAGAGTCGTGAACACATTCTGCTCTCGACGATTCTCGGCCACACGTGGAAAGCATTACTGGATTTGGATCTGGCGACATTGATCCAGCAGATCCAGACGCCACCAGTTACCAAAATCGGCGTACTTGATCTGGACTCGTTCTATCCATCGAAGGAACGCTTTGCCCTTGCCATGCAGCTCAATAACTTATTAGCCTCGCCGGGTTTTTCTGCCTGGTTGGAAGGTGAGGCGCTCGACGTTGGGCAGATGCTCCATTCGCCTGGTGGCAAACCGCGGCTCGCCATTTTCTCGATCGCGCACCTGAACGATGCCGAACGCATGTTCTTTGTGACCTTGTTGCTGAGTCAAACCCTTGGCTGGGTGCGGGAGCAGTCCGGCACGACCAGTCTCCGCGCCATCCTCTATATGGACGAAATTTTCGGCTATTTCCCGCCTGTCGCCAATCCGCCGTCAAAGCAGCCCTTGCTCACCTTGCTGAAGCAGGCCCGCGCGTTCGGCCTGGGCGTGGTGTTGGCCACACAGAACCCCGTCGATCTGGACTACAAGGGCTTGGCCAACACCGGCACCTGGTTCATTGGACGTCTGCAAACCGAACGCGACAAGGCGCGTGTATTGGAGGGGCTGGAAGGCGCCGCCGCAAGCAGCGGAAAGAAGTTAGATAAACAGAGAATGGAGCAGACTTTGGCAGGCCTGGGCAATCGAGTCTTTCTCTTGAACAATGTGCATGAAGATGCGCCGGAAGTCTTTCAAACACGATGGACGCTTTCATACCTTCGAGGACCACTGACGCGGACGCAGATTAAAATGCTCATGGCGCCCGTGAGGGGTCAGGCGTCAGGGGTGAGGGGTGAGGGGAAGGACAGGCCTGCTTCTTCTCCGGCCGCCTTACGCCTCACGCCTCACGCCTCACGTCCGATGCTACCTCCAGACGTGACTCAGCATTTTATCCCCGTCCGAGGGAGCCAACCAAGTGGCAGCGCGTTGATCTACCAGCCGATGTTGTTGGGTGCAGCGCAGGTGCGGGTCTCCGACAGCAAGGCCGGCGTCGATGTCACGCAGGGTGCGACCGTACTTGCGCCGATCTCGGACGGTGCGGTAACGGTGGACTGGGACCAGGCCGTGGTAGCGGGCTTGGCTCTAGCTGATCTGGAGTCAGCCCCCTCAGGCAGCGCGCAGTTCGGCGCAGTGCCCAGCCCGGCAAGCAAAGCGAAGAGCTATGAAACGTGGAATAGGGAGTTTTCCGGTTGGTTGTTCCGAAATCAGAAAGTCGATCTCTTCAAGAGCCCCAGCACGAAAGAAGTCTCCAAGCCAGGCGAATCCGAGCGAGACTTCCGTGTGCGACTGCAGCAATCAGGCCGTGAAGCGCGGGACAAACAATCGGACAGCCTGCGTCAAAAGTACGCGCCGAAGATTGCCGCGCTGCAAGATCGGATCAGACGCGCAGGACAAATGGTCGAACGGCAGCAAGCGGAATCTCGTTCGAGTCAAATGCAGGCAGCAATTTCTGTGGGCGCCTCGATTCTTGGAGCGTTTCTCGGAAGAAAAACCATCAGCGCGTCGAACATCGGCCGGGCGACCACGGCAATTCGTGGAGCGGGACGTGCGATCAAAGAATCGAAGGATGTGGGGCAAGCCGAAGAGAACGTCTCGGCGCTCCAGCAGCAACTGGCAGACCTTGAATCCCAGTTCAAAGTGGAGACCGATGCCCTTGCTGCCGCGACCGATCCTCTCAGCGAGCAGCTCGAAACCGTCTCTCTTAAACCGACCAAAGCCAATATCGCTGTGAAACTCGTCGCCCTCGCCTGGACACCGAACTGGCAGGATGGGAAGGGTGTGCTGACGCCCGCCTGGCAATAGACTCTTCCTCTGCGGTCGAATTACCGCATTGCCGAATGCCCCTGTCTCAGTGCTTTCGATCCCTCTGCATGATTTTATCGGTCCACGCAAGGAGGATGGCCGAGCCGAGAAAGGTCATGTGGATGAAGATCTTCCACTTGATGTGCTCAATATCTTCATGCTCGATATTGACAAACGATTTGAGCAGATGAATGCTGGAGATGCCGATCAAGGAAGCCGCGAGTTTAATCTTGATGGTGCCGGGATCGATGTGGGTCAGCCATTCCGGTCGATCGGCATGTCCATCTAAATCCAATTTGCTCACGAAGGTGGCGTAGCCGCCGATGATCACCATGGTGAGCAAGTTCGCCACCATGGTGACATCGATCAGCCCCAGGACACCTAGCATGAAGACCGTTTCTTGTTGCTGATTGATGTGCCAGATCATCTCCCACAGTTCGATGAGAAATTTGTACGCGTACAGCAGTTCGGCCACAATGAGGCCGCCATAGAGAGGCGCTTGAATCCACCGGCTGGCGAACACGAGGGTTTCGAATAGGTGTTCGGCGCGGTTAATGGGAGCATGCGGGTGCTTCACGGCTGGGGGTTCTGAAGAATCGGGATGACTCACGGGGGGCTATCCTAGTGGGCGAGGAAGGGAGCTGTCAATTCCAACGACAGTGCTGAGGTCATGAGAGAAGCCACGGCAACCGTGGAGCAACGTTGATCAATCAGCCAGCGTAGCAACGGATGGCGCCGCCGATTCGACCTGGCTGGGCGGGGCGCACAGAAGATGAAGCGTTTGGATGATCTTTTGACCCTCCGAGGCCTTCTCGAGATAGAAATTGGCTCCCGCGAGAGAGCAGGCCGCCTGGTCCTCGCGCGAAGGGTCATCCGTGACGATAATGATGATCGGCGGGATCATCAATCGTTTGATGTGTCGAAGCACCTCGATGCCTCGGCCATCTTGCAGGGACGCGTTCATAATGGCAATGTCCGGTTTGCGATTCAGAATCATGGCGGTGGTTTCTTCTGAACCGGACGATTCTCCCACGACATGTAAGCCGGTTATTTTTTCAAGTCGCTTCTTCAGTCTTTCTCGAAAGTAGGCATCTGTGTCAGCGAGGACAATAGTCATATAGTCGTGTTACCAAGGTTAATAATCTCTCGAATCATGGGTCATCTCTAGACCCAATCGAAGAGAAAGACCAACAGCCGACTGCGCAGGGGCTGTGGGAATATCATGATACTGCGCTGACCAAACGGCACATGCGAACGGTTCAGACCCCCGCCGCCATTCCCTACATCCCACAGACTCTGTGTGTACCAGTGAGCCATTGATATGATTACTCAACCAAGCGATGGTCGAGGGCATAGCGGATCAGCTCGGCGGTGGTCGTAAGTTGGAGCTTGTCCAGGAGCCGGGCCCGGTAGGTACTCACCGTCTTAATACTCAGCGTCAGCGACTCCGCGATGTGGCGAACAGACTGGCCCTGCGCTAGCAAGACAAAGACTTCGAATTCTCGTTCAGACAAGGTGTGATGGCCGGGGCGCGTAGGATGCTTGGTCAGGCTGCTCGCCATGTACTCGCCCAGGGAGGGGGTGACATACATGCGGCCGGCCAGGACCTGCGTCACCGCTTTGGCCAGCTCGTCTGGCACAGTCTGCTTGGTGAGATAGGCCATCGCCCCGGCGCGAAAAGCCCGCACGGCGTATTGCTCCTCGGTGTGCAGACTCAATACCATCAGCGGGAGATTGGGGACCAGGCTGTGTAACTCGCAGAGCAGCTCCAACCCACTCTGGTCCGGCAGGCTGATATCCACAATGACCAGATCCCACGTTTCCCGTTGTACCGCCGCAATCCCCTTCTGCCCGGTATCCTCTTCACCGAGCTCGACGTGCGGAAGGGCCTTCTCCAGAATCTGTTTCACACCCAGGCGTACCACCTCATGATCATCGATGATGAGCACTTTCACGAGCTGAGCCCCGATCATGATGCGATCCCCTCCAGCATCGGCACCGAGGCGCAGGCCGTGGTGCCCCCTCCCGGCGTGCCCACGATCGAAAAATGGCCCCCGATGAGTGAGGCGCGTTCCTGCATGCCACATAGCCCAAAGGAGCGAGCCGTAGTCATTCTCTCAGTAGGGATCCCCTTCCCGTTGTCAGTCACGGCTAAGGTCACATTCCCGCCATCCCGGGACAGCCGCATCGACACCTGTGATGCAGCGGCATGACGCATCACATTCGTCAGCAACTCCTGCCCGATTCGAAACAACGTGGTCGACACTTCGGAAGAGAGCGTCATGGATGACAATTCCGGGGCCACGTCGATCCTGCACTGCGCCCCCGTGCGATGCCGCACCGTCGCGACCAGGCTCTCCAACGCCGGAACCAGTCCGAGATCGTCCAGTATCGCAGGACGCAAGGCCGCAGCTGTCGCGCGAACAGACCCCAAGAGTATATCGACCGATTCCGACATGACCTGAACTCTTCTCAGCAGATCTCCGACATCGGTTGGAGCAGGAGATTGTGTGAGTGTTGTGCCGCACCACGCCAGATCGAATTTCAATCCGGTCAATGCCTGCCCGAACTCGTCGTGCAACTCCCGTGCAATTCTACGCCGTTCCTCTTCTACGGCTTTCTGTGCCTGGCGAGCCGCACTACGCGCTCGGGCATAGGCCAACTGGAGTGCCTCTTCCACCTGGGTCTCTGGGCCAACGGCAGTTCCGATAGCCATGAGGCCGATCAGATCCCTTTGAGGCCCCAGCACCCGCGATATATTCCAAGAAAGCATCGTCTGTGAGCCTGCGCGTCCCACGAGAGGGATCTCGAGTCCTCTCACGTCGCTCCCTTGGGCGATTCGTGCAAGCTCGGCCAGGAACGACTCACGCGCCTTCATCGGAAGACACAATTCCACATAGGGGCGACCCAAAGCTTGGTCGGCTGTCCATCCGGAGAGCGTTTCGACCGCGCGATTCCATTCCAGAATGATGGATTCTGGCGAAAGCAGTAGGACGGCGTTGCTGGAGGCCTCCAGTAGTGCGCGATAGCAATGGTCAATCAGCTCCCCTGGGCGCTGGGTCGGCTTTGGAATATGTGTGGTCTTGAATCTAGCGTTTTTTCTCACGCCTCGACTGAGAGTGCGAGCCGGTAAGGCCGTGACAAGACGAGTTGGTGAGTGTTTCATACTATTGCAAGTATTGGTTCAAGATACATGTCGACAGTGAGGCATGTGCCTCGTCCCACCGTGGATTGGACATTCAAACGGCCACCGATTTTTCGGATCCGCTCCTCCATACGCGAGAACCCAGGGCCCTTATCTCGTCCGAGCTCGACATCGAAACCTGATCCGTTGTCTCGAATGCTCAGTTGTACTCGCGTGCCGACGTGCCGCAGGGCGATCACAACTCGTGTCGCGTGGGCGTGACGGACGCAATTGCTCAATGTCTCCTTGGCGATGGCGATAAGTTCATGTGCCTCTTCGCTGGTCAGAATCTCCTCTGCTGTCGGTTCGATCTCCAACCGAATCCGTACCTCACTCAATTCCTCAATGGCCTTGGCGAGGTCCTGCAACTCGGAAACCAGTCGAAATGGATCCGCAGGGTCCGATTCCACACTCGCAATCATGCGCTGGATGTCCTTGATAACCGTGTTGAGTTGGTCTTCAGCCTGATTGTGAGTGCGCGGCTCAGCCCGTGGCGCCCCCTGGTGCAATCCAGAGGTCTGCTCAAGGGTCAGCCTGATCGCATAGAGCGCTTGCAATGCAGAATCGTGCAACTCCCGTCCGATACGACTGCGGTCGTGAAGCAGGGCGCTCAATCGTTGTTCAGACGCCTGAAGACCGGAGACAAGACTACTTTCAATTTCTTCTGTCAATAGGCAAGTAACAGACGCTTTTCCGCCGGTCTGCATTCCGTGCGCGCTCATTGCACGCTGGTGCTGCAGCTGGCCGGAAGAGGACCTGAACCCTTCGAGAATCTGTAACCCTCGCCGATCTTTCATCACTTGAAATGGCCTTTCCATAGTGTGACGTGAACCTTTTCGGAATCTTCCCGCGCACGGGTTCCTCAGTGTCAAAGCGTACTGCTTATACGTGATTGCCACATATCGGTCACCTGGCGGATCCGCCAGGTGACCAATGTGTTCAAATTTGTAACCCTGCGACCAGTCCACGTTCCCTATTGTACTTCAACTTGTTGGAGGTGATGCCCGTGAGCAACGAAATTAGGCAGGAATCCGGACAGATTGCGTTCTGCGAAGGAGAGTTTTTGGTTAAGACGCTCGAAAGCGAGGAGGAGTTACGGCAGGCCTACCATCTTCGACATAGAGTCTTTGCCGAGTCACTGAAGTGGGTTCCTAAGGTGGAAGACCGAGAGGAGATAGACATGTACGATTTGTGGGGAAAGACCGTTGGTCTAATCCGAGATGATGGAGCAGTAGTCGGGATCGCTCGACTACTGCCCTCTTCCGGGCAATTCATGCTCGAGAATGAATTTGGCGCCTTGCTCCCAGACGGATACCAAATCAGAAAAACTTCAGATACTGCCGAGATCACCAGACTTGCGGTTGATCCTGAAATCCAAGATAAAGGGCTCTCGTCCAAGATGATGCTGGCGCTATTGAAAGGCGTCTATCAATGGGCTGTTGAGAACGACATTCGGTACTACTATCTTGAGGTCGAGCATCGGTTCTTTCGAACACTGCGAGCGCTGGGGTTCCCGTGTGAGATGATAGGAGAACCAGTGGTGCTTCCTCCCGCTGGAGCCTGTTCCGTGGCAGCGCTGTACGACATGGTTCGATTTGACGAAGAGAACGCGGTTAAAAAACCACGGTTACTGAGCTGGATCTCTTCCGTTGAGACACTGCAGGGCGAGATAATTTCTGGTCGAACGTCTAGCTATTCAAACTGCGAAAGGATGGGACTCGTGAGTGCGGCAGTGTAAAGGAATGCGAATACACATCGGACCAAGCAAGAGTTGCGAGAAACTCAATGAAACATTTGTGATTACACCACATTAGGCAGGCCGTGTGCGATCGCGGTTGCAACCGCATGGGATCGCGAAGTGACATCCAGCTTCGAGAAGATGCTTTCCACGTGGAATCGTACGGTCCGTTCAGTCACGCCTATGATTTTAGCGATCTCCCAATTTGTCTTTCCGTTTTTCACCCAGTTTAGGATCGTCATCTCACGCAGGGAGAGTTCTTTGACGCAGGGAGCAACCGCTTGAGAACTCTTTGGGGCAGTGCGTAAGAGGGCAAGATGAACGTGGTATCCAAAGTACTCGACCAGCGGCACATAACGTTTTGCGTCCACTCGTTCAGCAGAGGCAAATGAGCAAAACGTCCCGACTCCGCATGCGGGATCCGCTGATCCTGTTGTGATCCCATCCGCTAGGCCGAACTCCTTCGCCGCTGCCATAAATTCGCGCTGTTTGTCCGAGCTTGCGGTCTGGTAGGTGGTTTCCCAATGTTGAGTTCCTGGTTCCTGTAAAGCCGTCTTGAAGACCGGATCGACTTCAAAGTACCCCTTCTGCCAATAGAGGCGAAGCCATTCTTCAGGATAGCTGACATTGAGCACATTGGTAAAGCCCTCAAACACGCCCAAGGGACTGAGTTTTGCGAGTCCACCGATCACCCGGGTAAAATGAAACAGACTTTGAAACCGTGCGAGCACGTCCTTGACGTCTTCGGGGCTTTCTGATTGCACTGCAAAGTGCAGGACCTCTATAAATCCTTCGCATTCAGTCTTGGTTAAGTTCGTAAATACATCTTTGGGGAAGGGGCGCTTTTTTTGGACATGTGCCATAGTCGGGTTCCGTTAGGATAGACTACATAGATAGCGGCACAAGCTACCACAAATCAGAAGGCGTGGCGATAGGCTATTTTGGCCCTACCAAACCTGCCCTTAATCATCTATATATTCAAGAGAAGTAATAGTTGTCGCGGCAATAGTCATGCGTCCTATTTGATCCGGCAGTGAAAATATGACGAGCCCTAAGAGCTATACCGTGAATAACAAAGGTAGCCTCTCAGTTCTGTTGCTAGCCTGTGTATTATGCCCGTCGCTTGGATATGGACAGGCGCTTCGGTTCCAGCCACAAGGGGCGGTGGCAACTGGGCAGGGAAATGCCTTTGTCGCACAAGCCGATGATGCTTCGGCCATTCACTATAATCCAGCTGGCCTGAGCCAAGTGAGTGGAGTCCAGGTAGTTACAGGGTCAACTCTGCTTGGGGGGTCCATAAAGTTCAAGAGCCAGACGGGGATAGATAGTCGAGGTGATTTTGGTGGAAGTATCGCATTCCCACCACCGAGCCATACCTATGTGAGTGCGAACCTGGGATCCCTCGGATGGGATGGCCTATCGAATGTGACGGTGGGTCTTGGCCTCACCTCGCCGTATGGTTTGAACACCCGTTATCCGGTCGATGGCCCTTTCAATACCGCCATCACCTCAGCAGCACTTCCGCTCGTCGATATCAAGCCGACTGTGGCCTATAAGATTAATGATCAGTTGGCCATCGGCGTGAGCGCCGACATCTATACCTTCGCAAGTTTTCTTGGACAGGGGCAGATCGAACTGAAACAAATGGGCGTTGGAGCCTTGAGTGGAGCGTCCGTCGAACTCAACGGCACAGGGACAGGGGCTGGCGCAACCGTGAGCCTGCTCTATACACCGTTGAGAAACGACAATGGCAAGCCGATCACCTCCATCGGGCTGGTCTATCGCACCCAGGCGGTGGTGCCATTGAATGGATCGTTGTTGGTCAATGGGGCGAAGGTTGCCGATGCCTCCACCAATCTCGTACTGCCACAGATCTACACTGGAGCCATCGCGATCTGGCCGGTTCGGACGAGCGAGCGGGAATGGAAATTGGAGCTCGACGTGGAATATGTCGGATGGAAATCGAATCGCGATCTCGACGTCCATCTCTCGTCCGGTGGAGCCATCCCGCAACCACAACAATGGAAGACCGTGCCGGTCGTGGCGGTCGGCACCGAATACAAGTGGCTGAACCCCGTGTGGTTGCCGCACTGGGATGTGGCGGTCCGATCAGGCTACACACGAACTGAGGATCCTGTCCCTGATACGACGTTCAACCCGGGGGTCATCTCTTTATCTTCCAACGCGCTGTCCTTTGGGGCTGGATTTTTATGTAAAGGCCAAGGCCGATTTCTGGGAATAGTGCCTTGCGGAGGAGTAACTGCGCTCTGGCCGAAGGGGATTGGACTCGATGTGGCATTTCAAGAATGGTTCTATGAACCACGAACGGTCTCTGGGAACCTGAACCCCACCGTAGACGGGGCCTACCACGCCTATGTCCATTTGGGGACCGTCAGCGCAAAGTTTTTGTTCTAACATGAGCGTGGATCTGGTGAGAACACGCATGAACAGAACAATCAAGAACTCAAGACATCAATACTTCGTTTGTCTCATTCAACCAGGCGATGGTCGAGGGCATAGCGGATCAGCTCGGCGGTGGTCGTGAGTTGGAGTTTGTCCAGGAGCCGGGCGCGATAGGTGCTCACGGTCTTAATACTCAGGGCGAGGGACTCGGCAATGTGCCGGACGGACTGGCCCTGCGCTAACAAGACAAAGACTTCGAATTCTCGTTCAGACAACGTGTGATGGCCGGGTCGAGTGGGATGCTTGGTCAAACTGCTCGCCATGTACTCGCCCAGGGAGGGGGTGACATACATGCGACCCGCCAGGACCTGCCTCACGGCTTTGGCCAGCTCGCCTGGTGCGACCTGCTTGGTGAGATAGGCCATGGCCCCGGCGCGAAAGGCCCGTAGGGCGTATTGCTCCTCGGTATGCAGGCTCAAGACCATCAGCGGGAGGTTGGGGGCCAGGCTGTGTAACTCGCAGAGCAGCTCTAACCCACTCTGATCCGGCAGGCTGATATCCACAATGGCCAGATCCCACGCCTCCTGCTGCACCGCCGCAATCCCCTTCTGCCCGGTATCCGCTTCCCCGACTTCGACGTAAAGAAAGTTCATCTCAAGGATCTGCTTCACACCCAGGCGCACGACCTCGTGATCGTCGATGACGAGAATTTTTACCGCCTGTGTCTCAATCATGAGGTGAAACACTCCGCAACCGGCACGGAGGCGAGAGCCGTGGTTCCAATACCGGGAGTTCCTACGATATGAAAGTGGCCACCCTGGCGAGAAGCTCGTTCCTGCATGCCTCGAAGCCCAAAGAAATGATACGTGTCCCGCCTCTCGAAGGTGGTTCCCTTCTCGTTATCAGTGACTTCTAAGGTCACCCTGGTACTGTCCTGATACAGTTGAAAAGAAATAGCCTCGGCTGAGTCGACAGTAATTTCTTGCATACTCACTGCAGGCCGGTTCGGAACTCTGTCGGACGCGTGCCGAAATTCTTCAAGAATCTTGAATCCCAACCGATCATTCATCACTTGGAACTTCCTTGAGCCAAGCCCGGGCTGTAAGAACGCGAAAAAGCCGATGTAACCATGGACCTGTGATGGCCGGCTCCCTTCCTCTCATGAATCAACCGATCAAGTAATACGGAACTATCCACGCGTG
>JBGTMB010000155.1:0-6701 GCA_041743755.1 Nitrospiraceae bacterium | reverse complement strand
GGAATCTTGCGAGAATCGCACCACAACATCGGAAGTCCCGGCACGAGACAGAGCGATTCCTGTGTCAGCTCCTGTGTAAGACGGGCACAGAGTTCGTTGAGCCGCCGCTTGAGTCCCGATGCCTGCGACACACCGCGTGGGAATAGATCGTCCAAATAACTGTTCTCGAAAAACTTCTCTTCGCACTCGGCAAACAGCTGCGCCGAAAAATCACGAGGATTTCGTTCTTCTCGAATTTGTTGCAGCAGGTCGATGAAATACACCAGGTCGTTCAGCGCTTCGATCCAGCCAACGACTTTCCAGTGAGCATACCCATCCCGCTCGAGTGCTTGGCTGAGGAACCGAAAGTAAGCCACAGGCAGGGCCAACGATTTCGCGACATCGGCATATTGGCTTTCCAAATCAAGGCAGAGATCACTCAACAGTCGTTTCATCGATAGACAAAACTCTTCCTGAAGACGAACCAGCGATGGCGCATCGAGCAACGGCATGGAGAAGTCAGGCTCCGGGGTGAAGAAGCCAGACTCTACCGGAGGAGGGGGACCGCTGCAAGAAGGAGTGTGGAAGAGCTAGGAAAGTTTCTTTGGGAGGTAACCGAGTTCATTCAGATGCAACTTTTTGACGTGCCGCATCACATGGTGGGCGAAATCGACTTGTACGGATGCTTCCAACTGCGGGGTTCCGCCTGTTACCAGCGTGAAGGGGAGCTGATCCTTCCAGAGCAAACGGCCATCGTGATTCACCAGATATAAATAGAGACGGCGTGAACCCTCGGCTTTCCATCCCCAATCGCTTGGATGAGAAGGTGAGCCGGTCACACGACTGACAAGAACGGTATCGACATCCAGGTCCCGGGTTATTTCTTTGGCCAGGGCGCTGCGATCATTATCATCAGCTTGTGCCGAACGCGAATCAGTTTCAGCCACTGCGGCCCTGACGGTCGATGGAGACTCGACGCGCAATGTGGTTTCTTGCTGCAACACAGTCGCAAGCCGCGCACCCATCTCCGGGTCGCCCTCAACCGGAAGAACCGCGATGCTGGTCACCTGTGGATTGCGCATCGCATCGTTCGATCGATCCCGTGGGGCCACCCACGATTGCTCAAACGGCCAAAACGTATATGACTACTCTTCATCGTATTCACTGCCATCGCTGCCACCCAGGCCCCTGCAGCACACCCTTGCATCAGAAAGGCCCCGCTCACAACCAGGCTCAGGGTCATGACACACATCCAGCCTTGACGGTTCCCATCTCGGGCCGGCGTCGCATCGAAGGTTCTTGTCAGAGCCATGAATTTCATGAAGAGCGATAAAGGAGCAAGAAAAATACCGTACAATATGAGCCTCGCACTGTATCTCTATCCTGTCGTGTTCTTTACCGTTGTCGACGAACCGGTGAAATCGCCCCCAGTCGGTCCGCTGAATAAGTGACTCCTTTTGGAACCCGCCGCACCGCGAGGTGCACGGTCATGCCATGGCTCCTCTCGGTTCTCGCTTGTCGGTTAGTAGGGGGATTGGTAGCGACTCGGCTAAAACGGAATGCGGACGCCTAGTTGGAACTCATTCGGGGAGACGCTTTGCCCGAACTGACTTCGAAGCCCGAAATCGTTCTGCGTGGGAGGAACCACAGTTAAGGAACGACCGAACTCTGAGCCGTAGCCTCCAGAAAATCCTGCCCCGATGTAGGGCAACAGCGTTTTCCCACCAATGGAGTAACGACCGCTGATCGAGGGAATGTCTCGCACGTCTGCGGATGAAGCAGCCACGGAAGGCACCGCGATTGGAGGTTGGGTTGGGACGACAATAGTCTTCGGTGTGCTCGAAGAAGGTTGGTTATTCGGCTCCGCAAAGACAGGAGAGTCGGCGACGACACGATCCGGTGCGGCAATGCCCTGGATGGAGACAGCAAGAGCCGCAACCAATACCATCATGATGCCTGCACTGGATTGTTTCATACTGCCAATCATACAAGTGAAAACGAACCTAGGCAAGCCCACGTCTCGAGGTAATGCCGCACAGGCACAAGACAGAGGCAACCACGCAATGGCGTGCGCGATGACGAGTCGCTCCAACCAAGGCGTCCGACCCCGTTTCTTTTGCGAGCAAAAATCGTCATCTACTCTCTTCCGACACAGTGACCGTCCGCCCAGCGTTCCGCTTCACATCGTCGCAAACCAATGTCGACGTGCGGCTGGATAGAAGCAGGGCTATCGAACGAACGACCGTAGAGATCTTGAATGAACCTGTGTCGCATAACGCTCTCCGTTTGTCCTGGGCTGATGAGTTGAGCGAAGGAGAGGAAGAAGGGTGCGCGGGGTGCTACGGTCTATATTATTATCGAACGTCCTGGAAGAACGAACGGGGCAGCACCGGCAGGTGGAATTCGACATGGAGAATAATGAGGAGCACGCGCAGAAAGCTGCGCCAGACGCCCATTTTGAGAAACTTGCGGGCGTCTGTGACAACCGACGGCGAGAGCAGAAGCGGCGTGGTCACGGCGATAAGGCGCTCGCAGAAAGCTACGTCTTCGAGTATGGGCCGATTGGGAAACCCACCGAGCTCTTCGAATAACGCACGGCGGACGAAAAGCGCTTGATCTCCATAAATGATCCGGCTTCGGATACAGCGGAAATTGTCTAAGAACGAGATCAGTTTGAGCCGCCAGTCGTCGCCGGAGAACTGGTGCATGAACCCACCGGCTTGAATGGTCTGGTCGGCTTCCATCTCGTTGAGCCGTTGGATCGCCCCTGAGGGCAAGACCGTATCGGCATGAAGAAAGAGCAGCCATTCACCGCGCGCGTCCTTTGCTCCAGCATTCATCTGGGAAGCACGGCCCTTTGGCGCGTGAAATGTGAAACGTGAAACGTGAAACGTACGATGCGACGCGTCGGGGATAAATCCGAATTCCTTGAGTACGTTCATGGTGCCATCGGTGCTGCCGCCGTCGACGACGACCACTTCGTAGTCGCCCTGTTGGGTGAAGAGAGCACGCAATGTGTTGGGCAGTGCCCGCTCTTCGTTGTAGGCCGGCATGATGACCGAGATCACGACGGCACCCCGGTCAACCATGGAGGCAGAAACTTCCGCACATCCTGCGCCCAGGCTGTCGGGTCTTCGGCGATCGATTCGAAGAGATCGCTCAATGTCAGGACCATCCGATCGGTGAGTGCGAGGTAGTCCTGCGCGCGGCGACGTAAGGTCTCCGCATCGGTCCGTCCTTCGGCCATCGCCCGTTCAAGCATGCGCCGACCGAACCCATGATGAGCCTCTTCTTGTTGAAGTAAGATTCGCCGCAGTCGGCCAAATGGCGCCGCGCGTTTGGCCAACCCTTCTTCGATTCGTGTCAGAATCACTTCGCCCAGTCCTTCGAGAATGACCTGCTCAGCGAGAAACGTTTCGAGCACGTCTTGTCTGTCCAGGGCATCGTTGAGTTTTTTCCGATATTCTTCTAACGCCGGCAGAAACGGCGCATCGCCGAGATGCCTCGGTGCCAGCCAGGCAATGGCGCCTTGAAACACCACGGCATGCATAGCCTCCTGACGAGCTTGACCGAGGAGAAAGCGCCGCGATCCGACATCCGGCGCCAGCGCAGCCTGGGCCTTGGCACATTCATTCGCCATGCGCTCGCCATGCTCAAGAAACGTCAGCAGGCGCGCGATCGGCGTTTTTTCATCAGGACGTACCAGCACGTGCCATCTTCTCCTTGGGCGGAATGCCGTTCAAACTCCAGTCATAGTCGATATACTCGATGCGATAGCCCGGCTGCATCAGCTCCTTCGCCAATTCAGGATCATCGACATAGCGAGCGATATAGGCCAACGCCGATCCAGCGGCATCGACGAAATCCTTTTCAAACCAGTGAAAGATCATCGACAGCGACGCTGTTTTCAGCTTTCGGTCGAAACGATTGCGCGTGGAATCGTTAATGAAAGCCTTGGCAACCTGAACAAGCTGGCGATCCAATTGCTCCGGCTGATAGGCCCAGGGCTGGAGCTTTGGACAGGATGTGGATGCGCAGACAATGGCAAAGTGCATCAGCGGCTCATGGAACTGCTCGATCAGCACTTGCCGTTCAAGATCGTAGAGATTGATGGTCGTGCCACCGACTTGATAGTCGCGACCGATGAAATAGCGATAGCGCCCCCAGAGGGTCATCGGCGAATAGTGGTCCACGATACCCTTGACGGCAAAAGCATTGTAGGCGTTGATCCAAAAAGCCAGTTGATCCTGACGCTCCAGCAACCTTCTAGGATCGATCCGGTTGAGTTCTCTTAAGTAGCCATCAAGCGTGCCGTCGGCCTGTATGGCCGGATAGTCCACTTGCCCATCGTGAACGTGAGCCTGGACAATCCGGTCCCAAGCCTGATGAGACACCCGATCGGGGGCAATGGGATCGACCGGTTGGAAGGTTCGTGGGGCCGTTGAACAACCAGCCAGAATGACGACAAGGAGGGTCATACCGATCCAGCGACTCATGAAAGGGCTCCTTACGAGGTGAGTGACCTCGCCGACCGCAACGCCGTGATCGGATGGCGTAGAATTGTTCCGACGACGCGGCCATCGAGCCTGTTGCACGACGAGTTGTCGGAACAGGCTTGAATCTTTTGTCGATTGAATCGAGATAATATTTCACTCAGCGACGATTCGAGCAAATTCCCCACGGAAGGGAACGCCAGACAGGGTGACACATTTCCGGAAGCATCGATCGCCACACTGTACCGCCCCGCATCGCAAGGTTCCAACTTCTCTCCACGCAACCAACTCACATTGTCCTCAACGAATTTTCTGAGATAGCCGGAGGGAATTAACTCTTCATCGAGTAGCCCGCTGAACACGGCGGCGGCGCTCGATCGATCGTACATGAGCAGTTCATCAGGCCTGCCATAGGTACCGACGTTCCAATGATAGGCGCCTACTACCGGTAAGAATCCCTGCTCGCGTGCGAAGCGGACGACCGCCGGTACTTCGCCGCGATTGACCTCACTCACAATGCAGGTGAGAAATTTCGGATGAGGAAAATCTTTCAAAAGCGCGATGCCCTCTAAAACCTGCGGCAGCTGATCGGCGCCGCGAATCTGCCGATACTGCTCTCGGCTCAACGTGTCCAGGCTTACCGAGATGGTCAGCGGCAGCCGACCCAGTCGCTCGACAAGATGCGCCGTGAGCTTCGTGCCGTTTGTAATCAGCGTGAGTTGAAAGCCCAGCACCGAAAGGTCTTCAAGAATCTCCGGCAAATCTCGCCGCAACAACGGCTCGCCCCCCTGCACCAGCACGAATCGCACACCATCACTATAGAGACCGGAGAAGACCCCCTGGATTTCTTCTCTCGTCATCTCATATCGACCGACATTAAGCGGAAGATCGCAATACCCGCAGGCGGAATTGCATCGGAGATTGACCTGAAACGTCGCCAACACCGGCCGACCCGCCATAAGGTTGATGACGGGTGTGAGCGCTTGGTTCAAGAGCGCCAAAGGGGCGGCCATCATCTAGCCTCGCATCGACACAAACGGCCATATTTGGACAGGATCATGCCGTTTTTCCCCTGCCTCTGTTGCATGCGCACACCCATATCTCATCGGCTCCTCTAACCTACTGAACTTTCTTACTAATCTCGCACTATCCTCCGGCACAGGCCTTGCTCAAGAGTTTGGATTGACATCGACTCTTCGTCCTCTTAAGGAGGTTCATGATGCAGAAGACACATGCGAACATGTTCCTGATTCTGGTGAGCACCGTGGCCTTTATCGCCATGGCAATCACCCCGGCATTGGCCAAAGACTCAGAAAAGAAGAAGTCCACTCACTCGTCCGTGAAAACAGCCGGTCATGCCCCTCATCAGATCGATGGACCCAAAGCCAGCCATGATAAGAAGCCGGGCCCCGCTTGGATGACGTTCGGTGGCACAGTCAAGAAAATCGAGGGCAACACCTACACCGTGGAAGACTACGAGGGCAACCACGTCGATCTGTACGTGGGCCAGGGCACGAAACAGATCAAGCCAAAGAAGGTCGGGGACACTGTCCGCGCAGAAATTACGCAGAGCGGCTTCGCAAATTCCATTCAGTAGCCCCTATTCAATCGGCGCACCCACTTCACATGCGGTGACGTCTACAAACGAGCCGGCCCTGAATAGGCCGGCCTGTTCAGGACCGCCACATGGCTCAGAGTCATCGAGTCGACGCCTTCGCCGATTTCCGAAACACAATGTCCCCGTAATAGGCCGTGGCTTTCTCTTTCGTATTGTCCGTATCGCTCATGATAGCCACGCCGTTGATCATCGGTGGCTCCTCCCCGAATGCTTTCTTGTAGTCCTCGTAAATATTCCGCTCTTCGTCGATCCACATCCCAATCTTCTGTGGCCCGCTTTCCACCACAACCATCTTGACAAAATCCGTATAGGCGTTGTCGGTAATCGTGCCGACCGGTGTCTTCGCTTCCCAAACGTAGTTGATCGCCCCGATTGGAATATCCCCGAAAATCACCTGGCCGGCCTTGTACTTGAGCTTCTTGCCAAAACTGACTTTGTCAGGATCGTAGGCAAAGGTGATATAGAGCCGAGCCGGAAAATCGTCGCCCTCCTTGAGGGTCACGTCGCTGCCCTTCAGCACATTGTCGATTTTCCAGCGCCACCGGACGATCGGGTACTCTTTCGGATCGATCACCACCGGCTTGGTCAGCCCAGAAGCCGAGGCCTCACTT
>JBGTMB010000154.1:0-28918 GCA_041743755.1 Nitrospiraceae bacterium | reverse complement strand
CCGGCGGCGACAATGCGTATGCCTTCACGGCGGAGTTGGGTAAGAACGAAACGCTCTCTTGGGCCGGCACTGTTTCACTCGAACCGATTCAATCCTCCGGCAAGTTTTCCCTCTCAGGGGTGAGGCTGCACGGGTTGTGGCAATACCTTCATGATCGATTCCGCTACGACGTGATCGACGGCACTGTCGCCGCTGAGGCCATGTATGTGTTCGATGCCAGTGCGACTCCCGTCAAACTTCACGTCTCACGGGCGAATGTCCGGGTCGAGAACCTTGCGGTCAGAGAAGACGGGAGCCTTGATCCAGAGATCACGATTCCTGCGTTGAATGTTGAGGGTGTCGACGTGGATCTTGCGATGCATGAGGTCGCGGTGGGGAAGATCGGGGTTGAGCGCGCGTCCTTTATGGCCTGGTTGAATCCCGACGGCACGGTGAACTATCAGCAGATGTTTGCTCCTGTGGACTCCGTCCAGCCTTCGCCTGCTGCGAGCAGCGATTTGCCGAAACCCAAAGACGAGAAGCCGTGGGCCGTCTGGCTCAAAGAGATCACGTTGCAGGACCATGAGATCGATTTCGAAGATCGTACCTTGCCGACTCCAGCCCATATCGAGGTACGGGCCTTGACCGTCAAGACCCACGATGTGCGGATTCCGATCACCGCGGCCCTGCCGCTTGAGGTGGGGCTGCAGCTGAATGGAACAGGAACGATCCATGTGAATGGTTCGGTGTTGCCCAACCCGTTTCAGGCTGACGTTGCCTTGATGTTGAAAGACATTGCGATCAGACCGTTTCAACCCTACTTTGAGAAATTTGCGCGTATCGATGTCCAGTCTGGCACCATCAATCTTGATGGGGCGATGCATCTTGCCACTGAACATCCGAACGGTCCTCTGCTGTCGTATGAAGGGAATGTCGGTATCGAAGGATTGAGTGTGGCTGATCGCGATGAGGGTGACGAGGTGGCCTCACTGAAAGCATTGTCCCTCAACAAGGTTCGTGTGACGGTCGATCCAACGACGGTGGCGATTGCAGAGGTGGGCCTGCAGCAACCCATGGTGCATCTCGTCGTGCAGCCGGAAGGGGGATTGAATCTCGGCAAGCTTGCCGCTGCGACGTCGTCATCGGCTCCAGCGACGGATGAGAAGACTGTGGAGCCTCAAAACGCCAAGAAGCCACCCGTTCTCGTGAGGATCGATGTGGTGAAGCTGGCTAAGGCGGCCGCAACGTTTCAGGATAATTCGGTGCAGCCTCCTGTCCTCACGGGGCTGTCTGATTTGAGCGTTACCATCAAGGGGTTGTCGTCGAAGCAGCTGGCTAAGGCGGATGTGAATCTTACCGGTCGAGTGGGTAAGGTGGCGTTACTGAAGATCCTTGGGACAATCAATCCCTTGACCGAGGAAGCATTTACGGATCTCACGATCACGCTCGGGGGCATGGATCTGACTGCAGAAAGCCCTTACACCGGCAAGTATGTGGGTTATCGATTGTCGAAGGGGAAGCTCTCTCTCGATTTGAAGTACAAGGTTTCTAAAAAACAACTTGAAGCGGAAAACAAAGTGGTGGTCGATCAACTCACGTTCGGGGAGAAGGTCGACAGTCCCGATGCCACGTCGTTGCCTGTTCCACTTGCGTTGGCACTGTTGAAGGACCGCAAGGGGCGCATCGACATTGATTTGCCTATTCGTGGCGACCTGAAGGATCCCGACTTTAAGTATGGCAAAGTAGTAATCTCGACATTGCTCAATCTGCTCACAAAAATTGTGGCCTCTCCGTTTACCCTGATGGGGAAGCTGATCCCCGGCGGGGGCACTGAAGAGGATTTACAGTTCATCGCCTTTGACCCGGGCAGCGCGACCGTGCCGGATCAGGAAGTGAAGAAATTCGAAGCCTTGGCAAAAGGGTTGGAAGAACGGCCTGGACTCAGGCTTGAGATTGCCGGGACGTCCGATCCTGCGTTGGATCGTGCGGCGATCAGAACACGCAAGCTGAAGGACCAGCTCATCGCAATGAGACAGCGCGAACGGGGGCACGCGTCGCCTCAATCGGAGGAACTGTCGAGCGAAGACGAGTCTCGATTGGTGATAGATCTTTATGAAACACAGCAGGAGCAACTGGAAAAAACTGCACCGTCCAGACCGATCGAGGCTGTGCAGAAGCCTCTGACAGTGCCGGAGATGAAACAGCGGCTGGTCGCGGCCATTCTCGTGGAGGAGTCGGAACTTCGTACCTTGGCCCGTCAGCGTGCGGAGCAGGTACGCGATTAGTTGATCGAAGGAGGGAAGTTGGCAGAGGAGCGCGTATTCCTCCTGGAAACAGACCTGACTGTATCTGGGAATGAGCAGGTGAGGAGTCCGCTCACAATCACAGCCGGATCATGAGAAACAGGACGGGAAAATTGGAATAATGAACGGGGTGAGAGGTGGAGGGAATCAGGGACCGATTACTCATACGTCAGGAAGGTAGACCAAACAGGTTGCGTGTGTGATGCCTATTCCGCCATGGCGTGAGACGGGCAGACACCGGCGCTTCGATATTGGACTATTCGTACGATGGCCAGTCGAGTGTGTTCGCCTGAGCACGGTCATCGCCAGCTAAGGCCTTTAGCCCTGCATGATCCAATGATGGCTCAAGGGATGGCCTGGGCTTCACGCGCTCGCGGCACGTTCGACGGCCGGACGAATCCCGTGCTCCGGCCGTCTTCCTGGTTATGGTCTGACGCGCTGAATGGTGGAGGCGTAACCGTCGTCGGAGACAAAAGCTTTCACCTGATCGCCGATGGCGACCTGGTCCATTTTTGTCTGGTCGTCCACACGGACCCGCCTGGTTTCTCCGGCGTCGTCTTTGATTGAGACATGCCTGGCTCCAATGTCATTCACCCTGCCGGTTATAGAGTCCTGCTTAAACCGCTCAGCCATTGTGGGCGAGGCTGCTCGTTTCTCCGACGCATTCTGGGTGCATCCGATCGCACTGAGGGTCACTCCCGCCATGATCATCATGGCCATCATTCCGATTCGCATATAGTACCTCCTGGTTATTGAACCCACCCTCCGCTTCACGCTGTGCATGCCGCTATGGGAAGTTCCTTCCTACGCATCTGCGGGAACAGACGGTAAGATTGAGCCCCCTCGATTCACGACTTGTTAATCGAGTACAAATGTTACTTTCAAATCGACACGATATAAGGTGACCTTGCCGTTGTCGATCACCACGTGCTGCTCCTTCACCCAAGCCGATTTAATTCCGTGTATGGTTGTGGATGCCCGTGTGATTCCGTTTTGAATGGCATCTTCGAAATTTTTAGGCGATTTGGCACTCAACTCGATGATCTTGGCTATGGACATGAGACGTCTCCTTTTTTATAAGGCATGTGCGTGCGGTTGCTGCCAGCGTGTAAAGATAGCGAGATGGATACGACTTTCTCATAGATAAGGTGTCCGGTCTGTGCAAATTGATACACTTTGAGTGTGTCGTTAACCAGAACTGCGTACGAGACGCGACCAGTCAGCGGTTACTTCCTCTCCAAACCAGGCGGGCGGAGCGTTCCAATTAGTCTTGTTAGATTCGACGTCGATGTCGTCGCGCGTCAGATCGCACCGACTCATCAAGGTTTCAAAAGACTTCTTGCTTTCCCCTCACGATGTTGAGGATGTTGCCGTCAGGGTTCTTGAAACAGCGGATAGATATCACCATCGTGCGTCAGGTTTGATAGATCATAAAACTCGAACGCCATGCCGTGGATATCCGCTGTGTTTGTGCCCGCTGTACGAGATCAATCCGCTGGAGATTCAGACTGAGACTTCAAGAAACGCTGAAAATCATCCTTCGTGACAGCACCGTCGATAATAATGGCTTCACCTGCTGTATCCGCTAAGGGAGCATCTGATCCATGCTTTGCCGCCCATGTAAACAACCTCGTCAGGTTCTCAAATGTCATTTCCATAATTTACTCCGGAAGTTGTAACGGACTAACTCCTTGGCATAGACCTCATTGAAGCCCAACAACGCATCAGCCACTCAAAGTTGTATCTTGCTATTCTTTTCCAGCTTACACAGCTGGGAATATCCCTTGTTGGTTGTTGTAGCTCTTCCCGCCGTAGAGAGGGTCTCCGCCAATCGCGTCTTTTCGTCCTCAGGCTCGAAGTATTACAATCGTCGGGCTCGTGTTGTGTAAAATATTCATGAATCTAATGAGCGGTCAACGAGTGCAACAGGTCACGTTCTTCGATTTTGAAGAGTGCTTGCACAGATTGCATTATTTCCTCGAAAAACTCGTCCAATGCCTGGTCGTCGTCCGCTTCTGATTGTTGCAACTCAAGGATCATGACCTTGATTTTTTCATGTTCCAGTTCAGTATCCCCAACAAGCTTTATGGCTTGTGGTCCCGACTGCTTGATTTCTTGGAACAGGCGCTCCTCCCACTCCAATTGCAGTGTAAGCCGGTGAAGAATTTCTTCCACGATAGCCTGCCGTGAATCGGCTGGAGAGCCGAGATATAGACGAAATAATGCCATGATTCGTTCATGCTCGTCCTTGACCACTTGTCCGATATCGGCAGCCGGCGATGACGTTTTTTTGGGTCTGACTTGTGCCATGGTTCACCCTCCCTCAAGACGACTCTCGCGTGGTAAGACTGAGTTTCAACTCGTGCCTTGCTGTGTACCATAGTAGGGTGAGACTGCAACGCTACTGGGCAAGATCCTGACCAGCGTGATTCATGCGCATTTCTGCTGATGTGCGAAGTCTTATGCCAAACCAGTACAAATAGGACCGTGAGAGACTCCAAGCATTGCTTTACGCCCTCGACAAGTATATGTGTCGTGCTTCTGTCCTGCGCTAGCTATTTGTGTTCGAACTGAGCTGGATTCTGATCAAACCTCTGCTTGCAACTTTGCGAACAAAAAAAGTACGTCTGGCCATTATGCTGGCTTTCCGCTACGGCCCTTGACGGCTCCACCTCCATATCGCAAACTGGGTCCTTAGCCACTTCATTACCTCCTTGTCTTCACATCTAAAAACGGCTGCCTCATCTTTGCTCGACATCAGCGTCTAAAACCTTCACAGGGCTTTTAAATGAACGTCGACATTCCATTTGCCTGGTTAGGAATGAGCGAAGGATTCCTGGTGTTACCCAGGACAATCTTACCCACGGGTCTCGCTTGAACGTTTTAAGAAGTCGGCTAATTCGCTTGCATGCTGCTCTGTCGTTTGCAGAATATCGAGTAACAGCTGTCGTGTGACAAGATCCTTGTCTCCAATCTCTCGAATGAGCGCAGAGTATGCCTCCACTTGTCGGCGTTCAAGCATGAGGTTTTCGCCCACCATTTCGACGAGCGTCGTTCCTTGTTCCGGATGGACACCGATGGACGCGGCTTTCCCCGCGAGTTCCTGAAGATCAAAAACGGGGACGCCGCCTAGCTGTTGAATACGATTGGCCAGTGTATCGGCGTGCTCCAATTCCTGTAGCGCGTGCGCCTCGAATTCGGTCTTCAACCCAGGAGATAAGAGCGAGACCGCCATGTACGCATGTTGTTTGTATTGCAGGTAGCTGGTGATCTCGGTAGAACGTAGGCGATTTAATGAGCTTACGATGGTGAGGGGATCAGCGAGATACTGCTTGGTAATGGCCCCCTCCTTGATCGCCTCCCCAATCTCATTTTTGCTCAATTCTGTTTGTGGATTCGGTTTCTTTTCCATAAACTTCTCCTAACTGTAATTGCCGTGGGTCGTACCGATAGATACGGAGCGCCTGGTGTCCAAAGTGGGAGCTCACAGCCCCCTGCATCGATGGCCGTTCCGCTGTTTACTATCAAGCGACTGCTCATTCACCTCGTTGTAAGGTCGTGGCATGCCCCTTGTCGGTGATATAGGCTTTGACCTTATCTCCTGTCACGAGCTTATCCAGTTTTGTGCTCGTATCGACGTGAATTTTTGTTTCTTTGCCATCATTATCCTTGATCCAATAATATTCGCCCTCCATCTTCATCAGCGTGCCTTTGACCGCATCTTTGGTCAACCGCTCCCCCAAGGTCGGTTTTGCTTCTTTCTCCGACATCGGATCTGCGGCTTCAGCTATCCCGGATCCAAAACCAAGTGCCACCACCGTGAGCACTGAAAATGTAAGCTTGTTCATATGTTCTCCTTGTTTACCGCGATACAGAATAGCCAAAGTTACTTAGCCGATGCAGCCTTACCTGCCCGTGCGGCTATTGACATATATAATCATTACGCTCCCTAGAGAGTTTTCAGACCTAGGAATATTCCTAGTTTTTGACGGAGATCCTTCCACCTGGACACGAAGGGGGTTTAGCTATAAAGACTACCCGACCTGGCTAGCGACATCTCAGGCCTCCTTCTCTCTCGCACTACCTTTAATTTGTCTGAGTTACCGGCGGAAACTGGGGAGGGCCCTAGTGATGAGGGTGGCTACGTGATGGGTATATTTATCGTAAGATCAAAGAATTGACGTAAGCTCTGTTGGCTCAGACGGCTAGTGAGGCACTCGTGGGCTGGCCTCTTGATCTGTCAGCATGAATGACTAATCGCACTGCTGGCGCAGTATCTCAGATGGGAGTTGTGATTTTTCCTCAACGTGAAGCTGTGGGCGAGATTACATATGCTTCGACTCGAAAGGGCCTAACTGATGACTAAACGCGCACCTATTCGGGAACCAGAGCCAAAAAAACCGCCACACCGGGAACCCCCGGATACTCCGCCGTCAAGGAAAGAGCCACCAGTTAACGACCCGACGAGAGAGGCGCCTGACGATAGTGGTTCTCCCATGAAAGTCGGGCGGGGCCATCGGGGGATAGTGGTCAATTGCGTATACGTGACCGAAGAACGCCTGTCTTGATGCGTTGATTCTATGCACTGGGTAATCTCTTCTGAAGATCGGCTCCGCATGTGCGCGCAGACCCAGTCCAAGGGTTCCGTATCGGTTCCTCCGGCACACACCTATTGCTTGAATGCAGAGCCGTCCAGTTCGAAGAAGTCGAGAAGATCGTGATCGAAACCGACGGTCCAATAGATATAGTACTGAATCTGGCCGGCATGACGGAGCGGAATCTTGTCGATGATTTGCCCAAGATGAGCGATACCTCCCACCTGGACTTTCAGACTCCTCGGATAGTGTGCGCTGATGGTGAGGTTGCTCGAATCGCTCTTGCACTTCGTCCGGGAAAGACAGTATCGTACTGCGGATAGCGTTATTGAGTTGTTGGTTTGAACGTGAATAAAGGAGGCTACCATGGCACTACGATTGGGAGATGAGGCGCCGAACTTTACGGCAGAGACGACCGAAGGAACTATCAATTTTCACGAGTGGTTAGGCGGCGGGTGGGGGATTCTCTTCTCGCACCCAAAAGACTTTACCCCGGTCTGTACCACTGAGTTGGGGACTGTCGCGAAGATTACACCGGAGTTTACGAAGCGAGGCGTGAAGGTCATCGCCGTCAGTGTCGACCCATTAGATTCGCACAAGGGTTGGATCAACGATATCAATGAGACGCAAAAGACGACGATGAACTATCCGATCATAGCCGATCCCGATAAGAAAGTTGCAACCCTCTACGACATGATCCATCCGAACGCGATGGACAACATGACCGTCCGATCAGTGTTCATCATCGGGCCGGACAAAAAGGTAAAGTTGACCTTGACCTACCCAGCCTCATGTGGTCGGAATTTTGATGAACTCCTGCGAGTCATTGACTCTCTTCAGCTGACTTCGAAGTTTAAGGTCGCCACACCGGCCAATTGGAAAGACGGGGAGGATTGCATCATTACTCCGGCTGTAAACGACGCCGAAGCAAAGACCCTTTTTCCGAAGGGTTTCAAAAGCGTGAAGCCCTACCTGCGCTATACCCCGCAGCCGAATAAGTAGTATACGGTTTGATCGGTATTTCGGTAATTGAGGGCGGGAGAGGCCTTGAGCTTCTCCCGCCCTTCGCCTATCTTGGGCATATTTCCTTTCTACCTGTGCTTGTGCAGTGGATAGGAAAGGGATAGGCTGATTGATGGGGTAGAGGAACTGTGCTAGGCTGACTTCACAATGCGACTGATTTATGGCAACGTAGCATGGTCTCGGATAGTGGTCCTCGCGTGGGTATCCCTATGGATGCTCATGGTTCCATTCTTCCACGTGCATCCCGAGGCCGACCATCGTCATGGGGATGCGAGCCATGTTCATGGCGGCACGGTCCATACTGTTTTTTCCGCGGACCTGCAATGTGAGTTTTCAGTCTATGACCATGCCTCGGTTGCACACAACGAATCCCGCTGTCCGCTTCATCTGATTGCGCAACCTCTCCATGGGTTTGAGCACTTCGAAATTGATGTGGTTCTCGCGTCTTCTGCCGAGCCGCAAGTCGGCAAAGGCACTGCACTCGATGTGGCCGCACATTCCTCCCACGCGCCTCCACCCGCGAGGCTGCATGCTGTTTGGCAGCCGCAACCCAGTCCTTCGCTGACGAATATTTTCCTCACGACCAGTCTTTCTTCCCGCGCTCCTCCTATCGTTTGATCACGTCTTTTCACATCTCGTAACGCTTCGATCTATGTTGTCGGCGCTCCACGTCCGTCTCGTATTGTGACGGAGGCGAGTCGCCATTGGCGCCAATGGGGGAGGCTCAGTATGAAACCTGTACTCATCTGTCAGGTCACCGGCTTGCTTGGATTGGTGATCGTGGCCATACCTGGCTACGCAACCGAGCTCAGCTCGTCCGAATACACACTCAACCAAGTCGTACAACTTGCACTCCAACACAACCCCGTGATGAACGGTGCGGAAGCAGTCCTTGAACAGAGTCAGGGCCAGCGAGTCATGGCCGGCGCCTACCTGAACCCCACAATCATAGGTTCGGCCGGTCGAGGGTCGATCCGAGATCCCCGTACCGGTGTCTCCGTCACCGAACGGACAATCACTGTGGAACAGCCGTTGGAGTGGGTGGGAAAACGCGCTGCCCGACAACGCGCTGCTGACGCAGGATTGGCCGGCGCTCTTGCCGGTATGGAAGAAACAAAAGTAATGGTCATGGCCGAGGTGAAGGCGGCGTTCTTTCAATTGCTCTTTGCCCAACACGAGGCACAGCTCGCGAGGGAGAATCTGAAGACGGTCGAAGATCTCGTGAAATTGGTGAGCGCGCGTGTCAGTACGCGGGAGGCGCCGAAATTCGAGTTGGTCAAGGCGACCGTTGAACTCCAGAAATCCAAGAAGGATCTGGCGAGGGCGGACAATGCGCTGCTCGTAGCCCGTGCCAAACTCAATACGGTTACGGGCAAGACGCTGGGGGAAGGATTTGCCATCCAAGGAGAATTTGAAACGGTGAGGTCGGGGTTGGATCTTGGCTTGCTGACAGAGCAGGCACTCGATCGGCATCCCGCACTTCGCCGACAGCAGCACGTGGTTGAGCAAGCCGAATTCACAATCGAACAGGAACGCGCATCGCGCATACCGAACGTGGCGGTGATTGGCCAGTACCATCGGGAAGCCGGCGATGAATCCATCACGGGAGGGTTGAGTGTCCCGCTGCCCATTTGGTATCGCCGACAAGGAGAAATCGGCGCGGCGATGGGCACGCATCGATGGGCGCAAGCCGAGCGGGCTCGGATGCAGCAAGAGTTGGAGCAAACCATCACGCAGCATTTTCAGGAGGTCCGGACCGCTCAAGCACAGATGCAGGTCTTCGAACAAGGACTCCTGTTTCAAGCCAAAGAAGCGCTCGACATCGCGCAGTTCAGTTTTCGCCATGGAGTGGCGAGTTTGCTTGAAGTCATCGATGCGCAGCGCGTGTATCGTCAGACCTTGCTCGAATATACCCAATCACGAGTCGATCATTCGATCGCACTGGCGCGGTTGGAGCAAGCGGTGGGAGGGTTGCCATGAATGTTCACGTGGTGATGCCTACGTCATTGAGTCCACTACGGATCGTCCTGTTCCTAGTGGTCGCCATCGTTGATATGTCTTGTGAGTCGAAGCAATCAGATACGCCGAAGCCCTCTCCCCCGGCGGCTACGGCCTCCGCTGAGCCCGGTATCCTCGAATTGGCGGAAGGGAGTACGATCTTTGCCCATCTTCAAACGGATCGAGCGACTCTCCGTCCGATCCGGACGGTCCTCAAGGCCCAAGCGGGAAAGATTTTGGCCAACGAGAATCGATTAGCGCACCTGAGCGCGCGAGTCCCTGGCCGCATCGTGGCCGTGTATGCCAACCTTGGCGATCGAGTGAAGGAGGGCGACCGGCTGCTTTTGCTCGATAGCCCGGCCTTTGGAGAAGCGCAGTTGGAATATCGCAAGGCGAGGACCACGCTGAACGTGATGGGAAAGGCGCTCGAACGGGCTACAGCGCTGTTGGATCGCGGCGCAATCGGCGCGGGTGAACATCAGCGGCGCGAGGCCGATTTTGAGAACGCGCGAGCTGACCTACACGAAGCAGAGGAAAAGTTGCATTTGCTCGGCATGACGGAGCGAGAGATCCAGCAGCTGGCAGCCAAGACATTGCCTCATGCGGAGGTCGCGCGAGTCTCCCTCCGAGCCCCCTTTCCCGGTGAAGTGATTGAGCGGAACGCGACGATCGGCGAAGTCATCGATCCCAATACGATGCTGTTCACGGTGGCAGATCTTTCGGCCGTCTGGGTGCGCGCCGATTTCCCGGAACAGCAGGCCGGTCGTCTGAAGACAGGGCTCATCTTCGATCTACGAGTATTGGCCTATCCGGACACGATATTTCACGGCGCCATCACCTATGTCGGCGCTGTGATCGATCCGACGACGCGGACCGTGATGGCGCGTGGGGATGTGTCCAACCCTGACGGCCGGTTGCGGCCTGAGATGTTCGCCGAGGTTAGCTTGGTCACGGACGAGCAATCGGTCTTGAGCGTGCCGCGTGCGGCGGTACAGCAAGTGGGCAGCCGGACGGTCGTCTTCGTGGTGCTGGGACCACGTCGGTTCGAGTCCCGCGAGGTGACTCTCGGTCAGGCCTCAAGCGAGCACATCCAGGTTGTGACTGGGCTCACTTCGGGAGATGAAGTGGTGACGCAAGGCAGTTACGCCCTGAAGTCAGAGTTGCTCCGCGAGCAGATGCCGACGGGAGGTCCGCTATGATCGAACGGCTGATCCGTGCTGCCTTGGAACAACGGCTCATCGTACTGCTCGCCGTTGTCGGACTGATCGTGGGCGGCGTGGCGGCGTTCCGCCATCTGCCGATTGATGCTTTCCCTGACGTCACTCCGGTCCAGGTTCAAGTCATCACCCAGGCGCCCTCTCTGGCTCCTGCAGAAATCGAACGCCTCGTGACCTTTCCCTTGGAGATCGAGCTGACGAACCTGCCTGGCAAAACGGAACTGCGGTCGGTGTCGCGGTTCGGGCTCTCGGTGATTACGGTGGTCTTTGAGGACAAGGTGGATATCTATTTCGCCAGACAACTCGTCTTGGAACGGGTGCTCCAGGCGCGATCACGGCTTCCAGAAAATGCCGAGCCTCTGCTCGGACCGGTCAGTACGGGATTGAGCGAAGTCTTCATGTATCTCGTCGAGGGCTCGACACAGAGCCTCATGGACTTGCGAACCCTTCAAGACTGGGTCATCCGCCCGATGCTGCGCGCCGTCCCCGGTCTCGCGGATGTCGACACGTTGGGCGGCCTGGCAAAGCAGTATGAAGTGCTGGTCGATCCCAATCGATTGACGAGCTTTGGGCTCACGTTGCGCCAAGTACACGCTGCCGTTACAGGGAACAATCAAAATGCCGGAGGCGGTTATATCGAGAGGGGAGGAGACAAGCTCGTCGTCTATGGACAGGGGCTTGCTCGCTCCGCGGCGGACTTGGAGCGAATCGTGGTGGCGGCGCATAAGGGCACGCCTATCTATCTCCGAGACGTCGCACAGGTTCGCCAAGGGAGCGCGATCCGGTTGGGAGGCGTGACGCGTGACGGACAGGGTGAGGTGCTCGAAGGCATTGCCGTCATGCTGCGCGGCGGCAATAGCCGGGAGGTTGTCTCAGCGGTGAAAGACAAGGTTGAGCTGATCAACCGGGTGTTGCCGGCGGGCGTGAAGATCGTCCCCTTCTATGACCGCATCGAATTAGTGGCGCGGGCGCTCGCAACAGTCGAGGGAGCCTTGCTGGAGGGCACTGCGGTCGTGATCCTCGTGCTGTATCTGTTTCTCCGGAATCTCCGCGGAGCACTTGTCGTCGCCCTGACATTACCGTTAGCTGTCCTGGCCACGTTCCTGATCATGCAACAGGTGGGCCTGTCGGCGAATCTGATGTCACTGGGCGGCTTGGCGATCTCGCTGGGGATGATTGTCGATGCGGCCATCGTGCAGGTGGAGAATGTCGAGCGCCATCTGAGCGAACAGACCAAGGGCAGGGCCCTCTCGGTCACCGATCGTGTACCGGTCGTCTTACGCGCTGTGCTGGAAGTGCGGAAGCCGAGCCTCTTCGGAGAGCTGATCATTGCATTGACCTTTGTCCCGCTCCTGGCTCTCCAAGGGATGGAAGGCAAGATGTTCATTCCGCTGGCCTTGACGGTGGTGATCGCCCTCCTGAGTTCCTTGGTCCTTTCTATGACGGTGGTCCCTGTGCTGGCAGCGATGCTGATGAAGCCTCGTCCCGCGACCGAGGGTGGGCGCCTATTGGAGCGTGTCCGGGGGCGGTATCGCCGGCTGTTGGAGGGGGCGATCCGAAGAACCCGTCTGGTCGTGCTTGCGGCGGTCTGCTTGCTCGTCGGCGGGGTGGCCCTGGTCCCGTTCATCGGCCGTGAATTCGTGCCGGTCATGGACGAAGGGACGGTCGTGGTGAATATGATGCGGCTCCCGAGCATCAGTCTGACCGAATCGCTGAAAATTTCAGGGGACGTTGAACGGGTGTTGCTGGAGATACCGGACGTACGCTCCGTGGTGTCGCGCACGGGAGCCAATGAACTGGGGACCGATCCGATGGGGATGAAACTCAGCGATATGTACGTCTTGCTCAAGCCCGACTTTGAGTGGCAAGCACAGTCCAAAGCCGACATTGAAGAGCAGATCCGCAGGCGACTGGAGCAAGTCCCCGGCATCGCGTTCGGGTTATCTCAGCCGATCGCCATGCGCGTCGATGAATTGGTGTCGGGGGTTCGCTCCCAGGTTGCCGTCAAACTGTTCGGCGATGACCTCGAGACGTTGCGGGTGAAGGCGGATGAGATCGCCCGAGTGTTGCGGCAGGTGCGCGGCATGGCTGACCTTCGGGTCGAGCAGGTGTCGGGCCTCTATTATTTGAAGATCGACATCGACCGTACCAAGATCGCACGCCACGGAATCAACGTGGCTGAGATTACGGAAGTGATTGAAGCCGTCGGTGGCGGGATTGCCGCAGGGGAGGTCTTCGAAGGGCAATGGCGATTCCCGATCATGGTGCGATTTCCGGATGATCGGCGCGCCGATGTGGAGACGATTGCGGCGCTAGGAGTGACTGCTCCGGACGGGTCACGCATCCCCCTTCGAGAGCTGGCCGACATTCGAATTGTGGAAGGACCGGCGCAGATCAGCCGTGAGCATGCGAGCCGCCGGATCGTCATCGAGGCGAATGTGGTCGGGCGTGACCTCGTCGGCGCGGTAGAGGAGGCGCAGATCGCAGTGTCCCGCCAGATACAGCTCCCACCCGGTTACTATGTGACCTGGGGCGGCCAATTCGAAAACCAACAAAAAGCCATGGCACGTCTGGCGGTTGTCGTGCCTCTGGTCATTGGCCTGATCTTCTTATTATTGTATTTTACGTTCGGAAACCTCAGACAAGCCGCACTGATCCTGCTCGCGATTCCGTTTGCGATGGTCGGCGGTCTGCTGGGGCTGTTGGTCGGCGGGCTTTATCTCTCCGTTCCGGCTTCCGTCGGCTTTATTGCGTTGTTCGGTGTCGCGGTGCTCAACGGGGTCGTGAAGATCGCCTACATTAACCAACTCCGGGAGCAGGGGATGCCGTTGGACGAGGCGGTGCTAACCGGCATGGTGTTGCGATTGCGCCCTGTGCTGATGACCGCAGTTGTCGCAATGATGGCGCTCATTCCTCTGCTGCTGGCCACCGGACCCGGTTCCGAAATACAGCGGCCGCTTGCCACGGTCGTGATCGGAGGATTGTTTTCATCAACAGCCTTAATCCTTGTGGTGATGCCCGTGTTGTATCGATGGATGGAACAAAGAATTCTTCAGCGGCACGAAGCGGAGGTCCCAACGCGTGCCCCACGGTCTGCCACGGAAGCGACGTCATGACGTGTGAGGAGGTTAAGAGTCTTCGCACTCAGTGATAGGGCCATACGCTGAGTTCATGATGTCTGATGGTCGTTCCCGGACCTTCTATAATATGACCATGCATACTCGAGTCGCATGTTCCGGCACGTTGAAGGAAAACTGCAAGCCCCAGGCAAGGAATTCCCGTGCATAACCACTCAGAAAGCAGATCCATCCAGCAAACACATCTGCTGATCGTCCTACTGATGACTGGCACGTTTATGGTCATCGAGGTGGTCGGTGGTCTATTCACGGGAAGTTTAGCGTTGTTGGCAGATGCAGGCCATATGCTGACGGATGTCGCGGCGCTCGGACTCAGTGCTTTTGCCATGTGGATGGCTGCAAGGCCATCTACGCCGGAGAAAAGCTACGGGTATCACCGCGCCGAGATCCTCGCCGCTGTCACCAACGCCGTGGTGCTGTTGTTGCTGGCTGTCTGGATTCTCTACGAGGCGTACCGGCGTGTATTCGAGCCACCTCACGTGCTTGGCGTTCCGATGTTGTTCATCGGACTTGTTGGTCTTGCCGTCAATGTCGCAAGCATGACGCTGCTCGCTGACAAATCCGCGTCGAGTCTGAATGTTCGCAGTGCGTATTTAGAAGTGCTCAGCGATGCGATCAGTTCGGTCGGAGTCATCCTTGGTGGGGTCACGATCTGGCTCACAGGGTGGTTTCTCATCGATCCTTTCCTGAGCGCCGGCATCAGTGTCTTCATCGTCTGGCGCACGTGGGGACTTCTCTCTCAAGCCGTGCATGTGCTGATGGAAGGAGTGCCGACTCATCTGGACGCCAAAGAGGTTGGACAAGCCATGGTCGCTGTGCCTGGCGTGAAAGGGATTCATGATCTTCACATTTGGTCCATTACCTCCGGCCTGGACGCCCTCAGTGCCCACGTGGTGGTCCCTATTGGAGAGGATCGGGATGCCGTGTTGGGCCGCCTCCAATCGCTTCTCCGAGACCGATGGAGAATCGATCATGCCACGCTGCAGATTGTGGAGGAACGATCGGACCGCGTTCAGGTGGAATAGGAAACGTCCGTGCTAATAAGGGCAGACGATGCACGAGAGGCGGATACATGGCTTGACCGGGTGGGGCATTGAGTCATTCGCTTCATTCCTTCGCGGTCCAGCCAAAGACGATAACCCCCATACCGAGCAAGGCGATTCCGGCTCCGGTCCAGTCGAAGGCGGAAAGTTTCTCGCCGTCCACGACTTTCAGCCAGACGAGGGCCGTGGCTACATAGACACCGCCATAGGCCGCGTAGACTCGCCCACTGGCGGAGGGATGGAGGGTGAGGAGCCAGACAAAGGCGGCGAGGCTGAGCGCCGCCGGAATCAAGAGCCAGATTGATCCGTCCTTGCGAAGCCAGAGGTACGGGAGAAAGCACCCGACGATTTCGGCAAGGGCTGTGAGGACGAAGAGTGCGGCGGTCTGGATTAGGAGCATAGGCACGTTCCCCTTCTTATGGGCGATAACGTCTCATCATGCATGAGAAGAGTCAAGTTCGAAGGGCTCGAGTAGTGCGTGACACGATACTCTTGAATCTCAGTCTGCTACACAAGCAGTAGGCCGGCGCCGCGAACCTTCTTCCAGGAGGTCGTACTCAAAAAGAACTCAAACTCCTTGACGGTCCCTGGAAAAGTCGCTTTCGTTTCCCGGAGGAGGGGGTAGGGATGCGATGGGTTGTGTTGAGTTGTGGAGTGCTGAATCAGATCGTGAAGCCACTGGGCCTGCGGGTTCGCGAGGGTGACGGTCTGATCGCAGCTGTGCCCTGGAAGAATGAGCCTGGTTCTTTTTCCAGCCTGCTCACAAACTGGTTGCCCGCCGAGCCAGACGAATCGCCGCTCTGCCTGCGCGTCATCTGTGGCGATTCTTTCCTTGAGGAGATGTCGTACCCACGTGGAGGAGACGCGTGGCCGTGGCACGGAATGGTCGAACCATTGGCGGACGTCGAGCGTGAGGCCGCGTCGTTCCAAATAATTCAGCAACGACCGTCGCAGCCCTTCGCCGAGCCACTCGGGCGTCTCACCCTGTTGGTCTTGGTGCAGAAGGTCATTCTCCGCGAAACCTTGAAACTCGGGTCCAAGAATGCGCAATCCATGGCTAGCCGGGTTGAGCCCGATTGGGCTATGTGCGGTGACGGTGAACCGATGCCAGAAGGCGGATTGAATCAGGTCTGTTGCGAATAATTGCCGCACCCGCTCCAGCGAGTCCACCGTCTCTTGCACGGTCTCAGAGGGACATCCGTACATGAGATACGCATGAATGAGAATGCCTGCATCTTTGAAGGCCGCTGCCACAAACGCGGTGTGATCGACGGTAATCCCTTTCTTGATCTTTTCCAGCAGACGGTCCGAGGCCGCTTCAAGTCCCGCCGTCATTGCGATGCAGCCCGACGCTGCCAGGAGTCGGCACAGATCAGGCGTAAAGGCTTCTTCGAAACGGATATTGCCCCACCAGGAAATCGTGATGCCTTTTTCTAGTAACGCCAAGGCGAGCGATTTTAAAGCGGCGGGAGGCGCGGCCTCGTCGACAAAATGGAAGCCTCGGCAGTGTGTTTCAGCGATCAGTTGTTCGATCTGTTGAATGAGCCGTTCGGTCGGCGTCATTTCATAACGGCTGATGTAGTTGAGCCCGACATCGCAAAACGTACACTGTTTCCAATAACAGCCGTGGGCGACTGTCAGTTTATTCCAATGGCCTTCCGACCAGAGGCGATGCATCGGGTTCGTGCTGTCCAAGATTGTGAGATAGCGATCCAAGGTCAGGCCGTTATAGGTCGGGCAGCCGATTTCATCCATCCCGAATTCCCGATCGGAGGTATCGTTTGCAAAGACCACTCGATCCTTATCCCGATAGAACGTCCGGCAGAGTCGCGTGCGCGGTCTCGTTCCCGCCAGATGTTCAATCAACGAAAGCAGTGGCCGTTCCCCATCGTCGAGAGTGACATAGTCGACGTAATCGAATACGCGCGAGTCGGCCAGACGGCGCAGCTCCGTGTTGGCATATCCGCCTCCAAGGGCAATCACAATATCTGGCCGTCGGCTCTTAATGGAGTGGGCAATACGAAACGCGCCATAGAGGTTTCCGGGAAAGGGAACAGTCAGGCAGACAAGCGAAGGATTGACGCGTTCGAGATGTTCCCAAAGGGATTCGAGCATAAATCGATCCGTCAGCATAGGAGGGGCAGCAACCGCATCGATGATAGTTTGGAACGATGAGGCGGCTCTGGCAATGTGTTCGGCATAGCGGCTGAGGGAAAAATGGGGAGAGACGGTCGCCTGCACAAGATCGGCCAGGTCTTCGAGATACAAGGTGGCGAACCGTTTCGCGCGATCCTGATCAGATAAGACACGTGATGATGCCATACGCGCTGTCTGGCCGGCAAATCGGGGGCCTTGAGGAAGAAATCCTGGCCGGGCGAGGAGCAAGGCCAATGACGGATTGCGTCCCTGGAGGAATTCAATGACTGGATCGATGGCATGCAGATAGGCCGGCGCGACCGCCAGCATCTGTCCGGCTTCACCAGGCAATTCATCTTTGTGTTTGCGCACTTCTTCAAACACTGCCTTGAGCCCCGATCGACAAAAGAGACGGAGCACCATCTCGATCCCGAGGTCGGCTTGGGAGGCTTCAATCCTGTGGCCACGGAGAAACCCTGTGAGATAAGCGGTCGATGGATAGGGCGTATTCAGCTGAGTGAGCGGAGGGATGAGGAGCAGAACGCGTGAAGCAGCCATGGGCTCGACATACCATACTGCCTGAGGGGAATGCTACGCGATGGTCTTCTGCCGGTTGCCTACCGTCGACTGGAGGGGTCGGCTATTCCTTGATATCCAGGAGGCTGCCCAGCATGTTGTCCGCAGTCTTTAAGACTTGCAGGGTGGCTTCTAATCCTCGTTGCCCAAGTATCTGCACGACGGTTTCCTCGCCGAGATCGACGTTCGATAATTCAACCGGAGTCGGACCATAGCCGCGATCACGTAATACCGTAGGGCCGGCGGAGTTGTCTTTTCGAACGACAGGGAGCACGCCTCCGGTTTCTACCGAGACAAGCTCCGTGTGAGATTTCCTGAATCCGTCGGTATTGACGTTGGCCACATTATTCGCCGAGACCTCAATTTGTTTCGCATAGGCCCCTACCCCGGAAAGGACCGAGTGAATAGTGGACATCATGGCGCACCTCCATGGGCGTCTGTGTCAGGCGTCGTCTCCAACGACTTGGCGGGCTAGCCTGTTGCGCCCTGTCGGCATATATATCGGTCAGTTGAAGAGGAACTTGATTCCCGAATGGCGCCATGGGGTGGAGACCAGTGTGTGAGAATCGACTTCAATGAACACTATCGAAGAATAGACATTCTAGATCCCGGGCTGAAGAATTACGAAAATGTACCGATAAAGTTAGGGCCGAATGCCCTTAGTGCTCTGGAGGATAGGATCTGTGGCCCAACGGACCATCCCACTCACACGTCTCATGGTTGGGATGTACCTGATCGGCGTAGACCGATCGTGGGTGCAGACGCCGTTTCTTCGCCATAAGTTCAAGATCAAGGATCAATCGGAAATCGAAGCCCTTCGGTGTGCTGGAATCACCGAGGTGACAATCGACACAGCGCAGGGGCTGAATGTTGTTGACCATGAAACCTCTCGCTCAGCGTTGGTCGAGACTGTTCTTGTCGAAAGCCCCACGCCGTTCCACCCCGCGGCTCCTTCCGGAGCGCCTTCTTTGCCGCCCACTGCGGCCATGCTAGCGGATAATCTTTCAAAAGCAAAGGAGCGTCGTGCCGAATTTGTAAACCGTCTGAATGACCTGTTTGATCAGACTCGCAAAACCGGACTTGTACAGTATGATGCCGCCTGCCAGTTCACCGATGAGGTTATTGGCGGCATTCTCGATACGCAGGCCGCCTGTTATGCAGTGCTAGGATTGCGACAGCCAAATCCAACGCTTCACGAGCATGGTCTGACCGTGTGCACTCTTTCCGTGATACTTGGGCAGGCCCTGAAATATTCTCGTGAACGGTTGCAGCAACTGGGGACCGGGGGATTGCTGCATGACATCGGGCTCACGCGCTTACCCCAGAATATTGTGAAGCGGCCCAAAACGATGTCACTGGCTCAACAGGCTCTGTACGAGAGCCATACCATTCAAGGCGGCACGATCCTCGAAAAGAGCGGATCGCTGGACCAGGCTGTTCTCGCCATTGTGAAGGGCCATCATAGTCTGACCGCGCAGATTGAACAGACTGGGGAGACGTCAGCGGCACATCATGACGCGACTCGATTGATTGGAATTATCGATCAGTACGATGAGCTTGTCACCGGTCAGACAGGTCTCACTCCGATGTCTTCCAATCAGGCTTTGACACAGCTCTACCAACGGTATCGAGCCGATGAAGCGCTCTCGCAGGTCGTGTCGCACTTGATTCGAGCGATCGGTGTCTATCCTCTCTACAGTGTGGTGAGCTTGAGCTCCGGGGAGCTTGCTGTCGTCGGCGCCATCACGCCGGGGAAAGTCCATCTACCTCTTCTGTATGTCTGCAGAGACCAGTCAGGCAAGACCTGTCTTCCGCCAGTTCCATTGAATTTGATCCATGAACCAGAGGGAGGCCGGACGATTCACGACGTGCGGAATGCGGATCGAGAAGGTCTCGATGTGGAAGCTGTTCTCAGACAGGTGGCCGCGTGAGCCTGTCTCTCAGTCCCACCCCAGACTCTACCCCCAAGGGGAACCTGTCCTGGTTGCCCACTCGGGAGGATACGGTTCTCATTCTCGAGTCATCCGGAGAAGCGATGTTTGTGACGGATCGTGATGGCCGGATCTTGTCTCTCAACCCCGTGGCGCAGCAACTCGTGGGCCGTCATCAGGATGTCATCGGCTTAGCTTTTCATGAATTGGTGGGATGCCGTTCTTCAACGGAGGAAAGACATCCCAGTTGTCCATTGGAACACACCGTAGAAACCGGTGAAGTCACAATGGTTTCGTCTCATCAGTGGATCCGAGCCGACGGTGCCAGGATTGAAATTTCTGTAATGTTCTGGCCCAGGTGTCAAGGCTTGGAATGTATCGGAGCCATTGTGGTGTGCCGAGATCTGACGGAGAAACGTGAAGCGGAGCGAGAAACTCAACGAGTGGCCAAACTTGCAGAGGATGCGCCGAATCCGATTGTGGAGTTTGATGAAGACGGTAACATGCTCTACGCCAATACCGCGATGGTGGAACTCCTCAATCGCAGCACTTCCGTCCAGGGGGAAGTGGGAGCCGTATTTCCGCCGAACTTGTCGGACGTGTTGAGTCATTGTTTAGAGTCGCAGCAACCCACCGTTCGGTTGGAACATCATGTTGAAAATTGGGTGATAGCCTGGTCATTTTTTCCACTAGGAGATGTGAGGCAGGTCCGAGCCTATGGAATCGATATTACTGCTGATGTGGAATTGCGTCGTGCGAAAGAGGCTGCGGAAGAGTCGGCCCGTGCGAAGGCAATCTTCCTGGCCACGATGAGTCACGAATTGCGGACTCCGATGAACGGCGTGTTGGGATGCACCCAACTGCTTCAGGATACCGCTCTCACCGATCCGCAACGGCAGTTGCTGGAAACCATGCACCGGTCGGCTGAGTCGCTCTTAGTGCTCGTGAACGATATTCTTGACTTCTCGAAGATCGAAGCGGGAAAGATGTCATTGGAAGTTGCCGACGTTGGGATCATTCCTCTCATTGCGGACGTCATGACGCTGACGTCGGAAGCGGCGAAGAAAAAAGGGTTGCTCGTTCAGGTTCAAGTGGCGCCGGACATCCCCGCGGTGTTACGAGGTGATCCGGTTCGCCTGCGGCAAATTCTATTTAATCTGGTTGGGAATGCCGTCAAGTTTACTGAGCGGGGCGGGATTCACATAACTGTGAAGATCATGCCGTCTACTCAGGACAGTTCCGACGCCGTGGTTCTACACTGGACGGTGAAGGACACAGGTATCGGCATCACCGCGGATCAGCAAACGCGATTATTCGGAGCGTATGCTCAGGCAGAGGAATCGACGGCTAGACGATACGGGGGAACCGGGCTGGGCTTGATGATCTGTTGCCAACTGGTTGAGCTCATGGGTGGAGCCATGATGGTAGAGAGTACGCCAGGAGAGGGCAGTTCCTTTACGTATTTTACACGTCTGTTGCCTGCGATTCAGCGCACGACATCTGCTCAGGCTGTGACGCCACCTATTGCATCGATGGCAGACCGTGCCACACCGCTCAAGATTCTTGTCGTAGACGATAATGAGATCAATCAAGTTGTGGCGTGTAAGTTTCTGCAGAAGCTTGGATGCCATGCGGAGGTGGCACGGAACGGCCGGGAAGCGCTGGATTCCATCGCCAAAGTTGTCTACGACGCCGTACTGATGGACTGTGAGATGCCGGAGATGAACGGCTATGAAGCGACACACGAGATCAGACGACAGGAGCAAAACACGACCACCCATCTGCCTATCATTGCCCTCACCGGGCACGCGTCGTCGGAGGACGAACAGAAGTGCCGACAAGCCGGAATGGATGACGTCGTCACGAAGCCAATAACCCTCCCCACTCTCCGTGCAAAACTGGAACGACTCCTCACACAGCCCGACGTGCGTCCTGCTCAATCGCCGACATAGTCTTCTGCTGACAATCTGTTTTCCCTCGCAGTATTACTCATGGACGGAAGCTTGACAGCCAGTTACGATAGTGGATATCGTTCGAGCATAGCTGTTCGCGATCAATGCCAAGACGCTAAGTGCAGGGCTGGCTTCAGGGGAGAATGTGCGGAGTGATTGAAAAGCGGAGCATTCTGTATAGCGACTTCAACTGTCCGTTCTGTTATGCCCTGCACGAACGGTTGCACGAGATGGATTTGCTCGCGCGCTGTGAATGGAGAGGTGTGCAGCATGCATCGCATCTGCCGAGCCCGATGAAGCCGTGGCAGGGCTCGTTGGGTGCTGAGCTGCGCCACGAAGTGTCGGTTGTGCAGCGGCTGGCGCCTGGGTTGCCGATTGCACTTCCTCCTGGTAAACCGAATACGAGGCCGGCGATCGAACAAGCCGTGTCGCTGCTACGGCGCGATCCATCACATATGACGACGTTTGTGCGTGAGACGTATCGGGCCTTTTGGTGCGAAGGGAAGGACATCTCTGATCAGGAGGTGCTCAGACAATTGGTCGAGCAGGCAGGAGGCTCATCAGAGAGTATGAGTACGATCGATCACGAAGATCGTCTGGTCACTCACGAGTGGGAGGCGGCCTGGCATCACACAGGGCAGGCCGGAGTTCCTCTCCTGGTCTCACCGGATCATTATCTTCTCGTCGGCTGCGTACCGGTAGACGATATTAGGCGGTTTTTCTCCTAACAGGATTAGGCGACGTCAAGACTCATCACGTAGTTCTGCAATTCCCCCCGGCGTTCTTCCTCCGTGTTCTTGAGATTCTCGATCTCCTTGCGCAGTTTCTCCAGCTCGGTTTCCTGCTGGTCTAATTTTTTGACATAGCGAGTATAGAGATCGGAGTTCTGCTGGAGGCGCTGCATGTTCTCGCGGATGCGAGCATGCTCCGCGGTGATCTCAGCAGTGCGTTGGTCTAGGCGAGTCCGTTGGGCGTGGACGTCATCCAGTCTGCTGCGCAATTGCACGACGCGTTGGAGTGCCTCTTTCACTTTTGGGCCGATTTCCTTTGCTTGCTGGTAATAGACGATCTGATCGAGGCCGCTCTCCATTAAGAGGATCGATTCCTGAAGAGGCAGCGTTTCCTTGACGCGGAGCATCGCGGTTTTCCCGGGATCGACTGCGACGCTAAATCGGTAGAGGTCGCGTGTTCGCTCTGTCGGTTCTTTTGGCTCAGCAAGTTTCCAGTCTGCACGATAGGGCTGTTCAATCAAGACGGTCTTGGCCTTGGCGTCGCGGTTCCTCACGAGATAGGTCCGGTCTTCGATTACACGGCGCGAGATGAGCATCGTGCCTTTCTTCAGCGAGATGGTCGCAAGTTCTTGCGTGCCGCCTTCAAGCTTCGGTTCCACTTCGGTTTTGAGATCGAGGGCATAACTGATCAATCGGTCTTGCCCCGGAGGAAGATCTTCGATGCGTGCATCGCCGGCATAGGTCCCGTTGTCGAAGAGTGTAATGGGGCCTTGCATCAGATGAAGAGCCGAGGTGTTTTTCAGCCGATACCCATTCAGTGGATGTTTGGCATTGACGTGCTGATTGTAGAGCGACACTTTTTGCCCCTGGAGTGATTGGCCAATGATAGGCAGCAGCGCGCTCTGATGCTTGGCGAGGGTCACAGACTGGTCGATACGATATTCGAATAGCTCGCCCTTGTCTTCAGCCATTACCATGGGTGTGACACCTTCTTCCAAGCTGCCCATCTCCATTTCCGCAATGGCGTCGGCTTCTGCCGGGGCCTTGGCTCGATTACTGGCAGCACCTAGGGCCATCTTGCTGAGCAAGCGCTCTTTTTTCATCTCACTATGGGCTGGCGGGGCAGACGCCATTGGTTTGAGTTCATCCATGGCATCGCCGTACGTCTGGGGCTTGAGGTTGGCGTAGAGCTCAGGTTGTACGACCGGCCGTGGGTTGTAGAGCGGTTGATACAGATCCATCGTGAAGGAAATGGGCCGTCCCGAAACAAGTGACAGCTTGACGTTGTTCCAATCCTGTGGAGTTTGATTTTCCACAATGGCCCAGCCTTGCAGGTAAGGAGCCTTATCTTCATCTAAGACGAGTCGATAGCTGGTCTTCCAGACCGGGGTTTCCGTCAGGTAGGCGATACGGGCTTGGCGGTTACCGGTGCCGTCAAAGATAATCGAGACCGTCTTTTTCTGTGCATCGTGATTCGCCGCGAGTGTGGCCAGCGCCTGATGCAGTTCAGCGTTCAACGTCGGATTGGTCAACTTGATTCGCTGTATGCTTGCCAGCGAGAGCGAGCGGAATCCGTCCTCTGTCAGAAGCGTCACATATTCCTGTTCGATGAGACGGTGTTGTGAGCCTTCGCCGACGGACTCCGTTTTCTTCTCCACGCCAATCAATGTGCCGACTATAGGATTGGGTGCAGTGACTTCAACCGGCTCCCCTCGGACTTGAGTCAGGATTTGTCCTAGGGTGGGATTGCCGGTTAGGTTGATGCTGAAGCTTCCGAGTGTCTTGGTGACCGGATCGCGTGAGCCATAGGTGACGGCCGAGACCTTCCCGCCACCAAAGTCCTGTACGACCAAGCTTTTCAGCATGTCGTTGATCTGGTTCGCATGCAGGCGGAGGTCGAGCTGTGTTCGGTTGTTCACTGTGCCGTCATGCTGAAAATACCCCACGCCGCTTGAGTAGAGGACGATCTTTGAGAGGGGAAGTGCCGCTCCATCCTCCGCGAAAACAGGCCAGGGGAGCAGAAGGAACGAGATGAGGATCAGCCGCCTCACGAGGGTGTCACCAGAGCCAATCGGCCGCGCGCGCATAGAGACCTCCATCATAGAATACTGCACCAGGCTGGAACGTCAATGGTGATATGACCTAGCTTACTCATGCCGTCAAGGGCCAGATTCTTCCAGACTTATGAGAGAATTGTCCAGGCTATTCCACTCATGATACGGTCTACATCACCTGTTGATGGAACTGAATATGTCAAATCAGCCGGCTATGATCATCGATGAAATTCTGCGGGACTGCCGTACGATAGCCGTGGTGGGGTTGTCGTCAAATCCTGCACGGCCATCGTATCACGTGGCGGCCTATATGCAGAGTCACGGCCATCGAATCATTCCGGTAAATCCGAACGAGACGAACGTCCTTGGCGAGACGGCGTATCCTTCGCTGGGTGCTGTGCCTGGCCCCATTGATCTCGTGAATATCTTCAGGAAATCTGAAGACGTTCTTCCGATCGTTGAGGAAGCCATTGCGCATGGCGTCAAAGCGATCTGGATGCAAGAAGGAATCAGCAACGAGCAGGCAGCCGTTCGTGCGAGAGAGTCCGGCCTGCTTGTTGTGATGGACCGCTGCTGGCTCAAAGAACAGGCTGCTCGATCACATCGTGACTGACCAGGTCTCTCGTCTCCCGCCAGAGTCTTCATCTTCCGATCCTCAGCGAGAAGCCATGGTGGCCACGGCTGAATTCTTGGCCAAGATTCTGGATACCACCGTCAAAATTCCCGGCACACCGTTCTATCTCGGACTCGATCCGTTGCTTGGATTGATTCCAGGAATCGGTGACATGGTCGCCAATCTTATCGGAACCGTCATCCTGATATTGGCGGCGCGGCTTCGCGTGCCGCAGATCGTCATCGCACGGATGAGCCTAAATCTCCTCATCAATGGAACCATTGGCGCGATCCCCATCTTCGGGGATTTGTTTTCCATTTGGTTTCGGAGTCACGCGAGAAATGCCGAACTGCTGCGACGAGCCGCAGCTCAACCCTATCGAGAAACGCAGCAAGCCAGGCTGTATGTGGCGGGCATCATCGCCGGTACCGTCGTGCTTCTGCTGCTCGCGATTGCCGCAGTCCTCTGGATCGTTGTGAAGCTCTGGGCCGCAATCGCCACGTAAATTGCCTGGCCGTGCTATGCCTGAGAAATTACGATAATCGTATTTCGGCCGCCTCTTCGTCGTTCGACTCAACGGAGGGAGTGCGTGACCGGACGCGGTTGTTTTTTTGAGGTGCGAAGCTTTATAGTTTCTGCCCATAGGGGTATGTGCGGAGCGGGAGTTATGAGTTTCTTCAACACAAAGCGGAGGCGGTTCATGAAAAAGGCACTTGTGTTGGTGGCGTTGCTTGGGCTCGTGGTTTCCCCGGCGATGGCCGCTCCACCTGTCGAAAAGGCTGCGAAGGAGTTAATTCCAGCGCAGAAACCGAGTCAGGAGATACCTGTCGTAGCCAAACCACCGGAGGGGGCGATGGTGGTAGTGCCGGGGGGAGAGTTCACGATGGGAAGTGCGGCGGGAGATTCAGATGAACAACCGGAGCACAAAGTCTATGTGGATACATTTTCCATGGATGTGTATGAAGTGACGGTAGGTCAATATGCGGCATTCCTCCAGGCGAAAGGGATCGAACTACCTTCAGACTGGAAGACGCTGAACCAGTCGTCGAATCAGAAGCGTCCGGTTGCTAATATCGATTCGACGGAAGCGTCCTTCTACTGCAAATGGGTCGGCAAGCGGTTGCCGACAGAGGCGGAGTGGGAGAAGGCGGCGCGGGGAACAGATGGCCGTGTCTATCCGTGGGGTAACGAGGCTCCGACGCCGCTTCATGCGAATTTCGGGAAATCGGAGTGGAACAATCACGCGGTACTGGCGCCGGTGGGCTCGTTTGAAGCAGGCAAGAGTCCCTATGGCATTTATGACATGGCCGGGAATGTCTGGGAATGGGTCAGTGATTTGTACGACTATAACTATTATAAGATCAGCCCGCCGAAGAATCCGACAGGACCGTCGACGGGCGGTACCAGGGCGGTCCGTGGCGGTGCGTGGAACAGCAATCCTCGGGCGATACGCTCATCGAACCGGAGCCTCATTTCTCCAACAGACCAGGGGCTCAACGGGTTCCGGTGCGCGAAGAGTTGACAGTCTCTGGCTTTAGCTTCTTCGCTCGTATTTTTCATCACGATTTGTTATTTCCTGCAACCCTTTCGCTTCGTAGGGAGGAAGGGTTGCAAGACGTAGACGAGGCGTAGGAATTCCAGGATCGTATCCGGTTGTTTTTCTGAGGCGTGAGGCTTTATAGTTCCCGCCCATTGGACGATGAGTGAGGAGGGAGTCATGGTGTTATCAGCAGATAGCGGAGGCGGTTCATGAGACGGATGCTTGTACTGGTTGCCTTGCTCGGGCTCGTGGCGAATACGGCGTTGTCTGCGCCACCCGACGCGAGGGGGGCGAATGAGTTGATCACACAGCAGAAACAGAGCCAGGAGAATCCGATAGTGCCCAAACCACCGTTGGGATCGATGGTGTCGATACCGGCGGGAGAGTTTATGATGGGGAGTCAGGATGGTGATGCAGACGAACGACCGGCGCACAAGGTTACGGTCGATGGCTTTTCCATCGATGTCTATGAAGTGACGGTGGGAGAGTATGGGGATTTTCTACGGTCAGGGGGAGGCCATGCACCTCCGGACTGGAACAAGATGAACCAAATGAAATACCACAAGCGTCCGGTCATGGGGGTAGATTGGGCGGACGCGGCTGCCTATTGTAAATCAGTCGGCAAACGTTTGCCGACTGAGGCGGAGTGGGAGAAGGCGGCACGAGGGACGGATGGCCGTGTCTATCCGTGGGGGAACGATTCTCCGTCATCGCTCCATGCGAACTATGGGAAATATGGCACGAACGATTTAGAGGCATTGTCACCGGTAGGATCGTTGGAAAAAGGTAAAAGTCCCTATGGTGTGTACGATATGGCTGGGAACGTCTGGGAGTGGGTCAGCGATTGGTATGACACGGATTATTATAAGAACAGTCCGCAGCAGAATCCCGAAGGACTGCCGACAGGTGGGTTCAAAGTCATCCGTGGTGGAGCCTGGAACAGCAGCGCGAAAAATCTGCGATCATCGGATCGGTACTGGGATCCTCCGTCGTTCCGGAGCTTATACCTCCCTGGGTTTCGGTGTGTGAAAAGGCCGTAATCGCTGCTTGTCTTTACGCAGCCTATGAAAAATATGTCACGGACCAGCACGATGATCAGCGAGTGGGGCCCGTCGGGGAGGCTCATGTAAGGTGACAACATCTCACGGTATTCTTCTCTTCTCGATTGCTGCATCGATGTGCCTGGACCTCAGCCTGGCGATGAGCAGTGCTGCAGAGCCACAGATTAGAGGGGCATCAGATAAGAAGTCTTTCAACACGGTGCCCTTCGTTCCAAACCCCTCAGACACACAACGGGGTGATCTCGAACGGATGGTTGATCAATGTGTACAGACGGTCGAGAGAGAAGTGCCGGGGGGTCATTTCAGTGCGAATGCAGCCGGAGGCATCGTGAAGACGATAGGCGGAGATCAAGAACGATTTAAGTTTTGGAAGTGTATGTTGGAGAAGGGACAGTCGCTTGCTCCAATCAATAAATGAGGCGACGACCTCGCATGATTCATGACTGTTCATAGCCAAATTGCACAGTCATCACGCGAGAGACGTGCGCAGGGCCTTCAGGCGGGGCAACTCCCCGCGTGAAGGTTTCGAGAGAGGTAGCTTCCTGGAGGGATTGTCCAGGGAGGTTGGCCCTCTTCAAGTCAAGAGTTATTCCCCACGGTGTATAGTTATTCTCTTTCGCCGAATACCCCGTAGCTTGCTACGGGGATGAAGGCGAGGAGAACCCTCCGTAGCCTTGGCGAAGGAGGGTTAGGCAGGGGGGCTTCAGAGAATTTCGCAAGATACCCCGCAGCTTCCGGCCTTCGCAGCCGAAGTGGCTGCTTCGGCGGAGTAGGCTGCTGCGGGGAGCTTCATTTCACTGGAATACTGATCACGATCGCCCCCATGACATCATTGATCTTGAAGTCCCGTTTGGGGCTGTCCGGATGGGAATTATGGCAGCCGATGCAGGCCTGGGTCACGGCAAGATCTGGATAGACGGCCTGGAAGTAACGGGTCCCTCCTTCCTTCACAAAACCGGTATAGGGCTTGGTCTGATGAGTGAGAATGGTGCCCAGGCCTTCCTTCTCGAACTCACTTCGGGCGACATT
>JBGTMB010000153.1:0-11305 GCA_041743755.1 Nitrospiraceae bacterium | reverse complement strand
GTGGTCGGCATCTCGATCGTGTTGCAGCAGCAGATGTTCTCCTCCATGACGTTCTGTGCCCTCATCAAGCAGCACTTCCCAAATATTCATGTGACGATCGGCGGCAACACGGTCACGCGCCTGCGCGATGTGCTGCCTGAGTCGCCGTTGTTCCAATATTTCGACAGCGCGGTGGTCTATGAAGGGGAGACGGCCTTTGTGCAGCTGGTGTCGGCGGTGGGGGCGAAGCGAAGTCTCGCTGACGTGCCCAACACCATCTATAAGGACGAAACCGGCATACATGTATCGCCCACGAGCTTTTCGGAGGACATGGCATCGTTGCCGCCTCCGGATTTCGACGGGCTGCCGCTCCATAAATACTTCGTGCCGACGAAGATCCTGCCGTATTTGGCGACGAGAGGCTGCTATTGGGGCCGTTGTGAATTCTGCGACCATGGCGAGGGCTATACGGCCGGCTACCGGACGAAGAAGATTCAGGACATTCTGGCCGACATCACGCATCTGCGAGACAAGTATGGCGCGAAGCATTTCCATTTCACCGACGAGTCGTATCCACCTGCGCTCTTTCGCAAGCTGTCGCGCGGGCTGATCGACAGCCAGATGGGCATCGTCTGGACCACGCACATGCGGTTTGAGAAGAGCCTGCTGGAAGATCAAGTCTGGCAGGATGCGAAGGACTCGGGCTGCCGCTATCTCCACTTCGGCTACGAGTCTGGGAACGAGCGGGTGCTGAAGTTGATGGACAAGGCCACGACGACGGACGTGATTACGAAGCATTTGCAGCTCTCGGCCGATGCGGGCATTTGGAACCACTGCATGGGCTTCTTCGGGTTCCCTGGCGAAACAAGAGAAGATGCCTGGTCCTCGGTGGAATTTCTCGAAGCGAACAAAGAGCATGTGCATTCCCTTGGTTTCGGCACGTTCGACCTTGGCCGGCATAACCCGGTGGCGAAGAATCCTGAAAAGTGGGGCGTGACGGCCTACAAGAACCCCGAGTGGGATTTGGCCCTCGATTACTACTATACGGTCAAGAATGGGATGAGCATCGAAGAGGCGGAGCGGGTGTTCCAGGAGTTCGAACGGAATCACAACCCGGGCTGGGACCTGCGCCTATTCATTCGTGAATACATCTTTCTCTATATCGCGCGGTTTGGGCTGCAGAAGCTGCCGGATCTGCAATATCAGACGGCGAAGATTACGGGCGCGGCGCCCACGCTGGCGGGGAAGATGTGAAGATTCGTCGTTCGTATCTCGTGAAGCGTGAAGCGCAAGAAAGCCTTTTGCTCGTTTTCCGTCGTCCCTTTCTCGCGAGATACGCTTCACGAACGACGCTTCACGAAAGACAACTATGACTGAACTGGTCCAAATAGGTGCTTTAGCTCCGCTGCCCAACGGCACACGGAAGCAGTCAAAGGTCATGTTGCTCTTTCCGCCTGAGTGGGTGCCGACGGCCCCCTATCTGGCCTTGCCTTCTTTGACTGCCGTGCTGCGGGAGGCGGGTCATACAGTAATCCAGCGCGACATCAATATCGGGATGTGGGATCACTTCTTCAGCATGGAGTTCCTGATCTGGGTGAAGGCCCGGTTGGGGATGCAACTCAAGCCGCTCCAAGATAAGGAGAAGGCGGGGACGCTGACGGATCAGGACGCGGATCAAAAAGCGGTGGTGGAGCAGGCCTATATGATCGATGTGTTCGATCTGGCCGATCGGGCTGAGGATGCGAAGCTGATCGTGCGTGGCGAGCGCTTTTACCAGGCCGAGATACTGGAAGGCGCGTTGAACACCTTCCGCGAAACGATGGCCTACATTTCCGCAGCCTATTATCCCGCGTCGCTTGTCTTCTATCCGATGGAAAGCAATCTGGGCTATCGCCCCGGCGTCTCCAAAGAGGTGCTGGCCTGTTTGGACGACGAGCAGGTGAACGTCTATCGGGACCTCTGCAATCATCTGGTCATGCCGGCGGTGGCGAAGGAGAAGCCGGACGTCGTCGGGCTCTCGATCGGGACGCAGATGCAGCTCCTCGCGGGCATGACATTTTGCAAAATGATCAAAGAGACCTTCCCGCATATTCACGTGGTGGTGGGCGGCAACGTCATCACGCGCCTTCAAGAAGATCTCGCCAAGCACGAGCAGTTCTTCACGGACGTGTTCGACTCGGCGATCCTTTACGAGGGCGAGCATGCGCTGCTCTGGCTCATCGAAGCATTGAATGGCGAACGGGCCATCGCATCGGTGCCCAACTTGATCTATCGCGATGCTTCAGGCATTCACCGGAATCCCGAAGTCTACACCGAGAAGACGACCGCGCTGCCCTTACCGGACTTTGATGGAATGCCGTTGGACCAGTACTTCGTGCCGGAGCTGATCATTCCCTACCTGGCGACGCGCGGCTGCTATTGGGGCCGCTGCACGTTCTGCGACCATGGCCAGGGGTACTTCGATCAGTATCGGGGCGTGCCGGTGCAACAAGTCGTCGAACAGATTAAGGCGCTGCGGGACAAGTATCGGTGCCGCCATTTTCTCTTCTCCGACGAATCCTATCCGCCGGCGTTGTTCAAGAAGGTGTCGCAGCTGCTGGTCGATCAAAACGTCGGGATCAAGTGGACGACGTTGATCCGGTTTGAAGAAACGCTCCAAGACCAGGAGACCTGGGATCTCGCGGCGAAGGCCGGCTGTTGCACCCTCTACTATGGGATGGAGTCGGCGAGCGAGCGAGTGCTGAGCCTCATGGACAAACATGCCAAGAAGAGCGTGATCCAACGCAACCTCCATATGGCGTCGAAGGCGGGGATTTGGAACCATGTGATGGCCTTCTATGGATTCCCCGGCGAAACGCTCGATGAAGCGTTGGAAACCCGCCAGTTCGTCCTCGAGAACCAGCCGGTGATTCACTCGATGGAGCTGTTCTACTTCGTGGCTTATCGCCATACGCCGATGGTGCGCAGTCCGGAGAAGTTCGGCATTACGATCCACAAACAAGAGGAGTACGATCTCCCCCTGGACTATTACTACACGTTGAATGATCCCAGTACACTCTCCTGCCTGGACGCGATGCAACTCTGCGAAGAATTCTACAAGAACGATTTTCACCCCTGGGCCGTGCGCGTGAACTCGCGGGAGCATGTCTTCCTCTATATCTCGAAGTTCGGGACGAACCAGCTGCCGCAGATCTACGCGCAGCAGACGCAGGCCGTCGGATCGCCGGAAGGCGTGTCAGGTTTGATCACCTGGCCGGTTGCGAAGAACGGAAGCGAGGATGGCAGCGAGGGGATGGCGAGAGTTGTGTCCCATGGGCGCGGATGATCAAAACGTCATATAACAAGGCCGCAGGCGAGTCAAAACCGGAGGCGTACCCTCAGGGGTACGTTGAGGATTTTGACGAACCGAGAACGCCGTTAGATGGCGTTTTCATCATCCGGGGGGAGGTTCGTCGGGGACTAGAACGGCAGATAACAGAGCGTGCGCGGCTTCGATGAGTGTGGTCATTTCTTCGGCCTTCTTGTAGGCCTGCATGTATTGCTTGGGGTTGTTGGTGAGATTCGAGTAGCGGGCCGGGTTCCAGGTATGTAGCAGCGCTCGTCTGGTCTCGGTGAGGGTTTCTGGAGTCACAGGGAGGGCGAGCCCTAGGATCTCAAGCGCGTGATTGACGTCTTCTTCACTCACATCGGTCATGGGGCGAGTCTGGCAAAGAAGATGGACGCCTGTCAATCAGTGCACGGCATGCTGAAAAGACCTGTCAGCGTTGTTTGTAGATCGTATAGATACTTCGCGTGTCACGCATCGAGAGGTCTGAATGTCTGACCGACGGTCCCTGAAATTTTATCAAGCCGACGTTTTTACCGGACAGCCATTCGGCGGCAACCCGGTCGCCGTGTTTCCCGACGCGCACGGTCTTGCCGACTATCAATTGCAACGGATTGCCCGTGAGATGAACCTCTCCGAGACCGTGTTCGTGCTACCTCCCACGGACCAGGCGGCGGTCGTGCGCCTCCGGATTTTTACTCCTACACAGGAGATTCCCTTTGCAGGACATCCGGTGCTCGGAACATTTTTTGTATTGGCCCAGCTCGGGTTGATCGCCGTGACCGATGGGGTTACCCGCGTGATGCAGGAATGCAATATCGGTCTCTTTCCCGTCGAACTCCATGCAGAAGACGGGGAGCTGACCCGTGTGGTTATGACGCAGCCGAAACCGGAATTTCTCGGGCCTGTCGACGCAATTGAAGATGTGTACAAGATTGCCGGCGCATTGGGGTTGCCTAAATATGCGATCACCGACATGAAGTGGCCGATCGAGGTGGTGTCCACCGGACTTCCAGTCTTGATTGTGCCGCTGCGCACCCTTACGGCTGTCCGTTCGATCCAGCTGAATGCCCCAGCCATCGTGGATGTGTGCAGTCAGTTTGGCGCGAATGGTGTCATGGCGTTCACGACGGTGACCGTCGAACCCTCTGCGACGGTCCATGCGCGTATGTTCGCTCCTTCGATTGGGATTCTTGAAGATCCTGCGACCGGGAGTGCGAGTGGCGCGTTAGGAGCGTATCTGGTGCAGAATGGCGTCGTAGATGTGGCTCCCACGACAGAGATCGTGGTTGAGCAGGGCTATGAGATCGAGCGCCCGTCGCAAATTTTCGTGCGGGTCGAATCGGACGACGATATTATTCAAACGGTCAAGGTAGGGGGGCAGTGTGTCATGGTGGTCGAGGGGACCCTTACCTTTTAGCAGGATGTTGAAAACGGCTTCCAGCTTCGTTCTCAGCTCATCAAAATCCTCAACGTACCCCAGCGGGTACGCCTCCGGTTTTGATTCGCCTGCGGCCTTGCTGGAAATCCGTTTTGAACATCCTGTGGGAAAATCTGATCGCTGAATGCTGACGGCTGAAAGCTAGGAGTTTTGATGAAAGCGGTACTCTTTCGCGCGCATGGCGGACCGGACACACTGTCCTATGAGGATCTACCTGTCCCGACCATCGGGCCAGAGGAGGTGCTGGTTCGCGTGAAGGCCTGTGCCTTGAACCATCTCGACATCTGGATACGACAGGGGAATTCGGCTTATCCGATGCCGTTTCCTCATGTGTCAGGGTCGGATGTGGCGGGGATTGTCGAGCAAGTCGGCACTCAGGCCGAGGGTGTCACCATGGGGCAACGTGTATTTGTGTCGCCGGGGCTTAGCTGCTGGAAATGTGAGCGATGTCTGGCAGGGCGAGACAATCTGTGTCGTTCATATGGACTGGTCGGCGCCAAGACGCACGGCGGCTATGCCGAGTATGTAAAAGTGCCGTTTCGCAATGTGTTGCCGATTCCAGAGAACCTCTCGTTTGAGCAGGCCGCGGCGTTTCCGCTCGTGTCGGTGACCGCCTCGCACATGCTGTTTGCCTTGGCTGGACTCCAACATGGCGAAACGGTTTTGATCATGGGCGCGGGGAGTGGAGTCGGGATGATGGCGGTTCAGATGGCAAAGCTTGCCGGGGCCCGTGTGATGACTACCGTCGGGTTCGACGACAAGATCCCCCAAGCCGTGACCTTGGGGGCCGATTCGGTCATAAACCATACAAGAGAGAAGGTTGCGGAGCGTGTGAAGCTGCTTACCGAGGGGCGCGGCGTTGATGTCGTCATTGAGCATATCGGTCCGGAGGTGTGGGACACCTGCCTCCACTCATTGGGCAAAGGAGGGCGTTTGATTACCTGTGGCGCAACCACAGGAACCGAGATCAAGTTGGATCTTCGCTATGTCTATTCTCGTCAGCTCACAATCAAAGGGTCGTATATGGGTACGCGTGCAGAATTGGTAAAGGCTTCTGAACTGATGGGGCAGGGGCGACTGATTTCGGTCATTGATCAAACCTATCCATTACAAGAGGCGCGCGCGGCTCAGGAACAGATGCTGAGCCGCAAGTTTTTCGGTAAAATCGTCCTCACAGTGAACGGATGCTGAAAACGGTCCCCAACTTCGTTCTCAGTCGCACGTCTCCCTGCGACGGGAAGGAACATGAGAATGAAATCTCTGGAGGTGTGTATCCGCCCGCCAAGACTATTTGAAGGGCGGACGGGTCAAACGAAGTTTGGTATGTACCTCCTCAGTCGCCGTGCTCCCTGCGGCCTTGCCTGGGACAAGGCGCGTCTGCGCGCCAGGGTTGGGTGGGTGAAGAACGTTGACCGTTTTGAGCATCCGTATTCTTAATGATTGAGCGCGACCGGTTTTTATCCAGTAAATAACCTAATAGAAGGGGAGGTGAATGATGTCCACTGTGGCGAAGATCATGAGCAAGCAGCCCAAAACCGTGGGGCCTGCCGTATCGATTGTGAGCGCGGCCAAGAAAATGAAGACTGCGCGGGTCGGGTCGCTGTTTGTGAAGAAGGGGAAGAAACTGGTCGGGGTCGTCACCGACACGGATATTGTCCGCCGCGCTGTCTCGACCAATAAACCTCTTGGCAAGATGACCGTCGAAAAGATTATGACGTCTCCCATTTGCACAATCGAGGGAAGTCAGACGGTTGATGATGCGCAAGATATGATGGCTGACTTAGGCGTGCGCCATCTTGCTGTGACCCAAGCAGGTGAGATTGTCGGGGTGGTGTCGGTACGGGATGTGCTGATGTTTTATAAACGGTATGCGCAATCGAAGATTCCGGCGGAAGCGCCGTACAGTGAACCAAAAATCTTCCAAGATTAATAGGATGTTGAAAACGACCTCCAGCTTCGTTCTCGGTCGTCCGTCTCCTTGCGACGTACCCAAAGGGTACGACTCAGTCGCCGGTCTCCCTGCGGCCTTGCTGGAAGGCCGTTTTGAACATCCTACAGGGAATGTTCGGAGGGGTAAAGCGTTAGGCGCGTGGACTATCTTGAGTCATCGTCCTTGACCCTTACTTGGTGAGTTCTTTGATGAGGTGGCCGAGTTCGGGAAGGATGAGCTTTTCCATCGCGAGCCTGACGGCGTTCTCGGAGCCCGGGGTGGAGAAGAGGACTCGGCCCTGGATGATGCCGGCGGTGGCGCGGCTCATGATCGCGGGTGAGCCGATGTCCTGGTAGGTCAAGTAGCGGAAGATCTCGCCGAATCCCACCAGCCGCTTTTCCAGCATCGCATCGACGGCTTCAAAGGTTGAATCCCGTTTTGAAATGCCGGTGCCGCCATTGATGATGATCGCGTGAATGGCTTCGTTCGCGATTGCCTCAGCAATACGGTTCTTGATCTGTGCAGGCTCGTCTTTGACGAGGTAATAGGCGACTATGCTGTGACCCTGCTCCTTGAGAAGGGTCTGGATCAGCTGCCCGCTGGTGTCTGTTTCAGAGGTTCTTGTGTCGCTACAGGTAATCACCATGCACCCCACCTTCCGGGGTGCATGGTGTTTGTGTTCGTGAGCGGTGGGACTGCTCATGATTGACTAGATCTTATTTCCAGACTGAGTCGGGATTCAGCTTGGCTGCCGGTTTGCCGCCCTTGATGTGCTCGTCCAAGATCGTTGCCACGTCCGCTTCCGTCACTTTGGAGTACCAGGTGGCATCCGGATAGACAACCACGGTGGGTCCTTGCTCGCAAGGGCCAAGGCAGGACGACCCACTGACAAGGACTTCCCCAGGCGTCACACCCTTCTGCATGAGGCCCATATTAAAGGCCATGAGAAGGGAGGCTGATCCGGCGCTGCCGCAGGAGGGTTTTGGATGGCCTGGGGGACGGGCATTGGTACAGACGACGATGTGATATTTGGGCTTCGGCATGAGTTCTCCTTTGATGGTCGATGAAGCGATCAGCGGACGGTTGTTTCACTGTGGCGCATACGACTTCCATGTTTCGATGGCCTCCTCGGGCAGCTTCCAATGCTTGAGGCCTTTCATCACCCAATCGAGATAATGTGCTTTGGGTTTGAACTTACCGATGGGGTTGGCGGCATAGGTGGTGACGAGTATTTTCTCTCCGGCCTCCGTCAGCACGCTGACTTGGACCTGCCGGAATGTGTTGGGAGGGACGTCCTCTTCGAAACCGTCCATAAGCTTGAGGTCTTCGTCGGTGACCTCGAAGATCGCTCCCCAGACCTGTTCGCCCGGTGACGGGGTGACGCTGGCGAGACCGCATCGCCATTGCGAGGACCATCGGCAGAATTTAATGGTGTGTTCGGGAAGAGTGGCCAGCATCAGAAACTGATGTTCCGGAGCGCGACGCTTCAGCTGTGTCGGGTTGAGATGGTCCCCGTAGAGGAAGAACTTCATTGATGAATTGTACCCGAGACACGCTATGTACCGATCACGCTCTTGTTTGTAACATAACGCCTTTCACACGCACAAGCTGCGCGTCGCACGGTGTGTTGGGCTAGCTGACGTTGGATTGACATCGCGCCGATGCTCTTCCTAAGATGCTGTGCGATCATGTAAGGGTTGGCCTTGTCCTATCAAAACCTTGTCCCTAGGATGTCCATGCCGGAAAATTATTTCTCTGCCAGGGCGCCACAGTTCTCGTTCTCATTGTGAAGATCATTCACTATGCCGTGATGGTCGTGCTCGTGATGGGTGCGTGCTATTACCTCTGGCTGAGACCCCCTTCGATCAATCCGATAGCCGACAGTCGGGCCGCTGAGGCTCTCATACTGGTCCAAAACCATCGGGCCCAGGGTTATCCCACTATTCTTCAGGCCATGGCTGAGCATGTGCGTTCAATGGCCGATCGTAATCAGGTCGCTCGGTTGGGAGAGTGGCGGGTGAAGCAAGTGGCAGGGGATCAGTATGAGATACGCGTGTGGATGCGAGATCAGGGGTCGACCGGCCAATGGTTTGAACGGGAATTTATCTGGCATGCCGATCTTGCATTGAAGAAGGTCAATGCTGCGTCGCTTCCTGCTGATGGGATTACACCCAAAGCGCCGGAATAGCAGGATGCTGAAAAAGCCGTCGAACGTCGTTCTCGTTTCGTCAAAATCCTCAACGTACCCCAGAGGGTACGCCTCCGGTTTTGACTCGCCTGCGGCCTAGTTGGACGGCTTTTTGAGCATCCTGCGCTTCACGTTTCACGAACGACGCTTCACGCGCCAAAGCTGCGGATCGGCGATTGCAGCAGAAGCGCTCATGAATAATGCGGGCTACTTGAAACCTTTCGGCAATGCGACTTGCACCTGATTTCCATCGATTTTGACGGGACAGCAGGCGACGGTGATCGCCGGATTTTCCGGTCGTGTGCCGGTTTGCACGTTGAATCGCCATCCGTGCCATGGACATTCGACAATGCAGCCATCGAGATGGCCTTCTCCGAGCGGTCCCCCCGCATGAGGACAGGTGTTGTCGATGGCATAGAATGACCCGTCGACATTAAAGAGGGCAATCCAGATTCCATGGACTTCGACGGTGTGTCCGGTTCCCGGAGGAATATCCTCAACCTTCGCAACGGTGACAAAGTCAGTCATAGCGCTGATCCTTCTCCTTGGCTGAGCGATCGACGGAACCAGGCTGCTCCACAGACACGTTAGTAACTTGATTTCAACCAAGGCTTATGGCATAGAATTAGGTACGCCTTCCAATACTACACTGGGTTCTCTTATACAAGAAGCCTGGTTGGGATGAGGATGCAGCATGGAAATGACCCTTCTGCTCAACGCGACGTACGAACCCCTGCGGGTCGTCAATTGGCAAAAGGCGATTGCGCTTCTCTGGCAGGGTAAAGTTGAAGTCCTCGAGGTCTACGACCGAGAGGTCCATGCCGTGTCGATTTCCATAAAGCTTCCCTCTGTCATGCGGCTGCTCAAACTCGTTCGGCTCAAAGACGTTCATCGTGCGGTCAAATTCTCCCGCATCAACATCTTTACGCGAGATGCCTATGCGTGCCAGTACTGCCGCCACAAGTTCCGGACCGAGGAGCTGACGTTCGACCATGTCGTCCCCATTGCCAAGGGTGGGCGAAAGACCTGGGAAAATATTGTGACGGCCTGTTGGCGTTGCAACAACAAGAAAAGTGGTCGCACGCCAGAAGAAGCCGGGATGAAGCTGATGAAGAAGCCGGTGAAGCCGCGCTGGAATCCAATTGTGACCATTACCATTGGAATTCGGAACACCCCAGACAGCTGGCGTGACTATTTCTATTGGAATATGGAGCTAGACGCCGATCCTGCCGACACCTAACTGTGCATGTGTCGTGTTCGCTCATACTCTCGCAGCCTCCTACTGTCCGGCCTTTGTTCTCACGTAAACATTCATTATGAATCGTTCAACGTTTCGTCACATTGGCGATAGGCCCTGTGCTATTTTCTTCGGACGAAAGACGAACGACGGATCAATCTGAGTGTGTGTCATATCTGAAAATGGCAGAAACAGGAGAGGGTGTGGTTTACGCCAGAAAACAGGGTGTTGTATGATACCTCCCGCTCTTGAATAGGGAGGAACCGTCATGGCTGCAAATTCTGGATTTCCTATGACACTCGATGTGAAGGGGTACCCGGTGCTTGTGCTCGGGGGAGACGAGGAGGCCGCGGAGAAGACTCAACGATTGTTGGATGCCGGGGCGAAAGTGATAGTGGTGGCCCCGACGTTACACGACTTACTAAAAGACATGGCCGCGTCGGCGAAAGTTGTGCACCGCGGGCGACATTTTCGCGAAGCCGATTTGGAACATGCGATTTTGGTGCTCAACATGGTTCGGGGGGACCGTGATTTTTCCCGATCGTTGTTCGAGAAGGCGCGTGAGAAGAAGTGTTTACTATGGTCGGTCGACCAGCCTGAGTTTTCCACGGCGACGATGCCCGCAGTCGTTGCCTGCGGGCATCTGCGTGTCGCCATCAGCACGAGTGGGGTTGCTCCAGCGTTGTCAGGCTTTATGAAGGAAGATTTGGAGAAGATTTTCGGGGAGGAATTTGCCGCGTTTGTGAAGTGGCTGGGAGACCTTCGTGCGCAGACCAAAGCGACTGAGCCGGACTTTGAAAAGCGTCGGGCCTTGCTGCGTGAGGCGCTGGACGGGTTTCGCTTGTTGGGGAAGATCCAGTATCCAAAGGTCTGGCTGGATGAACGAGCGAAGCTGACGGTGTCTCCAGGCGTTGCGGGCCAGGCGTAAACAGTGAGGCGTGAGGGGTCAGGGGTGAGGCGATAGAAGATAGAGGAAGGGGGAGCGATGGTCTTATTAGAATTCAGTATGTCGCCGTTAGGCAAGGGAGAGAGCGTGGGTAAGTATGTGGCTCGCTCACTCGACATCATCGATACGAGCGGAGTGGACTACCGGTTGAATCCGATGGGGACGGTGCTCGAAGGGGAGTGGGATGAAGTCTTTGCCGTCGTCAAACACTGCTATGAGCGGATGAAGAAAGATTGTGGCCGCATTTCTTGCACGATCA
>JBGTMB010000152.1:0-115722 GCA_041743755.1 Nitrospiraceae bacterium | reverse complement strand
CCGTCGGTGGATCGGAAACGGTCCTGGTTGTGGAAGATGAGAATCTCGTCAGGAAATTGGTGCGGACTATTCTGGAGTCGCGTGGGTATTTCGTGCTGGATGCACAGGGTGGCGAGGAAGCCTTCCACGTCTGCCGGAGTTATAAGGGACCCATTCACTTGCTCATCACCGATGTGGTGATGCCCAAGATGAAGGGAACGGAAGTCGCTGATCGACTGCGGCCCATCTATCCGGAGATGAAGGTACTCTATATGTCAGGATACACGGCTGACATGGTCGATCAGAAAGTGGGCATAGCGACTGGCATTCAGTTTCTTCAGAAACCCTTCGCTCCCCTCGATCTAGTAAATCGGGTACGGGAACTCCTTGATAGTCAGCCGGCGCTCATCTGAGCGCTACGTTTATGAGATAAAGCCCCCCGGTTCATGATGGCGGTTGCCTGGAAGCCGTTCAGATTCCCTGCAACATGAAAAAGCCTGATCGGCACGCGCAATCGACGGTCTCTGATTGCTGCCTCTGTCAGTTCTACTACGTTCATACCCTAAGCCGGAACAAACTTCAGCGCCACGCCGTTGATGCAGTACCGTAACCCCGTCGGCTTGGGACCATCCTTAAAGATATGTCCTTGATGTCCCTCGCAGCGGGCGCAATGGACTTCGGTTCGTGGGAAGATCAATTTGTAATCGGTCGTGGATTCGACCACTTTAGGATCGATCGGTTGCCAAAAACTTGGCCAGCCGGTGCCGCTGTCGAACTTATGCTCCGACGAATAGGCAGGAAGGTCACAGCCTGCGCAATAGTAGATACCCGCCTTCTTGTTATCGTGCATGTTGTCGGTAAAGGGGCGTTCGGTACTTTCGTGCCGCAGGACCTTGTAGGCCTCCGGTGCGAGGAGCTTTCTCCACTCCTCGTCGGTCTTCACAACTTTGACAATCGTGCCAATTTCAATTTTTGGTGGCATAGGTGGTCTCCCTTTGTTGCAGGGGTATATAGCTTCTAAGTCGAATTACGATGGATATCCTTACATAGCCTCTTACGTAAGGGCAAGGTGAAGGTGCGGGAGGCGGAGACGGTTGCCCCACCTGCTCCGGCACCTCGGCGCGACCACACTAGCCCGCATTATTCATGAACACTTCTGCTGCAATCGCCGATCCGCTGCTGCAACGAGCCTTCGGTCGGCGGGCTCGCCCATCGGACCCTCAACGTACTGCACGAGTACGCCTCAGGTCCTCCAGGCTCCGCGCGCCGCTCTCGCGACGCGGCTCAGCGATTTCGCGGCGAACCGTCATGAATAATGCGGGCTAAGTTTCTCATCTGCTCGATGCCGAAACTCGTTCCGTTCCGTGCTTCGCCTCAACGGAACTTCGAACATCGGCATTGCCAGCCAGAAGCTGGTCGCATCTGATCAACAAGTGTGGTGCCCGCGCCTTCGTGCAAGTCGCAGATGGAGCAACCGTCTCCGCCGTACCTGGGAAAGTGGAAGAAGAGAGCCGGGCTCCCCCTCGCAAGTCACAGACAGACCCACCAGTTCGTCCAGATCGAACCGTGCGGCAAAATCAATCTGCACGGCTAGGTCTGTATGCTGCGCGTCGTGCGTGGCGTTCAAGGCCTTGACGTTCGGATCAAGCCATTTCTCAACACCGCGATCGGGGCTGAACCAAGCGGGATGATGCTGCGGATCGTTTTGGAGGAAGCCTGTTACCGTGGCGATGCACAGAATGCGCGAGTTCTCATTCGGCGCGCTGCCGTGAAAATCGTGCTCGGTGAGGCGTCGCTCCAGACGGTCGCGCCCGAAGAGCAGCGCCAGTGCTTCGATAATTGTGCTCTTTCCGCTGTTGTTCGGACCGACGAGAACCGAATGACGTCCTAGCGTGATATCTCCCGAATGAATGCCCCGGAAGCCGGAGATTTTCAGGCGGACGATGTGCATTCAGGCTCCCCCTTGGATCAGGTGGTATTATTTGTCGCTATTCTAGCATTCCCGCAGACTATCGCAGCAGCCAAATGATTGGGTCTCGCCTTATGCATACCCCGGCATGTCCAATCATCGCCAGTTCTGGCCGCCAAGGAGAAATGGAAAAATAGCGGTCGAGAGAGGCCAGGTGTCGGAGAATTGGGGTCGTTGCTTGACTTGCATCTGAGGGGCGCTTTGCGCTCAATAATATTGGTGTTTGGATCGGATTAGGCTGCTACCTTTTTCACCCGTACTTCTGCCCGATGACCGGTTGCGGCCAGGACTCGAATCAGCACATCGGTCGAGACCCCGTGGGTATTCCCATTCACAATCGCCGTCACCCGCGTTCTCGATGTGCCTGCCCTCTTTGCAATCGCTGCATGGGTCAGCCGCCCGGCTTGAATGATCTTGGCCAGGACGATGGTGAGTTCCGACCTGAATTCCATTTCAGCGGTATCCACTGCTGACAAACCCAGCGCGTGCACCAGATTGTTGGCTGTCAGAACCGTCACTCGTTTGCTGGTTCTAGGTTTAGGCATAGGCTGTTTCTCTTGAATCGCGCTGCCCGATGGCGATCACTGGGTTACCGCCGACTTGCTACGCGCGTTCGGGAAGAAGGGCGTCTGATGGGTTTCTTCGGAGCGGGCATGAAGAGCGCAGGGGAGACGCCGAACCGAGTGGCAAGTTGGGTGATTTGACGGACGTTCAGGTCTCGCTTGCCGGAGAGAATTTCCGACACGACGCCTTGGCTGCCGATCTCGGGCAGGTCCGATTGTGTGATCCCGTGTTCGTCCATCAACGCGCGGAGGATTTCGGGAGCGGATGAGTTTGAGAAGGGGACGTGGGCGTCCTCATACGCTTCGATAAAGAGGCTGAGCGTCTCGGCCAGGTCAGCCAGGGGATGGGTTTCTTGCTGGCCGATTTCATCCACGATTTCATCGAGGACGGTCACCGCCCGGTTATAGTCGGTTTCCGTCCGCAACGGACCGAGTGGAATCCGCTGCCGAATGCGGCGGTAGTCGGTATTGGCGTCCTGAATGTATTTGGCGAGCATTAGTCAGGTCCTCCAGGTGCCCCGGTCATATTCTGTGTGCGTCAGTATGTGCCGGATATAGAGCTTATTCCGATTGTAATGAATGGCTGCGATCAGCCGGAACTTGTTTCCCCCGATGTTGAAGACCGTAAACCGATCTACCTGATCAGCCGAAGGAAAGGTCCTCCGCAGGTCGGCGAAGGATACATAGTCGGTCTTCCGCACAATCGTGAACCAGTGCTGCAGCGAAACCCGCGCGTCCGGATGGGCTCGCGCGAAGTCGTCGAGGCGCTTGCGCGTGATAATATGCACAAGAAACACTATCTCGTAATGAGATATCTGTCAAGGGCAGGTGAGGAAAGGGTGTCAGAAACCATTGTTTGAATTGCGGAGTGGCTGAGGAGAGTTTTTTGACCTGGTGGTAAGGCCCCGGTATGTTCCCAGGGCCTCTAGAAGTTACGAAGCGGTGGAGGTCGCTAGCGGTTCATCCCGTTCTGCTGGCGGGATCGTCGGTGCGTCCTGATTGAAGGCCGCCGGGAGCACTTCTTCGATGCGTTCGACCAGGATGAATGTCAGTTCATCCCGCACTTCCTGCGGCACATCCTTCAGGTCCTTCTCGTTTGCCTTCGGCAGAATGATCCGCTTGATGCCGGCGCGATGAGCCGCCAGTACCTTTTCCTTGATCCCGCCGACCGGCAGGACTAACCCGCTCAAGCTGATCTCGCCGGTCATGGCCGTATCGCTCCGGACGGCTTTGCCGACGTAGGAAGAGGCCAGCGCCGTCGCCATGGTGATGCCGGCTGACGGACCATCTTTCGGAATGGCTCCCGACGGCACATGGATGTGGACACCATTGCGTTTGAAGCGCGAGATGTCCAGCCCCATGCTTTCGGAGTGCGACCAGAGATAGCTCCGGGCCGCACGCGCCGACTCCTGCATGACGTCTCCCAGCTGACCGGTGATCGTCAGATCATGACTGCCTGGGAGCAGCGTGGTTTCGATATAGAGAACATCCCCCCCACTTGGGGTCCAGGCGAGACCCGTAGCCACACCGGTTGGCAAGACCTTGCGTGCCTCTTCCGGCATAAAGCGCTCTGACCCGAGCCAGTCTGAAAGGACCGTCGGTTGAATGGACACAGGAGTCCGCTCCTGACCTTCAGGAAGTTCCGCAAAGGTCAGCGCGACCTTTCGAGTCAGGCGGCCGAGCATCTGTTCCAGCTGGCGAACCCCCGCTTCCCTCGTGTAACGGCTGATAACCAGGTCCAAGACATCATCTGAAAGCAGGGCTTGGCTGGCGTCTAGACCTGCCTCCTTGAGTCGGCGCGGCCAGAGATAGCGGCGGGCGATCTCTGCCTTTTCTCGTTCGCTGTAACCTTGGAGTCGGATAATTTCCATCCGGTCGAGCAGCGGCTGGCTGATGGTATCCAGCGTGTTGGCGGTCGTAATGAAGAACACTTTTGACAGGTCGAACGGGAGATCGAGATAGTGGTCGCGGAATGTGTGGTTCTGCGCCGGATCCAGAATCTCCAGTAATGCCGCAGCCGGATCACCACGAAAGTCACGGCCCATCTTGTCGACCTCGTCTAACATCAAGACGGGGTTATTCACGTTGGCTCGACGCATGGCCTGAATGATCCGTCCAGGCAGGGCTCCCACATAGGTGCGGCGATGGCCCCGCAGCTCTGCTTCATCGTGTACGCCACCCAAGCTGAATCGCTCGAAAGTCCGTTCCATGGATCTGGCAATCGATTGGCCCAGGCTGGTCTTGCCTACGCCAGGAGGTCCGACCAGGCAGAGAATTGGCGCTTTGGCTGTGGGATTCAATTTCAACACGGCCAGATGCTCGACGATCCGTTCCTTCACTTCTTGAATGCCATAGTGATCTTCTTCCAGCACCTGACGAACTTTGCTCAACTCCAAACGATCTTTCGAGGCCTTCTTCCAGGGGAGCTCAAGCACCAGTTCAAGATAGGTTCTAAGGACTTGATGGTCAGGGGAGGAGGGTGGCACCTTTGCCAATCGACTTAGTTCCCGTTCAACTTCCTTTCTCACATGGTCGGGAAGATCGGCTGCCTGGACCTTCTTCTTGAGGTCAGTGCTCTCTGTCTCTTCACTCTCGCCCTCGCCGAGTTCCTGCTGAATCGCCTTCAATTGTTCGCGGAGGATATATTCTCGTTGGGTCTTTCCGATCTTGGCTTGGGCTTCGCTGGTGATCTTGTCCCGCAGCTGGAGTATCTGAATTTCTTTCAAGAGGGATGCGTACAGCGATCGCGACAGCTCGATGGTGGAGGAATGTTCAAGCAGCTTTTGTTCCTCATGCACGGTGAGATTGAGGAGCGAGGCCAGGCGGTAAGCCAGGGCGACTGGGTCATCCTCGTTACTGAAGGCCGTTGTTGCTTCCTGGATTCCCGGAGCTTGAATCAATCGAGGCAGGTCTGTGACCAACTCCTGGATCGCTCGGTGGAGCGCTTTGACTTCGGCGCCTTGGTCGGTTGGGGGATCGAGTCGTCGGGCCTCGACGAGAAGATACGGCGCGGTCTTTTCGACCTTAAGCAAGGCGACTCTTTCGAGTCCTTGCACGAGCGCATGGAGCGTGCCGTCATCTGCCCGGCCAACCTGTTTGATCACAGCTTTCGTCCCGATCGTGTAGAGCTCTTCGAGCCCAGGCTCTTCCATCGAAGGATCGCGCTGTGCGACCACCAGAATCGTTTTATCTTCCGTTTTCATCGCAGCCTCTACGGCAGCGATTGACCGTTCACGCCCTACCGTCAAGGGCATCATGATCCCAGGAAAGAGGACGGTGCGTTTAATTGGCAGTACCGGTAGTGTCACAGCCATTGTCTCGTTATTCATGTGGAAGCGTCCTTCCGCGCTGTCGGTAGAAAACTCAGGACAAGTATCGGATAACAAGATAGTTTCTGTCAGGCATAAGTCAAGGGGAGGGATGGAAGAGTTGCGGCAACTGGCTGTGGTTTCAGGGCAGCCCGGTTACCGATCGATAAAGGTTCCACCTTGAGGGTAGAGGAAGAGCTTTCCGTTACCGGGACGAGTATCGGGCGGCATTGAAGAATCGGGATGTGGTGCATAGATGTCGTTGCCGTTGAGGTCGAAGAACCCGGCTACACTTTTCTCCGAAGAGTCTCCAAAGCCTGAATTGACTTGGTACTGATCTTCTCCTCCCTCGTCGATAAAGAGCCCCCAGCCTGCATAGTCGGCTCGGCCGAGACCGGTCGAGCGCTCGAAACTGTAGATGTCACGGCCTTTCCCTGCATCGAGCATGAGGCTTACGCTATGGTCCCAGGCAACTCCGCCGTTGTAAAAGGGGCCGGAGGAGCTGTAGCGATCGTCTCCCTGTTGATCGATGAAGAGGCCGACCCCGAAGTGGGCGGAAGCGCCATGCCCGTAGCGCGCGCCCTGGTGCTCGTCGTCGCCATCGAAGTCCAATTTCATTCCTGTGCCGAAAAAGTAGCCCACCCCCTGTGAGAAGTTGGCGCTGTCATAGTGATCCTGCCCTTCGAGATCCAACAAGATCCCCCAGCCACCGGCCAGGTTGTAGGGTTGCCATTCCACCTTCGTTGTCAGAATTCGTTGTCCAGATCCGGCACCCAACCCGAAGCAATCGTATTGATAGAGAGGGTCGCCTGGTTTCCCGGTCGGAGCATCCTGCGAGTTATAGGCACTGGGATACGTATCGCCGCATTGATAGTGGTCGTTGCCGGTAATGTCGATGACGGCGCCGACGCCCAAGGGGCCGCCGAATCCGATCGCGAAGCCATGGCTGGTATAGCGGTCATTTCCTGCCCCATCGAGCAAGAGGCCGAGTCCTCCAATGGCGGTGCCCTGAGTCAGGCGATTCCCCGTATAGACGTCGTTACCTTTCGCGTCGAACAAGATTCCGAGTCCGCCGAATCCCGCGCCTCCTGATCCCATGTCGAGCTGGTAGACATCGTCGCCATCGTGATCGATTAACAGCCCCACCCCCAGCCGCCCGGTGGCGAGTCCGAGAGGAGCCCCTGTATACGTATCGTTCCCTGCGAGGTCGATGACGACGGCATTGCCCTGATTTTCTTGTGCAGATGCGGCAATCATCCCCCGGTAATGATCGTTGCCGCCTACATCGATAATCAGACCGACTCCATTTTCAATCTCATAGGTATTCGATCCTGGGCCACCAATGATAATCAATCCGTAGGGCGTATCATGGGCCAGCAGGATGTCTCCTGTTACGCCGGGAGGAACGGAAGAAGCCGGCAGGGGGTTCATCCAGGTTGCAGCGGCTTGGTGAAGCCAATGTTCATTGGCAAGACGGGCGAGGACTTGGGCGGATGCTAGAAGACCGGCATAGTCGATCTGTTTCTCAAGCAGTTCGGCAAATCGGAGATCGGCGTTGACTTGCGCGCTTGCCTGGTTCGACAGGATCGAGATTTGCGGAGTGAAGTGTTCCACTATAGACCGCGCATGCAGAAACAGGAAGTGTCTCTCCGCCTCTGTCAGATTTGTCAGCGCTTTCTCGCGGTGCAGCGACGCCTGTTCCAAGCTTCCGATCATGAAGGCGAGGAGGTCTTCTTGGGTGGAATGCGTCGGCAGCGGAATCGGTTTTGAGAAGGTGGAGGTGCGATCCCTACCGGCTTCGAGCACATCGAGAAGGCCTGGAAGATTGATCGCTCCTCCTTTTGCCATGTCGGCCAATACGAGTCCCTGGCGCTCTAATTCCGTCAGACCATCCCAGGGCTGTTTGAGGGTCTCGATCACGAGGCGACGTTTGAATTGCGCCGGGATCTTCTCGACTGTTTCCTGCTCAGCACGCAGGTCTCTATGACGCAATCCGGTGAGTTGCTCAAAATCCTTTCGGACGGTTGGTGCCAGCCGGTCAAGCGCCGATTGGCGCATATGACTGTTGGGCACGGGGGGGGGATCCATCAACGCACTGAAGTGTTGTAGCCCGCTGCAACCCGCAAGCAACAAAAGTAGGGGCGCACTGAACAGAAGCGGTAAGAATCGCTTCATGATCTGTGTCCACAGGCCATGGTGCGACATCACCCTTTGTTCGCAGGTGTGGAAATTGTTTTGCGCATCGACCCCGACACGATGTGAAACTCATACAACCGACATTCCAGAGGACCATTGAAAAGGGGAATGCGTTTTGATGGCGCAAGGCCGATGAGTTTGGGAACCCGCAAATCGCCGGTAAAGATATAGGCTCGCCACCCGCTGAATCGCTGTTTCAACCAGTTGCCCATTTGGGGGTAGAACGCATCGAGTTCCTCGGGCCGGCTAAGTCGGACTCCATAGGGAGGATTGATCAACAGCACGCCCTGCTCAGCTGGAGCTTCAAGGGCAAGCACATCGCTTTGCTTCAGACGAATATCAACCGAGACTCCCGCGCCTTGAAATGTCCGTTGCGCAATTTTGACTGCGGCTGGATCCTGATCGGAGGCATAGATGGCAGCCGGCACCTCCGCGAGATGTTTCAGTCGAGAGGCTTCACGCAAATGGCCCCAACGTTGAGCGTCGTGGATCAGTAACCGCTCAAACGCGAATGACCGAGACTGTCCAGGCGCGATGCGGCGCGCCATCAGCGCCGCTTCGAGGGGGATCGTTCCACCTCCGCACATAGGGTCGATCAGCACGTCGTTCGGCGTCCATCCAGCGAGCCGCAGCAAACCCGCCGCCAGGTTTTCTCGCAACGGTGCCTCGACAGACACGATACGATGGCCTCGCTTGAAGAGTGGGTCGCCAGAGGTATCTAAATAGAACGTCACCGTTGACTCATCGAGAAACGCGTCAAGTCGGATGTTCGGGTGATGGGTGTCTATATTCGGTCTCTTATGGCGCACTGCCATAAACTTATCGCAGACCGCGTCTTTAATACGCAGCGTGATGAAGTCCAGGCTGGTGAGTGGACAACGGCGTGCGCTCACTTTCACCTTGATGGTCTGCGCCGACGTGAACCAGTCCGGCCAGGGCAAGTGATAGGCTGCGCGGTACACATCGTCTTCCGACAAATAGGGGGTTTGGCCGACTTCCCAGAGCACGCGGCTGGCTATGTGGCTCTTGAGATTGACCCAATACATGCTGGACCAGGGGGCCAGGAAGGCGACTCCGCCTTCCGTCTTTGTGGTGATAGGCACGCCAAGGTCGTGGAGTTCCTGTTCGAGGACGCCCTCCAGCCCACCCGGGCAGGGTGCAAAGAACCGTAGTTTTGTGCTATCCATGCTCATGGCATCGTTGTTCGTGAAGCGTCGTTCGTATCTCGCTTCACGAAATACGTTTCACGAAATACGTCTTCGTTATGAACTATTGTAGCGCCTGCGGTGCTCCGGTTACGAAGAAGGTTCCCGTCGGCGACAACTTGCCCCGGTTTGTCTGCGAGACTTGTCAGGCCATTCATTGCCATAATCCAAAGATTGTCGCTGGCTGTATTCCGGAATGGGACGGCTACATTCTTCTCTGTCGGCGCGCCATTGAACCCAAGTCCGGTCTCTGGACCTTCCCTGCCGGCTTTATGGAGATCGGCGAGAGTACTGAGCAGGCGGCTGTTCGTGAGACTTTGGAGGAAGCGCAGGCTCAGGTGGAGCGTATCAGCCTCTTCGCGGTTCTCAGTCTCCCCCACATCGGCCAAGCCTACCTGGTATTCCGAGGGCCGATGCGTTCGCCGGATTTTGGGATAGGTGAGGAAAGCCTCGATGTGCAGTTGTTCTCACTCTCTGAGATTCCCTGGGACCAGATCGCCTTTCCCGTGGTGAAGGATGCCCTGCGCCGGTATGTCGACGATATGACCAGGGGCGAGTTCCAGGTGCACGTTGCCAGCCTCCCAGATCGACTTTCCTAACCCTCAGGATGCTCAAAAGGCAGCCACGCCGTTCGTGAAACGTGAAGCGTGAAACGTCCGAGTCCGAAAACGAACGACGCTTCACGAGATACGCTTCACGGGTTTCGAGCTGCTGCTGGCTGGCTTTTTCAGCATCCGTTCCCTCAATTGAGTGTGGGAATCGTCAGAAGAGGCAGGCTGCGGCCCTCATCATTGTGGAGAAAGCGAAACCCATTGGCCTCAGTGTAATCGACAGTCACCCGGTCCATCCGTGGCGCACTCTGCCGATCAACCGCAAAGGTGAGGCCGTCAACCTCCTGAATGTAATCATCAGGCTGGGTGTTTGCTTCCAACGTGATACTGAAACTTAACCGTGAATCGTCCACATCGCGGACAGAAATCCGGACGATCGGATCCTCAGGGTGATGGGTTTGAATCGCTCTCAGTTTTGTGATGGCGGCAAGGGTGACAGCAATCATACAGGGGCCTCTGTGTGGCGAACGATGCCGTGAATATCAATCAGGTGATTGTCACGGTCGACTGAATAGAAAATCCTCCAGTCCTCGACCGCATATTTGGACAGGCCTGGCAGATCTACTGCGATGGCCTCGTGGCGCAAGTTATCGACGTTGGAGGCAATCCATTTGGTCTTATCCAAGAGTCGCTGTGCCATGGTTGGCTCAAGTGTTCCAAGATCTTTGAGGATAGCTGGGCGATAGGCAAGACGATACCAGGCCATGTTGTCCTTACCAGCGGAGACCGAGTTGGTCTGCAATGTCCTCGCCGGACAGTCTCTCCGTACTCGCCAATGACTCTTTCAGACGGGCGTGCAAGCCACTGCCGAGCTGGAGACCGAGGTCAGGGTCACCGAGCAGCTCACGCAGACGATCATCGACGATCCCTCGCACAAGTTTTTTGAATTGTTCTTGTGAAAGCTGAGAGAAGTCCATGGAGAGAAAGGATACGGAGGTGAGCGCCTCAAAAGCAACTGGTCTACCCACCCGCATGATTCATGAAGTTTTTGCTACACGCGCGGATACGTGGCTATGACGGGCAGTCTCGCCGTTCAGCCTTTCGACATACTGCGCGAGTATGCCTCATGACTTCACGCCTCGAGTGCCCGTCTCGCTTCGCGTCTGCACGCGTTCGCAACGAACCTTCATGAATCATGCGGGCTAGAGCCTGGGTTTAATCTGAAGTTGTTGGATCAGCCGCTGGATCATGCGGTCCAGCCGGTCTTGATGCGGGGGGGCTAGCGTCAGAAATTCAAGGCCGATACCGGCAGATCCGGACCAGCGGATTGCGGCATTGTCGATGAGGATTGGGTTGGACTCTCCGGGGATATGTAGGTGGACGGCGAGTTGCATGCCGGTAAATGGGCTGATGATGCTCTCCACGCAGCATCCCTTGGCAGAAAGGTCTCTGACTGATCCTGCATGGCGGAACCGATTTTGGTGTACCAAGGTGCAGGAGAGCGACACGGGAAATCTGAGATGCTTTCGGGTGACCATGGTTGCGCCGTAGAGATTTCTATGGAACGACGTTCGCTTGGGTTGCGAGGAACTGTCCCAGGCGGGTTCGTTCCTGCTCCAGCATCTCATGAAATTCTACGCCAAACTCGTGTTTAAGGGTCCATTGCACTGTAGCGGCTTGAATGGTAATGGCGATTGGTTGTTCGGGTGTCTGGAGGTGGACTGTGAAGCGTGTGCCGGTCTTGACTGGAAGATCACTGACGACCTTACAGCCACCCATCCCGAGATTGTAGACGATCCCGACCCCAGAGGGGTCACCCGCAAATATCGCTGGAAATTCCACTTGATAGCGAACGTGCTGTCTCTGTTCCGTCACAGTAGTGTCCTCAGAAGGTCTCTGTCTCAATCGTGCATCGAGGATGAGACGTCCTCGACTATGCGTTCGTCATAGGTAAGGCTATTCGGTGAACGGGCGGTTGTCAAAGAAAATTCGATCTTTGGAGATGGCAAGTTCCGATAGATTGGGGAGGACACAGATTGAGCCACATGGATGGTGTTCGATGAGCAAACGGTTGCGCAAATGATGCGATAGGCTAAGGTAGTTGAGCGATTGAAACAGACATGACAGAGGAGTGTTCGATCTTTTGACCGATTTTGACACATCGGCGGCAGCGCCTGTTCCATTTGAATGCGGGTTTGATTTTCATCGGTCACGCTTCTAGAATGCCGCCATTGGATTGATGTTGCATGCCCACCATCTCTGGCTCCCGAACAACCTCGCAACGCAAGAAAAAGCGCTCGAAGAAGTCCTTCGTCCTTGATGCCTCGCTGAAACGCCGTTTTCAAACCAGACTACTCAAGTGGTATGAGAAACATGGCCGTGATCTGCCTTGGCGGAAGACCTCCGATCCTTATCACATTCTGGTTTCTGAAGTGATGTTGCAGCAGACACAAGTCGATCGGGTGATTCCGAAGTACCACGAATTTCTGGACCGCTACCCAAGCTTTGAAGAATTGGCCGACGCTCCGGTCTCGGATGTGAAGAAGACATGGTATCCCCTTGGCTACAATATCAGGCCTGAGCGATTACATAGTATCGCGTGCGAGACTGTCGAGCGGTATGGGGGGCAGCTGCCGAGCGATGCGGAGGAATTGCTGTCGTTCAAAGGAATTGGACGATACACGGCCGGCGCGATCCGGTCGTTTGCCTTCAATGAAGATGCGCCAATTTTAGATACGAATGTCATTCGTGTCCTTCACCGCATATTCATTGCGAAGGGCGATCCCAAGGCTCACACGCCGAGGCTCTGGCAACTGTCGGAAGCCCTAATTCCAAGCGGGAAAGGCTATGATTTCAATCAAGCGATTATGGACTTTGGGGCGACCTGCTGCACGGCAAGAAAACCATCCTGTCGACAATGTCCGATGAAATCGTTTTGTAAGACGCATCCTTTTGATCCTAAGGCATGAAGAACGACGGCGCCGCATGAAGATTGTCGAAGTCGCTGCCGGCCTTGTTTATCGCGAGGGCCGCTACTTGATTGCCCGTCGGAATCCGGGCGTGCATTTGGCAGGTTTCTGGGAGTTTCCAGGCGGGAAGTGTGAGGTTGGTGAGACTTTAGAAGAATGTCTGCGGCGGGAGTTGTTCGAGGAACTGGGTGTTCATATTGACGTGCCGATACCGTTTCAAATTATTCGGCATGAGTATGAGGAGAAAACCGTGGAGCTGCACTTCTTCTGTTGCCGAATCGAGACCGGACACGCCACGGCCATCGACTGCGCGGAAATTCGATGGGTCTGGCCGCACGAGTTGGGCGATTTTGAGTTTCCTCCAGCGGACCGTCCTATCATTGAGGCCCTCCAACGGCAGACAATGGGACGGGTGTCATGAAGGTTGTCCTGGATATTGAGACCATTCAAGCGCCTCGTGAAGAATGGGCGCGACTGGCGGGAAAGCTTCCGTCAAGCGGCAAATCTGAGCCGGCAGGCGAGGGCTACGATTTGTTTGCGGCGGGGGCTGCCGAAGCTCAACGACTCGCCGAGGATGAACAGTATGCAAAGTCGGCTTTTGACGGCACGTTCAGTCAGATCGTCTGTATCGGCCTCTTAGAGTTTTCCGATCAGCTTGAACCGCGTGGGGCTGTAGCCTGGTACGGCGGAAATGAGCGGGAGTTGCTGCGGCAATTCTGGAGCCGTTTGGCTCAGAACCGTCCGTCGCTCTTCATCACCCATAACGGTCTGGGCTTCGACATCCCGTTCATGAAGAAGCGATCGATCATTCACCAAGTCAAACCGAGCCTGGACATCAATCTTGCCAAATTTCGCACAGAGCCGGTCTACGACACCATGGCGATCTGGAGTAATTGGGATACGCGTGGGTGGGTGAAACTCGATGTGCTTGCGCGAGCGCTGAACGTTGAAACGAAATCCGGCAGTGGGGCTCAGGTGGCTGAGATGTGGGGGAGGGGACAGGGGCAAGAGTTGGCTCGGTACTGCCTACAAGATACCTATGTGACCTATGCCTGTTATTGCCGGATGAATTTTCGGCAGCCTCTGTCCAGTGAAGTGGTCTTGCTCCAGCCGGAGTTGCTAAGTGTCGATTGATGAAAACTAGCGAGCCCTGGTCGCCTGCGCCGATTTCTTCTTCGGTGCCGGTTTACCAGAGACCTTGGTCAGCCTGAGCGCTTTAATTTCCTCATCGCGATCCCGGAGTTCGCGCTTCATCCATTGCGACTCCTTGCGAAGCATAGCGATCTCGGAGTTTTTCTTGGCGAGCGCTTCTTTTGCCACCTTCAAGTCACTGAGTTTCTGGGCCAAGAATTCGTCTTGTGCGACTTCCTGCCCCGCACTCGCAGAGATCGCCTGAGCGTTCGCCGGGGTAGACGCCGCCATGGAGGCGATTGTAGTGCTCGGGGAAGCTTTAGCGATCGGCATGGCCTCGGGCATCAGCGTCTTGGCGAGCGCATGATAGTCGATGATCATCGTCATGGCGCCGAGCGCATCGCCGGCGATGTGGGCCGGAGCGGGTTCGGTGCGCGCCACCGACTCAGGCATAAACCCCGTCTGCGCGGCGCCTTCTTCAACGGTCACGTAGATCGATCCCTTTTGCACATAAATACTGCCTGTGATGGGTTCAGAGCCTGACCCTGCCGATGAGGATATGTTAAACCCAACAAGCTGTTCGGGTTTTGCTTTGGATAAGCCTTGCGCGAGCAGGGGAGAGAGATATTCTGCATCCTCATCGCTGAAAATTCTCATCGGCTTGCTGCCACCAACAGGCATTCCCGAAGATTTGCCCATGTCGTCTTTGCGGTATAACCCTTTCACGACCTTTATCATGGTCTGTTGATCGATGACAGCGGGATGGCTGGCGTCAAACGACCAATTGGCCACTTCTTCCAAGTAGACGGTGCCTTTCGTATTCTGAGCGAGGGTTGTCTCTGTTCCACTCGCACAACCGCTGATGACAAGGGCGCATGCGGCGGCGATTCCAGCGAGGCTCTGGATCATCGGGCGATTCGTATTCACACGCGGGAAGCAGCTGTTCATCTCGACACTCCTTCTTTCAGGACAGGTGTATACGTGGTGATCCGTGGCGAGGCGTCTTGTCGGTATGCCAGGGGGATTACCAGATTCCCAGGCCCATCAGTGCCATGCTCAGTGCAATCCATCCGAAGATTCCCAACGCAATGAGGGTTTCTAGACTTATGGAGGGAGCGGCTTTTTCTTGTACGCGGGACTCTTGCTTCTCGATCATGACTGTCTCCAAGAGTGAAAGTGTTCAGGTACGTAGTTGCGATCCATTTGGATAGCAAGGACTATGCCTTTGGAGAGATGGAGCAACTCCGCGATGTACAAGAGCAAAATCTAGAAGAGGAGAGGAATGATTAACCGCTAAGTATGGATGGTATTAAGTAGGAAGTGGCTAGCCTATGTGCATGATAATGTTGTGATTAGTTGCAGGATTAAATGGGGCATTTCTTGAACGTCGCGTGGAGATCACCTGGTCCTGGATGGATGGTTATACGGATGGTGCCCTCACAGTATTTCTTGAGTGCGGTGAGGAGGAAGGGGAGGTCACAAACAGAACTTGTGCACGGGTGTTCGTTTTGGAGCGTCTTCTCCAGAAATGACCCTGGAGAAGTCGGATGGGCTCCCACGAGTCACGCCATCGGCGGACTTTCTGCATACAAGGTTGTGGAAGATGCATCGTAGATGGCAAGGGAAACCATGTCTCCCGGTCGAGAGGATATCGTACGTTTGTCCCAAATGACGGTGATGTTGCCATCTGATTTTCCCATACCTTGCGCCGCGGATCGCTTCGCGTCCCCTTCGACCAGGACGGGAATGATCGTCTTCAGATACTCCCGGTTGCGCTCGTAGGAGATGTTTCGCTGGAGGTCGAAGAGTCGTGTAACCCGTTCAGTCTTCACGCCTTCTGACACATCGTCCGGAAACTTGCGTGCCGCGATGGTGTGCTTTCGCTCAGAGTATTTAAAGATAAATGCTGAGTGAAACCGTATTTCCTCAACAAGCCGGTAGGTCTCGGAAAAATCCGCATCACTCTCCCCACAGAACCCTCCAATAATATCGGTGCTGAGCACGATGTCAGACCGTATGGCGCGGATACGCTCGACCAAGGCACGATACTCTTTGTTGGTGTAGGTGCGATTCATCAAGCCCAGAATGCGGTCGCTGCCGGATTGAAGCGGCAAATGAATCTGTTTACAGATATTGGGATGTGCCACCACGGCTTCGAGCAACGGGAGTGGAAAGTCTTTGGGATGAGGGGAGGTGAACCGCACACGTTGGATGCCGGGTACATCCGCCACGGCGGTGATTAATCGTGCAAAATCCCAGTCGCCGAACCGGTAGGAATTGACGTTCTGCCCCAAGAGTGTAATCTGCTTAAACCCTTGCTCAGCGATCCGATGGGCCTCCTGAACAACCCCCTCTGGGTCGCGAGAACGTTCACGTCCTCGAGTATAGGGAACCACACAGAAACTGCAGAAATTGTCACAGCCTCGCATCACGGCGATCCACGCGTTCACCCCGTCGGTTCGGTCCGGTACCACATCGTGATAGGTTTCATATTCCGAAAGGTCGACCGCAAGTCCCTTCTGATCCAGCCCCTCTTCTTGAGAGAGCATCGCGTTGCGGATCAACATCGGAAGCTGGCGATAGGCATCGGGGCCTGCGAGAACATCGACTAGCGGTTGAATATCCGTCAGTTCCTCTTTCAGGTTTTGCGCCATACAGCCGAGGACACCGACGACCAATGGTCGCTGCTGCTTAAGCTTCTTCAGTTCAGATAGGTGTTTGTAAACTTTATTGTGGGCATTCTCCCGAATCGCGCAGGTGTTCATCAGAATGACATCTGCGCGTTCGCGCTCGTCGGTAAAGACAAAGCCATCCTGTTTCATCAGCGAGCGAACGAGCTCCGAGTCGTACTCGTTCATCTGGCAGCCAAAGGTTTCAAGATGTACCTGAGCCGGTGTAGATCGAGTCGTCATAGAACAGGCACTCCTTGCATGGGCTGACGGCGCTCTGCCAGCTGACCCACCGCCCAACGATCCGATGCTCCGATTACCCGAACTTCCCTCAGGTCATTGGTGAGGTCGATGTTCGATGATACGCCCACTTTCAAGAAGTTTTCTGTCACCCCTAACCGAAAACCATCCTGTACTCCTGACTCAAAGAGAACGAGTACGGTAGAGCCGATATACCGTTCCGCAAAAGCCAAGCGTTTCAGGCGGGACAGTTCAGCGAGTACCTTTGCACGCTGCCGAGCGACTGCGATCGGGACCTGGTCTGGCAATTTCATCGCCGCTGTGCCGGGTCGTGGCGAATAGGTAAAGACATGGAAGTAGGAGAAGGGGAGCTCACGCGCGATGCGCAGGGTCTGCTCAAATGCGTCGTCGGTTTCTCCGGGAAACCCTACCATCAGATCGGTCCCTAGCCCAAGTTGAGGAATCTTTGCGACCGCCCGCTGGATCAGACGGACATACTCGTCCGCGTTGTACGGGCGATTCATGGCCGACAAGATGCGGTCGGCTCCACTCTGCAGGGGGATATGGAGATAGGGGGAGAGCTTCGACGAGGACGCCATCCGATCAAGGAGGGCGTCCGTGATCGTCGTCGGCTCAATAGAGGAAATCCTGATTCGATCGAGTCCTTCAACTTCTTCCAATTCTGCGATCAACCCGACCAGATCGAGATTGCCCTGGCGATACTGCCCAACGTTGACACCGGTCAGCACAATTTCCCTGTAGCCTCCTGCTGCAAGTATCCTGGCTTCTTGGATCACATCATCCAGGAGGCGACTCCGTTCATGCCCGCGTGCGAAGGGGATGAGACAGAAGCTGCACATCACATTGCAACCGTCCTGGATCTTGAGCAGTGCTCTGGTAGAATCCGGTTCGCCATACTCTGGCAGAGTGAAATCTTCCCGGTCGATGGTGCGAGTATGGAGCACTTCCGGATCCGGCTGTTTTTTTAGCGCATCGGGAGCTGGAAGAAATGAGGGTAAGTCCCATTTGAATTGATTGCCGACGATCAGATCGATTCCGGGAATGGTGCGGAGCTCGTGAACGCCGGTCTGGGCGTAACAGCCGGTCACCGCCACAAAGGCATCGGGGGAATGTTTCAACGTCTTGCGGATGACGTATCGGCAGGTCCGTTCCGCCTCCTCTGTCACGGAGCAGGTATTGACGACGAATAAGTCAGTCGGTTCACCGAACTCGACGACATGGTAGCCGTCATGTTGCAGGCGAGCAGCGAGTACCGCTGTCTCTGCTTGGTTCAGTCGGCACCCGAGTGTATGGAGAGAAGCACGTTTCATAATAGCTGGGGCATTATAGGGAGGTCATTGCGGTGGGAGCAAGGATCCTCCGCGAGTTCTCCACCCGCCTATGCAGGAAGCCACGGTTGCCCGTCCTCCGCAGTCGTCTGCTACGGAAGATGGATCAAGCCGTGGAGGAATGCGCAGCGGGTGTCCTCCTACCCGTCGGCCAGAGCCTATGGGCGGCGTGCAGAAGCCCTGGCGAAGGAGGACATGCTTCCAGCCTTCGTAGCCTTGTTGGCTACTTCGGCGGAGTAGGCTCGGCGGGTTTGGCCGAAGACATCAGAGCGACCACAGCTGTAATGCCGTGGGGCTCCACCTCGCGCGCTATTCTGGGTTGAAGGCCTTGAAAGGCCATGGTAGAGTTCGTCCGCCTGCCTACCCCATTACGTGAGAGTTTGTTGTGATACCGTCGAAGTTGGGGGCTTCCATTTTCCTGGTCTCTCTTCTTCTCCTCCCTGTGTCCGGTGGGTGGACGAAGGAGGTTCTTCCTCTCGAACCTGATCTTGCGACAAGAATCGACGAGCTCTACGATCACGAGGCGCGGCTGTTCTTAATGTTGTATTCACTCAAAGGCAATGGCCAAGTCGATTACGTGACGGGCCGTTTAGTCGAGGACTATTCGCGCAGCAGCTACGGCAATCCTGTCTATCGAACGGAAGCCCATCCCTTGTTCTACTGGTGGAACCACACCATGTATAACGATCCGGAGCAGGATGGTGTGAACGGCAACGAACGGGTTTACCAGGAGCACATCGAGTTTGATATTTCGCGCTATAAGCCCTGTACCTTCAATGGCCAACCCTGCTGAGACTCGATGCGCCTGTGCGAGGAGGTTTTGAAGCTTCTTAGGCCTGCCACTCCTTCCCTTCTTGATCGATCAGATTTTGCGAATGTCTGAGCCGCCCCTCTATTCCGATGATATGCTGCCCTCTCATGCGTACTAATACGGCTCGATGAAAACAGGCTCGTTCATTCAGATTCTTGCGAACCGGCGCATCGCCATCATGTTGCCCCTGGGGTTTGCATCCGGGCTGCCGCTGGCGCTGACATCCGGGACTCTGCAGGCCTGGCTGACAGTTGCAGGGCTCGACCTGAAGACTATCGGCATCTTTACGCTCGTCGGCCTTCCGTACACATTGAAATTTTTGTGGGCCCCATTGATGGATCGGCTGGTCCCTCCCTGGCTGGGGCGGCGGCGCGGATGGATGCTGGTGACGCAGATGAGCGTCGCGCTCGGATTGGCGGCCATGGCGATGACTGGGCCTGGCCAGCGCCCTGAAATACTCGGGGTTTTAGCCCTTGTTGTGGCCTTCCTCTCTGCCTCACTCGACATAGTATTCGATGCCTATCGAACCGATGTGCTCTTACGTCCTGAACGGGGATTCGGCGCAGCGGTGTGGGTGAACGGCTATCGATGTGCGCTGTTGATTGCGAGTGCCGGCGCTCTCCTGTTAGCCGATTATATTGGCTGGCAAAACACCTATTTGCTGCTCGCTGCGCTCATGGCAGCAGGGGTTGTCACCATCCTTGTCAGTCCTGAACCGTCGGAGCCAGGTGCGGCTCCGGCGAGTCTGGCTGAAGCGATTGGAGGACCGCTGAAAGAGTTTTTTACACGCCCAGGGGTGATCGGACTTCTTGCCTTGATTATCCTGTATAAGGTCGGAGATGCGGTTGCGGCGTCGCTTCAAACGGCGTTTCTTATCGGAGGGATGGGTTTCTCTGTCAGCGAAGTCGGGTATGTGAAGGGCCTCGGGATCGGAGCCACACTTATTGGCGCATTGGCCGGAGGTGTCGCCATGGCCAAGCTCGGAATGGTTCGATCACTTCTGCTTTTTGGTCTGCTCCAAGCGGTTTCGAACTTGGGATTTATGTGGCTTGCCTGGATGGGTAAGAGCTACATGGCGCTCATGACATCGATTCTTGTCGAGAATGTGACGGGCGGTATGGGTACCGTCGCATTTGTCGCACTCATTATGTCGTTATGTGACCATCGTTATACTGCCACTCAGTTCGCATTACTCTCTTCCCTGGAAGCGCTCGGGCGAGTCTTCTCAGGCCGTCCGTCGGCCGAGTTGGTCGAAATGGTCGGCTGGGCGCAGTTTTTCTTCTGGTCGTTTATCGTTGCGTTACCCGGGATCTGGTTGGTATGGGTGCTTCGAACACAGTTGCATCGAGAGGTGGGTCGCGACGCGCTAGGCGTAGCCGGTTCAGCCGACCTTTGACGGCTGTATGCGTCGCTGGAGGAACAAGACGAACAGCATTAATGTCGGGAGGGGCGCTAGGATGAAGGGGACAAGCCACAGCCAGAAATTTTTCCCACGCATGCGGGCTTGATCGATCATCCAGACAAATACCCACACAATCAAGCCGATATAGTTGAGGGTCATCCAGCCGGTTGTATAGTTCGTGAGATCGCTCGTGTTGTCCGGCGCTGTTTTAAAGAGATAGATCCCGAACATGACCACAAAAAGCCCTAATAAGGCCCCAACAAGGCGTTTGCTCCAGACAAACATGGTAATCCTCCAGATACAAGCAACGGGAGCAGCATAGTGGCTGCCACACACTTCACTGCCGTAGGCTAGTCATCCGGCTGTCGTTTGTCAAAGGGGATCTGCGCGCTTCCGTTTCCAGTGAATCCATAGAGCCATCAGTTCAGCACAAGTAAGGTCCTGTATGAGTCTTCTACGTTTAAGCCTCATTGTGGCGGTATTGGCTGTAAGTATTGTGCTGGCCTTGATGAATCCCACCACGGATCACTATTTGGGTTTCCTACAAGCCGAGCTCACCAAGGCCATGGATCGAATGGATCAATCCACACCCCAACGGGAAGGAACAGTGGTCAGAAATATATTTCGCAGGCATAGTCAGGAGCTGCTCAATAGCATGGTACGGCCTCACACCACACGCCAGAATTGGGGTATTCTCAGCCGGTTTGAAACTACGGTGCTGGGTACTCGAGTGGTGGTGATCGGTATCGGTAACCAGTTCATTCCCGTTGAAGGGGTGGATGAGGCCGTTCTGACCCTCGGTCGCCGCGTATTTTAGTTTTTTATACGGTCCATGAATGCTAAATAAGGGCCTATTTTGGGTCGCACTTCTGTGAATAAGTCAGTCGTAATTCTCCAAAGTCGGTGTTTTCTCACCACTTGTTGTTATCCACAGAAACTCCTCTGTTTCCCCAGGCGCACCACTATATTTAGTGTTGACAATTCGTAGTGATCGCTATATATAGACAGCCTGTGCTCAACTTGAAATAATACCCACCAAAAGTAGGGGGTCAGAAACACTTAGGATATCGACTGAAAGTAAAGATGAAGACAGGCTATTTCAATTTGGAATCGAAAGCAGTTCCATCCTATACGCAGACTGGGGGGAAATCGTGAGAATAGAACGCCGATTTACACATCGCGGACACAGTCCTTATGAAGACCTACCGTTCGTGAAACGTTCGTCGGAAATTCGTAATCCTGATGGATCGACCGTGTTTAAATTGGAAAATATCGACATTCCCGAACCCTGGTCTCAGCTCGCGATCGATATTCTCGCCCAGAAGTATTTCCGGAAAGCTGGAGTGCCGCAGCGAGATGAGCAGGGGAATCCGATCATCGGGCCGGACGGCAAGCCGCAGTTGGGAGGAGAGCGTGATTCCCGACAGGTGTTTGAGCGGCTGGCCGGTTGTTGGACTTCTTGGGGGAAGGACTTCGGCTATTTCAAAACTCCGGAAGATTCCGATGCGTTCCATGATGAGCTCTGTTACATGCTTGCGCATCAGATGGCCGCGCCCAATTCTCCCCAGTGGTTTAACACAGGGCTTCATTATGCGTACGGGCTTTCAGGGCCTGCCCAAGGACATTTTTACGTCGATCCTAAGACCCGTGAAGTCGTCAAAGCCACCAATGCGTTCGAGCATCCGCAACCGCACGCCTGCTTTATCCAATCCGTCGACGACGACCTGGTCAGCGAAGGCGGCATCATGGATCTGTGGGTGCGGGAGGCGCGTCTGTTTAAGTACGGGTCAGGGACCGGCACCAACTTTTCCAAGCTTCGCGGCGATGCCGAGCCGTTGTCCGGTGGCGGACGTTCATCTGGATTGATGTCGTTCCTTCGCATCGGCGACCGAGCGGCTGGTGCCATCAAGTCCGGTGGGACGACCAGACGAGCTGCCAAAATGGTCTGTCTCGATTTGGATCATCCAGACATTGAGGAGTTTATCAATTGGAAAGTGGTGGAAGAACAAAAGGTCGCTGCCATGGTGACCGGTTCAAAAGTCTGCGCACAGCGCCTCAACGCGGTTCTCAAGGCCTGTCACGTTGTTGACGGAGCCGGTCAGATGAAAATTGAGGTCGATGCCAAGCAGAATCCGATCCTCAGGGAGGCTATGGGAGCCGCCAGGCGAGATGCGGTTCCAGAGGCCTACATCCAGCGGATGTTCTCCTATGCACAGCAAGGGTTCACGCATTTTGTGTTTCACGAATACGACACGAATTGGGACGGCAAGGCCTATCAAACGGTGTCCGGTCAGAACTCAAACAACAGCGTACGCATTCCCAATGATTTCTTTGCGGTGCTGGAGGCGGACGGTGATTGGCAGCTCAAGCGACGGATCGACGGGAAAGTCTCCAAGACCATCAAGGCGCGAGATCTCTGGGATCAGATCGCTTGGGCGGCTTGGATTTGTGCGGATCCTGGCACGCAATACGACACCACCATCAACGAATGGCATACGTGTCCGGAGGACGGCCGCATCAATGCCTCCAATCCTTGCTCCGAATACATGTTCCTCGATGATACGGCGTGCAATTTAGCGTCGCTCAACCTTGCCCGATTCTTTTTGACTGATGGCCAATTCGAGTTGGAGGGCTTCCGCCATGCGGTACGTCTCTGGACGGTCGTACTGGAAATCAGCGTACTGATGGCGTCGTTTCCCAGCCGTTCTATTGCCGAGAAGAGTTTTGAGTTCCGAACACTGGGGCTGGGCTATGCCAACTTAGGCACGGTGCTGATGCGGCAAGGCATTCCGTATGATTCCCCCAAAGCGCTGGCCATCTGTGGCGCACTGACCTCCATTATGACCGGCGAGTCCTATAGCACCTCAGCGGAAATGGCCGCAGAGCTATCTCCTTTCCCTGGCTATGCCAAAAATCGCGACGCGATGTTGCGTGTCATTCGTAATCACCGGCGAGCCTCGTACAATGCCGCTCCGGAAGAATATGAAGGTTTGACGATGACACCGATAGGAATCCAGCCGGAGCACTGTCCTCCTGAGTTATTCGTGGCGGCGCGCCGTGCGTGGGACCGTGCGCTTGAGTTGGGGACGGCCTACGGGTATCGCAATGCACAGGTCACGGTGATTGCTCCAACGGGTACGATCGGGCTCGTGATGGATTGCGATACAACGGGTATCGAACCGGATTTTGCGCTGGTCAAATTTAAAAAACTGGCCGGCGGAGGCTATTTCAAGATCATCAATCAAAGCATACCCACTGCACTCACCACCTTGGGATATAACGAGTCTCAGATTCAGGATATCGTGAACTATTGTGTCGGACGGCACACCTTGCAGACGGCACCATTCATTAACCATGAAACCCTGCGGCGGAAGGGGTTCGATGACGCGGCACTTGCGCGAATGGAAGGCGGCTTGGCTCAGGCCTTCGAGATTCAATTTACGTTCAATAAATATGCGTTGGGTGAGAGTTTTTGCCGTGAAAAGTTGGGATTGACCGATGTGCAATTGAATGAGTCCAACTTTAACATGCTGAAGGCGTTGGGATTCACACAAGAAGAAGTCGCTGCCGCGAATGATTATTGCTGTGGGACCATGACGGTAGAGGGGGCCCCACATCTTAAGGCTGAGCACCTTCCGATCTTCGATTGTGCAAATCGTTGTGGCCGGATTGGCCAGCGATATATCGCCGTCAACGCGCACATCCGCATGATGGCTGCGGCGCAACCATTTATCAGCGGTGCCATCAGTAAAACGATTAACATGCCAGCCGATGCGACCCTTGAAGACGTCAAGTCATCCTATCTCTTTGCCTGGAAGAGCATGGTGAAAGCCGTGGCTCTGTATCGAGATGGCTCGAAGTTGAGCCAGCCGTTATCAGCCTCAACGGATAGCGGTAAGACCATCGAGGCCTCGTCTGAAATAATGTCGATTGCAGAAAAAGTTACAGAGCGGGTGTTGGTACGATACTTAGCAAAGCGCCGACCGCTCCCAGCCAGGCGTAATGGATATACGCAGAAAGCCGTCGTTGGTGGTCACAAACTGTATTTACGTACAGGTGAGTATGAGGACGGGACGTGCGGAGAAATTTTCCTCGATATGCACAAAGAAGGGGCTGCATTTCGCAGCCTCATGAACTGTTTTGCCATTGCGATTTCACTTGGCCTCCAACATGGCGTTCCGCTTGAGGAGTTTGTCGAAGCCTTTGTGTTTACCCGCTTTGAACCGAACGGGCCGGTCAAACTAAACGACCGTATCAAGATGTCCACATCGATCATCGATTATATCTTCCGAGAGCTTGCGGTCACCTATCTCGACCGGTATGACTTGGCGCAAGTCCAGGAAGAGGATCTTCGAATGGACTCTGTCAAGAAGGATGAGCAAGACCCTGAGTGTGTGGAAGAGGAAGCCACTCCTGAAACGTTGGCGTCGACATCGATCAGTACAGAGATATTTCCTGCACGACGAGGTGCGATACCGCGTCATAAAGGGAATGGCCATGGAAACGGAAATGGGAACGTCTCACATACCGTCGAATTGAAGCGCGAAACGCTCACGTTAACGGCTGTTCAAATGGCGCGCCAAAAGGGCTACGAGGGAGATCCTTGTTCTCAATGTAAGCAGTTCACCATGGTGCGGAACGGGACCTGCCTCAAGTGTGAAACCTGCGGCGAGACGAGCGGCTGTTCGTAAGAAGGGAACACAAGATGTACGCCTGGTGAGGGGAAGGGATTTTCGTAATCTCCGATCAGGTCAACCGTTCGGTCTCAAAGCAAGAGGCGAGGCCGTTTTATTGCACGGCAATGGTTTGCCGGACGATGTTTTCCCAACAATTTGAATGCGGCTTAGGGAGTAGAAGTCCATGCCTACAACGACACAATTAGTCATTAGCGGCAAAAGCAAACCCGGTGTTCTGGCGAAAGTAGCTCAGGTCCTTGGTGAGGCCAAGGTCAACATCAAGGCTTTTTCTGCTCCGGAAGTCGCCGGAACGGGGAAGCTGAGACTGCTGGTTGCGAATCTGGAAGGGGCTCGTGCGGCGCTGAAAGCCGCAAAGGTCAAGCATACAGAGGAAACTGCCTTGCTGTTGAGCCTCGAAAATAAACCGGGTGCGTTGAAAGAAGTGGCGGATCTGTTGACGAAGGCACGCATCAATATTAAATGCGGCTACTGCACCCCGTCTCGAGAGGGGAAACGTGCGATTGTCGTGCTGACTGTCTCGCACACAGCGAAAGCACTCACAATCCTGCAGGATCAATCGCTCGATGAGTTTTAGTCGGATGCTGAAAAAATCTGTCCGCAGATGTATGCCATTAAGAATCTTGTCTGCCGATATAGTTCTCTCGCAGCCTGCTAGGCATGTCACGTAGTACTCACGTCTGTTGGTCCCATGGTCTGGTCCTTCTTTTTGCCTCTCTCGCGATCGTGATGCTAGCCGCTTGCAGCGGCGCACCCAAACCTGTCTACTTCCCAGGCTATCCTATCGGGTTTGTCGAGCGCGGGGTTGCATCATGGTATGGCCCTGGGTTCCATGGAAACAAGACGGCGAATGGTGAACGGTACGATATGCACCAGTTGACGGCTGCTCATCGGACCTTGCCCCTTGGTTCGATTGCAGTGGTTCGATCAATGAGTACTGGTCGGCAGGTCACGGTTCGTGTTAACGATCGTGGTCCATTCGCGAGGGGGCGGGTGCTCGATCTTTCGCTCGCTGGGGCTCACGCGCTGGGAATGATTGGAGCTGGAACCGATGAGATAGAATTACGTGTCGTTGGGTATCAAGGACGGGCTGCTGATATGGGGGTCTTGCGAGTGCAAGTGGGGTCATTTTCTGATCAGCAGAATGCCGCAAACCTCTTAGAACGTGTGAAGCTGTTCTATCCCGGGGGAAGAATCCAGGTTGTCGATCTGCCTGAAGGAAAGCGGTATCGAGTACAGATTGGTCAGTTTTCAAGGGAGGCTCAAGCAGAGGACGCCGTCTCCCACCTCGAATCTTCCCTTGGGCTCCAAGCCTTTATATTTCGAGACGATGGATAATGAACGAAGATATTCTTACCCATCCTGCCCTCCAAATTCTTTTGTGTTTCCGAGAATATGCAATGCAACTAGCTGATATTGTAGTGCGTTTTCAGCATAAACTTGCTCGCTACTCCATCCCTATGGTAGATGTATAGTCCAATGGATACAGTTCCAATAGACCCCTATCCCGTTACTCTGTTCCCCCAAATCTCACAATGCCGGGTCAAGGCAAGAGGGGCCAGCCCCTGGCCACCATCATATTCCAGGCTGGCCGATATAGTCAGATGTCTCTAATGCAGTGCAATCTATGGATATTCTAATCCTCTTGGGTCTTATCGTTCTTTCGGCTGTGATATCTACGGCAGAAATTGGTTTCTTTGCGGTTAACTCAACGAAGCTGAAGGCGCTTGCGCAAGCTGGGAATACTCGAGCGAAGTTGGCGCTCCATCTCCGTAGTGACCCTCAAAAGCTCCTCTCGACTATTTTGGTTGGTGACCGTCTGGTCGGCGTGGCGACACCGATGTACGCCACCTTTTTGACCCTGAGTATCTATGGCGGCCAAACTATTTTTGACGAGGCGCTTGCCGTCATGGTCGGTCTGCTGACGTTTGTTCTCTTGGTAGCCGTCGATGTGATTCCTAAAACGCTCGCCGCCAAGTTTGCGGTTCCAGTCACACTGAACATGGCCTACCCCGTCTACGCCGTGCAACTGCTTCTCAAGCCCTTGTTATTTATGATCGTGCCGATGATCTACAAACTGACAGGAGGAAAGGGTCTGACGCTTCCCCTTGTCACTGAGGAAGAGTTGAAGATCATGCTGGATGAAGGAGGGAAGACTGGGACCATTGAGTTTGAGAAGGTGAAAATGATCAAGAACGTCTTCCAACTCAAAGACATCACAGCTGAGGACGCCATGACGCCTCGTCTGTACGTGTTTTCGTTGGATGGGAATCTGTGCCTGAAGGAGGCTCAGGAACTTCTCTACAACTCGAAATACTCGCGGATTCCTGTGTATGACGGGACGCTTGATAACATTACAGGCATTCTCTACAAGACAAGAGCGTTGACTGAACTTGCGAAGGGGCAGAATGAGGGGAAGCTCAAAGACATCGCCTATCCTCCGCTGTTCGTTCCTGCCGGCAAGACGGCGGACGACCTGATGAAGCAGTTTCAACAGGAGAAACGGCATATGGCCGTTGTCGTCAACGAATTCGGTGGCGTGATGGGGATCGTCACTCTTGAAGATCTTCTCGAGGAGGTAGTCGGGGAGATCATGGATGAAACCGATATTACGGAAGAACTGATCAAGCGGCTAGGGAAAAACCACATCCTTGTCCATGGTAGAACCGAAGTACGCAAGGTCAACGATTTCCTGAAAGTCGACCTTGGCGATGAAGCGGTGACGATCGGCGGCCTCATTCAACAGGAGCTTGGTCGAATTCCCAAAGTTGGAGAAGAGGTGCGGATTGCCAACTGCCGAATCCTTATTCATGAAGCCGAGCCACGGTCTGTCCGCAGTGTCCAAATCTTCCGTGAAGAAAAATCACCGGTTCCCGTCGAAGTTCCGAACCTCGACCTCGTCAGTTAACCCGCATGATTCATGACGGTTCTGCTGCAAGCGCGGATACGCGGCTGCGACAGGCAGTCTCGCCGGTCAGCCCTTCGACATACAGCACGAGTATGCCTCAGGGCTCCACGCCTCCGAGTGCCCGTCTCGCTTCGCGTCTGCACGCTTTCGCGACGAACCTTCATGAATCATGCGGGTTAAGTCCTTTCTCATCCGCTCCAATCAGGGACGCGAATTCCTGTTCAGTCAGGATCGTCACCCCCAGCGTATGGGCTTGCTCCAGTTTCGAGCCCGGATCTCGCCCAGCGACGACATAGGACGTCTTTTTACTCACGCTTGAAGACACACGTCCTCCCACTCTCTCCACGGCCTGTTGCGCGTCGTCTCGCGTGAAGTGATCGAGCCCCCCTGTGAACACGAACGTCTTCCCTGCGAGTTGGGATTTTCTCCTGTCGCCTGTTGCCAGGCCAGGCCCAACCTCTACGCCGGATTTCTTAAGTTGTTTGATGACCTCCCGATTGCGCGGTTCTGCACAATAGGCTACTAAGCTATCTGAAATCTCAGGGCCTATCTCACGGATCTGCTGAAGTCGCTCCCGATCCGCCGACAGAATATCATGGAGCGATCCAAATTCACGGGCCAGGACCTTCGCGATGTGTTGTCCGACTTGCCGGATGCCCAGTCCCATCAGAAACCGGTCCAGGGAAACGGTTTTACTTCCTGCAATCGATGTTAAGAGAAGGGTGGCGGAGCGGTCGGCAAACCCATCGAGTTTGAGCAGGTCATCGGTGGTCAGTCGATAGAGATCGGCCAGCGATCGCACCAATTCTTTATCGACAAGCTGGGCCACGGTCTTCTTTCCTAAGCCTTCAATATTGAGAGCATGTTTGGACGCAAAGTGTTCGATTGCCCCCTTCAATTGGGCGCCGCAGACTAATTGGCCGGTACAGTAGAAATAGGCGCCTTCACGACCGACACGTGATCCACAAATGGGACAGTGATCCGGCATGCAAAAGGGGTTGCTACGTTGTTCACCAGGAACTGGGACACGTTCGGCAATCGCGGGAATTACATCGCCCGCCCGCTCCACCTTGACGGTATCGCCGATTCGGATGTCTTTCCGCGCGACTTCATCGGCATTGTGCAATGTGGCGCGGCTGATGGTGACGCCGCCGACCTCTACCGGCTTCAACAACGCGACTGGCGTGAGCGTTCCAGTTCGCCCGACAGAGACGACGATATCCTGCACGACGCTGATTTCTTTGCGGGGCGCAAATTTGTAGGCGATGGCCCATCGTGGACTGCGAGACTTCATGCCCAGCCGACTCTGCCAGTCTCGGCGGTTCACCTTTACCACCACACCATCGATCTCATAGGGCAGCTGGTCACGCATCGATTCCGTTTCACGGTGAAACGGAATCACGTCATCGATTGACGCACAGAGGCGCCGATGCATCGGTACAGGGAGGCCCCATTGGGCCAACGTCTCCAACTCATCCCAATGTGTCGGCGGCATGGAGCCGGACATGCCCATGATTTCATAACATGTCACGACCAACGGACGGGTTGCAGTAATCGTAGAATCCAGCTGACGGAGCGAGCCGGAGGCTGCATTGCGCGGATTGGCAAACGCTTCATCACCCCGTTCTATCATGCGCCGATTGAAGGCTTGAAAGTCGTCGAGGCGCATATAGACTTCGCCCCGCACAACGAGATGGTCAGGGATCCCAGAGTCCACCTGCAACTGCAGCGGGAGAGAACGAATCGTGCGAAGATTGACGGTGACATCTTCTCCGGTCGTTCCGTCACCTCTGGTTGCCCCACGGGTAAAGACCCCGTGGTCGTACATGAGCTCGACTGATAACCCGTCGAATTTTGGCTCCACACTATACTTAACCGATTGGGTTTCCAGTTCGCGTTTCATCCGCTGGTCAAAGGCCAGAACCTCGCTCTCTTCTATAATTGAGTCCAGACTAAGCATTGGCTGTTCATGGGGAGCCTTGACTAATTCAGCGAGCGGCGGCGCTCCAACGCGTTGGGACGGAGAATCCGGCGTCACCAATTGAGGATGGGTCTGTTCCAGTTCGATCAGCTCTCGAAAAAGGCGATCGTACTCGGAGTCGGAAATATGCGGGCGATCCTTGACGTAGTACAGATAGTCGTGGTGTCTGATTTCATCTCTGAGGGCATTCAGTCTGGATAGGATCTCGGCGTGGGCCATAGGACTGGATGGTGACAAACTGAGGAAGCGACGGTCCAGACCGTACCATAGGGCCAGGGAACGGGTCAAACGACGAATACCCCATATTCGCTTTGACTTTCACCGCGACAAACACTATTTTATACGCATAGTTGAGTCGAGTTCTCATTATACTGCAGCCAGTGTCCGTATGTTGCTGCATGAGGAAAAGATTGTCTCTGCCGCCAGGGGAGGTATCCATGAAAGGGGAGAATTGCGTGAACAAGTTGATGTCCAGATTCAGCGCTCGAATCGTCACCATTATCTGTGGAGGGGTCTTGCTGAGCGGATGTGTTATGGCAGAGAAATACGATGCGGAAAAGGCGCGCAGTCTAAATTTCCAACGCCTTCTCGCTCAGGAAGAGAAGCGCACCGGTGAGCTCGATAGCGAAGCAAGGCGAAGCAAAAATGAGTTGGTGGAGTATGAAGCCAAAAATCGGGAGCTCACGGCGCAGTTGCATGCTACTCAGGAACAGATGGGGCGTATGCAGGAAGAATCCGAGGCCATGAAGGAATCGGCGTTGCTGGAACGCAAAGCGAAAGCCGATATGAAGCGCAGGCTTACACCGATGCACAAGGCGCTGCCGGTTGAGCCGATACCGAATGCCGGGGATCAAAGCACGCTGGCGCTTGGGGCGGCTCCTGAGGCTCCGGCTGTATCCAAGCAAACAGAATCGTTGCAAGGAGGCATGCAGTCGCCCACTCTGCATATTGTGAAACCTGGCGAAACCCTGTATCGCATCAGTCGCCAGCATGGGGTGACAATAGACAAGGTCAGAAAGTGGAACAGGCTGCCGGATGACATTATCGAGGTAGGACAAAAGCTCATCGTGGGCCACGAGTAATAGGACGGCCACGTGGCCCCGCCGCAATACTCACTCAGTTTCGACCAATTTCGGCAGTATGCCAAAGAGGGTAATCTCGTTCCGCTCTATCGAGAGATTCTCGCGGATTATGAGACCCCTGTCTCTGCCTTTGCTAAAATTGACCATGGCCCCTCGGCTTATCTCCTGGAGTCCATTGAGGGAGGTGAGAAATGGGCCCGCTATTCCTTTCTTGGCAGCGGTTCCCCTATTGTCGTGTACGAGGATAGGGGAGACCTTCTTGTCGTGCAGGGCACGCGCAAGAAGCGTATTCCTAGCCGTGGAAACCCTCTAGAACGTCTGCGGGAAATGATGGAAAGCTATCGTCCTGTCACCATGCCGGATCTTCCACCATTTGTCGGCGGCGCGGTCGGATATCTGAGCTACGACATGGTGCGCACGTTCGAGGACTTAGCGGTGCGGCAGAAGGATCCGCTCAACCTTCCTGATTTTGCCTTCCTGCTCACTGACACCTTGCTGATCTTCGACAATGTCGCTCAGAAGATCAAAGTCGTGGCCACTGCCCATGTCACGGCCAAAGGGGCGCGCGGCATTAAGGCTGCTTACCGATCGGCGACAGAACGGATCGAGCGCACGATCACGAGGCTGAAGCGTCCGCTCCGCCGCACACGGCTGCATCGCCGCCGCAAGCCGGTGGTCTTTACCGCGAATATGAGCAAGGCGGATTTTGAGAAGATGGTCATGCGGACGAAGGAGTACATTCGAGCGGGCGATATCGTGCAAGCCGTACTATCCCAGCGATGGGAAGCGAATGTGCAGGCCCCTTCTTTGCAACTCTATCGCGCGTTGCGCGTGGTGAACCCCTCGCCGTATATGTATTACCTGCGTATTGCCGGGGTGGAGCTGGTTGGCTCCTCTCCGGAGACACTTGTGCGGTGTGAAGATGGCGTCATCTCTGTTCGCCCCATTGCCGGCACCCGCCGCCGCGGCGTCAATCCTGATGAGGATCAGCAGATGGAGCAGCGACTTTTGGCGGATGAAAAGGAACGGGCCGAGCATGTGATGCTGGTCGATCTTGGAAGAAATGATGTTGGTCGTGTGGCCAAACCCGGTTCAGTCACAGTCGATTCGCTCATGCATGTGGAACGATATTCCCATGTGATGCATATTGTGTCGAATGTGACAGGACAATTGGATGAGTCGAAGACTTCGTACGACGTGTTGCGGGCTTGTTTTCCCGCCGGTACCGTCTCCGGGGCGCCGAAGATTCGAGCCATGGAGATCATTGATGAACTTGAGCCTACAAGGCGAGGCCCCTATGCCGGTGCAGTGGGCTACTTTAGCTTTTCCGGTAACATGGATATGTGCATTAATATACGGACGGTCGTCGTGAAAAATCATCAGGCCTTCATTCAAGCCGGGGCAGGCATCGTTGCCGATTCGAATCCTGAACACGAATATGAAGAGACTTGTAATAAGGCTCAGGCCATGATGAAAGCCGTTGAACTCGCAGAACAAGGATTGGAATGAACACGTAAGGCGTGAGAAGTAAGGGGGGTGAGGCGATCGGAGCCTTGCTGATTTTCCCCTTACGCCTGACGCCTTACCCCTTACGGTACTTTTCATGTTATTGATGATCGACAACTATGATTCCTTCACCTATAACCTCGTGCAATATTTTGGGGAGCTGGGTGAAGACGTTCGCGTATTCCGCAACAACAAGATTACGATCGATCAGATCGAGTCTCTACAACCGAGCCGCATCGTGATTTCTCCGGGACCCTGCACGCCGATGGAAGCCGGCGTATCAGTCGAAACCATCCGGCATTTCGGCGGGCGTCTCCCGCTCTTGGGTGTGTGCCTCGGCCATCAATCTCTCGCTGCGGCGTTTGGAGGCGAAGTTGTTCGAGCTGAACGGTTGATGCATGGCAAAACGTCGAAGATCCAGCACGACGGGAGAACGATTTTCCATCAACTGCCCAGTCCTTTCGATGCGACACGTTACCATTCTCTGATCGTGAAGCGGGACACGCTACCTTCCTGTTTTGAAATCTCCGCCGAAACAGCCGAGGGTGAAATCATGGGATTGCGGCATCGGTCTCTGGGTATCGAAGGAGTGCAGTTTCATCCGGAATCGATCCTCACCACGTTCGGGAAGGACCTCCTCCGTAACTTCCTTAAACTCTAGTACAAGAGTGGTCGCTACTCCATGATCAAAGACGCGATTGCCATACTCGCCGACCGTGCCTCTCTCACCGAACAACAAGCCGAATCGGTCATGCTCGAGATTATGGAAGGCGCGGCAACTCAGGCCCAAATTGCCGCCTACTTGATGGGGCTTCGTTTGAAGGGAGAAACCGTCGACGAAATCGCCGGCTCCGTGCGGGCGATGCGCGCCAAAGCCGTCCGTATTGCCGTTGGAAATCCCCTGGTCGTCGATACGTGTGGTACCGGCGGGGACGGGGCTCATACGTTCAATATCTCCACGACGACGGCGTTTGTTCTGGCAGGCTCAGGTTTGACCGTGGCAAAGCACGGTAACCGTTCTGTGTCGTCCAAGTCAGGGAGCGCAGACGTCCTCTCAGCCCTCGGGGTGAAGATTGATTTACCGACTGAGCGTGTCGCGGATTGCATCAATGAAGTTGGGATCGGATTTCTCTTTGCTCCGCTCTATCATGGTGCCATGAAACATTGTGCCGGTCCCAGACAGGAGATGGGTATTCGGACCATGTTGAATCTCTTAGGCCCTCTGACCAACCCTGCCGGGGCCACCGTTCAAGTGCTGGGCGTCTATGAGGGGAGATTGACCTCCCTGCTTGGGAATGTCCTCATGCATCTGGGGTCGCAACATTGCTTTGTCGTTCATGGGATGGACGGACTCGATGAGATCACTCTCACGGCGAAGACCCAGATCTCGGAAGCGAAGGGGGGCGTTCTTTCGAACTATCTTCTGGATCCGGCGGAGTTCGGACTTGCCCTCGTCCCAGCCAAACAGCTGGCCGGAGGGACCCCGCAAGAAAATGCGGTGATCACTCGTGATATTCTCCAGGGGCGGAAGGGGCCAAAACGAGATATCGTGTGTTTGAATGCCGCGCCGGCCCTTGTTGCGGGGCGCAAGGCAGCAAGTCTTCAAGAGGGGTTCCTCTTGGCCGGCCACGTGATTGATTCTGGGGCCTCGGCGGAGAAGCTCGCTCGCCTCATCGCACTGACGAATAAGGGCTGACACGATTGTGATTCTCTCTCGCATCCTCGATCATAAAAAAGCAGAGCTCCGGCGAAAGCGAAGCCGAGGCTACCTGTCCGAGCTGAAAGCCAAGATTCAAGATGTACCGGCTCCACTGGGATTCGCGATAGCCCTCGAAGCCACGAGAACGGGCAGCAGCCCTTCGCTGATTGCCGAAGTGAAAAAAGCCTCACCCAGTCTCGGCCTCCTCCGCCCCGAGTTTTCCGATCGGTTCGACTATCTTGAGATTGCCAAGACGTACCATACCCATGGCGCCTCGGCTCTGTCTGTCTTAACCGACAAGGATTTTTTCCAGGGGAGCCTTGACTACCTCCGTGAGATCAAACATTTGGTGCCCTTACCTGCATTGAACAAAGAGTTCATGGTTGATGAAATCCAGTTTTACGAAGCGCGAGCCTATGGGGCCGATGCGGTCCTCTTGATCGTTGCCGCGCTTGAACGGCAGCAATTGATTGATTTCTACGCGTTCGCTAGGGGGCTCGGCTTGGATGTGCTCGTAGAAACTCATCATGAGCGCGAACTCGATAGGGTATTGGAACGGCTCCCCGATGTGAGACTGATCGGCATCAACAACCGAGACTTGAAGACCTTCACGACCGATCTGGGGGTTACGCTGCGTTTGGCAAAACGAATTCCAGCCGGCAAACTGATTGTCAGCGAAAGCGGCATTCGCCAGCGTGCCGATGTGGAGCAGTTGGTTGAAGCCGGCATCCATGCCATGCTCGTTGGAGAATCGCTCATTCGTGCGGAAGACATGCCCGCGAAGATTCGTGAGTTGCGGGGAGTGCCGGTCGCATCGCACGCATAAAATGGCCGCTATGCCCAAAGTCAAAATATGTGGGATCACCAACGCTGATGATGCTGCTGTGGCAGTTGAGGCGGGGGCCGATGCTTTAGGATTCGTCTTCTATCGAAAGAGCCCACGATACATCGAACCTGCGCTGGCTCGTCAGATCGTGATGAGCCTGCCTCCCCTGGTGACACCGGTGGGCGTGTTTGTAGACGAGGAGCAGCAGGTCGTTCGTCACCTGATGGACGATTGTGGACTCGCCATTGCACAGTTGCACGGGCATGAATCGGCGATCTATTGCAAAGAGTTAGGCCGCACGGTTCTCAAAGCGTTGCGTGTGAAAGATCGGAGCACATTTCTCGCCTTAGCGGAGTTTCGAGGAAGGGCCGGGGTTCGAGGGTTCGTGCTGGATGCCTTTTCCGATCAGGCCTATGGAGGCACTGGACAGGTCATCGATTGGCAACTTGCAGCAGAGGTGGCCAAGGCTGCGAGTGTGCTGCTGGCCGGAGGGCTTACCCCGGACAATGTCGAGAAAGCGATCCAGGAAGTGCAGCCGTATGGCGTGGATGTGAGCAGTGGAGTTGAACGGATGCCAGGGAAAAAGGATCACGAGAAAGTCCGTGCATTCATTCGAGCGGCCAAGGTTGTCTCTGTGACGTGAGCCCGTCTATACTGCGGGACTCGGCAGGATGCTGAAAAAGCTCGCCAGCTGCGTTCTCGCATCGTTTAGACCTTCAACGTACCCCAGAGGGTACGCCTCAGGCCTTCACTCGCTGCGGCCTTGCTGAACGAACTTTTTGAGCATCCTGTGGAGACGGTGTTTTTGTTCCAGGTAGATACGATAGAGGTATTGCTCCGCCACAGCGGTTTTTCTTTGGCCTGTTAAACGAGCGAGAGGATAATGATGAGCTCGGTTCCCAACAAGCACGGTCGCTTCGGCGCGTATGGTGGACGCTATGTCCCAGAAACCCTTATGCCGGCGCTACTTGAATTGGAGCAGGAATATGCTCGTGTAAAAAAAGACCGGAGCTTCCAATCGGAGCTCGCCTACTACTTGAAGCACTACGTCGGACGGCCCACGTCGCTCTACTTTGCGCAACGACTCACAAAACGGTTGGGGGGAGCGAAAATTTATCTGAAACGCGAAGATCTCTGTCATACCGGAGCCCATAAGATCAATAACGCGATCGGGCAAGGGCTTCTCGCCAAGAGAATGAAGAAGCCGCGCATCATCGCGGAAACCGGGGCTGGCCAACATGGGGTGGCGACGGCCACTGTCGCGGCGATGTTCGGGCTTCAATGTGAAGTCTATATGGGAACCGAAGACATGCAGCGGCAGGCGCTGAACGTCTTCCGGATGAGATTGCTCGGTGCGACCGTCACAGGGGTCGATGCAGGGAGTCGCACGCTTAAGGATGCCATCAGCGAAGCCATGCGCGATTGGACGACGAACATCCGCACGACCCACTACATTCTCGGTTCAGTGCTCGGGGCTCATCCCTATCCGATGATGATCCGGGATTTCCAATCCATCATTGGGCGTGAAGCTCGTCGGCAGATCCTGGCGGCAGAAGGACGGTTACCGGATTGCCTGATTGCTTGCGTCGGGGGAGGCAGCAATGCCATTGGGCTCTTCCATGCCTTCATCCGGGACAAGAAGGTGAAAATGATTGGTGTTGAAGCCGGCGGTCTGGGCGTTGCGAGTGGAAAGCACGCCGCGCGCTTTGCCGGGGGGAAGCCGGGCGTCTTGCAAGGCACCATGACCTATCTGCTCCAGGGCGAGGACGGGCAAGTGAATCTGACCCATTCGGTTTCAGCCGGGTTGGATTATGCGGCGATCGGCCCCGAACACAGTTATTTGCGGGATCAAGGCCGAGCCGAGTACACCTCAGTAACCGACGACGAAGCCATGGCGGCGTTCGATATCCTGGCCAGAGAAGAAGGAATCATGCCGGCACTTGAAAGCGCCCACGCCATTGCCCATACGATGAAGGTGGCGCCCAGGATGAAGAAGAACCAGATTCTTGTTGTGAATCTCTCCGGTCGTGGAGATAAGGATGTTCAGCAAATTGCCAATATGCGAGGGATTACGCTGTGACCTCGAAGCTTGACCGTGCCTTTGCACAGCTTCAGCAGCGAGGTGAAAAGGCGCTCATTGCCTATGTAATGGCAGGTGATCCCTCGCTGCAAGGTACCGAACAGCTTGTTGTGGAGTTGGAGCAGGCCGGGGCCGATATCATTGAACTGGGTGTCCCATTTTCCGATCCCATCGCCGACGGCCCGGTGATTCAACAGGCGGCTGAACGGGCCTTGCGCAGTGGAACAACGCTTCGATCGATCCTCTCCATGGTGATTCGTCTCAGGGCTAGGACTCAAATTCCACTGGTTTTGATGGCGTACTACAATAGTATTCATGCATTCGGCCCGGAACGGTTCTTCCAGGAAGCGGCCCAGGCCGGCGTTGACGGTTTGATTTTACCTGACATGCCGCCGGATGAAGCAGGCCCGCTCAAAGGGCCGGCTGCCGCAGCAGGGCTTCCACTGATTTTTCTTCTTGCCCCTACAAGCACTGCCGCGCGGCGGACCTTTGTGGCTCGCCAGTCACAGGGCTTTGTCTATTATGTGTCACTGACCGGCATCACCGGCGCAAAATTGCTGAACCTGGCCGATGTGAGGAAGAACGTAGAAAAAATTAGAAAAGTCACGAAACTCCCTGTCGCGGTCGGCTTTGGGGTTGCGACGCCAGAGGACGCTGCCAATGTTGCAGCCATTGCCGATGGGGTGATCGTCGGCAGCGCGATCGTCAAGCAGATTGCCGCATACGGACAGAAACAAGAGATGGTGACGCATGTCGCTGAGTTCGTCCGCTCATTGAAAACTGCTATGCGATCGGCTCAGCCAAGATCAGGCTAGGCAGTTGATCACACCTTCTTCTCATTGAAAATTGGACGACGCGACGCTGGAACTGACGCAAGTTGGTCTCTTCAACCACACCGGTGAAAACTCAGGCCAGGGTTACCGTTTAGCTTGGGGGGGCATGGCTTGAATCATCTCGGCTGCTAACTCTTTCGCGACATCTTTTAAATTTGGCCGGTAAAACATGTAGCTGCTTGACTTTTCATGCCGTGCCTTCCACACGGTGGTGCCGGTGGTGGCATCGACCAGACGGAGGCTTAGGCCGACCCGACCGACATTGTCGCCTTCTTTGCGCATGTATTCCCAAGAGTTGACCCGTACGACTAAAAACGAGTCCACGTTCAGCGCTTTCCCCAATTTCACAGCGGAGTCCTTGTCGGACTGACCGGTCATCTCTAGGCGTGAGAAGTAGAACACCAGCGCATCGAACGCCTCTTTCGAGGCTTGGAAGATATCCGTCACATTTTCAGGAGACATCACACGCTCGATGTGGCCGCCTTTGTTCAGGGAGCCGGACAAGACTTCTTGAATATCCTCACGCGCGTTGTCGTATTGGCTCGCCATGGGTGGAAGCACCGCAATCGCTTGAGGCCGGAACATTTTCGCCCCAGGCCCTTCCCAGACCTCTTGTAAGCCACCACAGCCGGCGACAAGGAGAGGAATAAGGAAGAAGAAGGCTGCGCGTCGTAGGTAATGAAAAGTCATCATACGTTCAGTATACCATTAGAATGTCAAAGAAGCAGAGCCTGACACCAGCGCGCCCTCTTCGCGGAAGTCATATCCACCGCCCACATCGAGACGGAAGGCATAGAGCCGAAAGCCCAACCCTGCCGTAGGGGTAAATGGTGTCCCGGAATCTTTCATATTCTTGAAGGCGCCGAGGCGGAACGACATGAATTCAGAAAAGATAGTTTGCTCGACTCCGAGACTCAAGACCTGGCTCTTCACGCCTGGAATGAACGTCTTATTTGATGTCGCATCGACATCTGCCGTCAACGTCAGCGAAGAATAGGGGTTGATCGCGACCCCGCCTCGAACCTGGGGCCCGAGTTTCAGCTCTTCTCCACCGGGAACATCAAAAGTTGGTTGATTGAGATCCTTCGCCACCACGCCGAAGCGTAACCATGAGGATGGGCGGTAGATGGCTCCGACATCGATTCCGAAGGCAGTCGAGAGCGTGGCTTTCCCAAAGTTGTCCGTAATGGATACGTCGGTTCCTCCGGTGAGGAGGGTGCTTCCTCTGTACGCGGCGCCTTGAATGAATTTTCCCGTCACCCCGATAGAAAATGTTTTATCGGAAAATGCATAGGCATAGGAAAACGCCACTTGCCTCGCCTCTAACCCTCTCAGGGCCATCTCACCGGTCAAATTCACTTGTGAGCCGGCCAGAGTCGCCGTTGCCGGGGTACTCATAAACCCGCCGCCCGTTGCAACGTCAGAAACATTAAAGCCGAGTGCATGCTCGCCCAGATGCCCTTTGAGATAGAGACCAGCCGACCCATTGATCGATACCGTGGCGCCTGGGCGATTGATTCGATCGGCGATGTTTTGGGCCTCCGCTTGATTGGCAGCCGAGATATCGGTCCTATCGAGATTTTCGAGGTCGTGGATGGCATCGGCGATGCCCAGACGATCGATCACCTGTCCGCCGCCTTGAATCCTCACGTCAACGGTCTGCGTCATTGCGAGTCCGGCTGGATTCCAATAGGTGGCTAAAGAATCTGTCGTGATGGCCACGCCGGCTCCACCCATACCGATGGCACGAGGCCCCACGGTGACGAACTCCAGGGCCAACGCTTGGACAGGAATCATCAGGCCTATAACGATTGCAGCGGCACGAAGAGACCGAAAACCGAACATCTAGAGCAACTCCTTGCACATGGAGAGACTGGCTGAGTCTATTGGATGACATCGCTCTCGTCAAGGTTAGATGGGGTTACCATCTATATGTAAACAACAACAAACAGGGTGAGGTGCAATAGGGATCGTTACACAATTTGACCGTCCTGCATGTGGACGATCCGGTCGGCCTGAGCAGACAGTTTGTCGTTGTGTGTGACGATCACGAAGGTGGTTCCGCGGGCCTTGTTCAGTTCGCGCAACATGGCAAAGAGCGCCTCGCCTGTGTGCGTATCAAGGTTTCCTGTCGGCTCATCAGCCAGCACGAGGTCGGGTTTCTGCAAGAGGGCGCGTGCGACCGCCACTCGTTGCTGCTCGCCTCCGGACAACTCACCCGGCTTGTGATGTAACCGAGCTCCCAATCCGACTTCCTTCAACAATGTGATGGCTTCCGGTTCAATATCTCCCAGATTTCGGCGCTGAATGAGGGCAGGCATGCAGGCATTTTCGAGCGCCGTGAATTCCGGCAGAAGATGATGAAACTGGAACACGAATCCGATGCGCCGGTTCCGGAAGTCTGCCTGTTCACCTTCCGACATGTGAAACATATCCTGGCCATCGAAGTGGACGGTCCCTGTGGTTGGCCGATCGAGCGTTCCGATAATGTGGAGCAGTGTGCTTTTTCCAGCCCCCGACGCTCCAATGATTGCAATTAATTCCCCGCGCCGAATCTGAAGATTGACGCCCTTCAGCACCGTGAGGGTTTGTCCGCCCATCGGGAACGATTTGGTCAGACCAGCCACGGTGATCACGAGGACGCTCCAAACTGAAAGTGATGTGCTGAAAGGATCGGCATGATTATTCGTAGCGTAGCGCGGCCACTGGTTCGAGCTTGGCTGCTTGGAGCGAAGGGAAAACCGTAGCGGCGAAGCTGATCAGAATGGCGGAGCCGGCCACAAGGAGCACATCCATTGCTTGGACGTGGACGGGGATCCGCGAGATGTAATAGACCGATGCATCGAAGGTCCAGAATGTCTGGATCAGCCATAGAAATGCGTAGCCGAGCGGGATGCCGATCGCGGTTCCGGACAGACCGATGATCAATCCGTTCAGCATGAAAATGCGCCGGATGCTTTTCCTGGTGGCGCCCATCGCCTTGAGGATCGCGATCTCTTTTTGCTTTTCTGTCACGATCATGGTGAGGGTGCTGACAATGTTAAAGGATGCCACGATGGTGATCAACACCAACAGCAAAAACATCATCGTCTTTTCAAGTTTGAGCGCCGAGAATAGATTGCGATTCATCTGCATCCAATCGCGCGCGCCATAGGCGAAGCCGAGCGATTGCTCCACGGAACGGGCCGTCTCGTCCGCGTGGAAGACGTCCGTGACTTTAATTTCAATGCCCGTTACCGTGTGCCCCATATTGAAAAACTTCTGCGCCTCGGCGAGATCGATGTAGGCCAACGACGAGTCGTATTCGTACATGCCGGATTGAAACAGCGCAACCAGTACGAAAGTGCGGATCTTCGGCACCATGCCGATCGCACTGATCGGGCCGGCTGGAGGGGCCACCACATTGACCGTATCACCGACAAAGACGCCGAGCCGCATCGCCAATTCTTTGCCTAGAATGATACCGGGTTTTTCCGTCTCGACTGGTGGGCCATTGGGATTGTCGGCCGGTGACTGTTTCACCTTGATCGGCTTGCTGAGGTCAGTTAGCTCTCCGGTCGAGAGATTTTTGGCCAACTCCGTCACCGTCGCTTCGCGTTGCGGGTCAATTCCGCGGAGGACAATGCCTTGCACGCCGTTCTGGGTCGTGAGCAAGACCTGCTTGAGCACAAACGGGGTTGCCGCGACGACACCGGGAACGGTTGCGACTTGCTTGGCGACGGGATCGTAGTCGCTCATGCTGTCCTTCATCCGATCCTGCACGATGATGTGGGCCGTCGTCCCAAGAATCTTTGCCTGAATGTCCTCTTTAAATCCGGTCATGATGCCGACCGTCCCAATCAGTGCCGCCACGCCGAGTGTGATTCCGGCAATGGAGACCACGGTGTTCAATGAGATCGTCCGATTCCGGCGCTTGGCGCGCAGATATCGCAACCCGACAAAGATTTCGAAGGGAAGGGCCACTGTTATTTCTCGGGCCTGAGTTGAGGGAAGAGGACCACGTCGCGGATCGACGCTTGGTCGGTAAAGAGCATGATCAGCCGGTCGATGCCGATGCCTTCACCCGCAGTGGGCGGCATACCGTATTCTAAGGCGCGCAGGAAGTCTTCATCGACCAGATGCGCCTCTTCGTCGCCTGCTGCGCGCTGCGCGGCCTGTCCTTCGAACCGTCCCCGCTGATCCAATGGATCGTTCAACTCTGAAAAGGCATTCGCGATTTCCCGGCCGGCAATATAGAGCTCGAAACGATCGGTCAGCTCCGGGTTCGAATCCTTGCGCCGTGCGAGGGGAGAAATATCGATGGGGTAGTCGGTGATAAAGGTCGGCTGAATCAGCTTCGGTTCGACGGTTTCCTCGAAGATTTCGTTCACGATATTGAAGAGTGGCCATTGTGGATCAACCGAAATGGCGAGCGCTTTGGCCGCCGCAATCGCCTTCTCCTTATCCTGAAGGACGGAGGCATCGAGGTTGTTCACCTCCAGAATCGCCTGGTGATACGACCAGCGGCGCCATGGAGCTGTGAGCGTGATGTCTTTCCCTTGATAGCTGATGACGGTCTTGCCGAAAATCTGTTGTGCCAAGGAGGAGACCAGTTCTTCTGTGAGGACGATCAGGTCCTGGTAGTCGGCATAGGCCACGTAGAACTCCAGCATCGTGAATTCCGGGTTGTGAATCGTCGAGATGCCTTCGTTTCTAAAGTTGCGATTAATCTCAAACACGCGAGGAAAGCCGCCCACGATCAGCCGCTTCAAATAGAGTTCCGGCGCAATGCGGAGATAGAGATCGACGCCGAGGGCATTATGGTGGGTGACGAAGGGTTTTGCCGCAGCCCCTCCTGGGATCGGATGCATCATCGGCGTTTCGACCTCAAGGAAGCCTCGTTCGATCAAGAAGGCGCGAATACCGGCGATGATTCTACTACGGGTGGCGAATATGCCATGTATCTCGGGATTCGCGATCAAATCGACATAGCGCTGTCGGTAACGGGTTTCCACGTCCGTCAACCCATGCCATTTTTCCGGAAGCGGTCTGAGGGCTTTGCTTAAGAAGGTAAGCTGTGCGACTTCGACGGTGAATTCATTGGTCTTTGTGCGAAAGAGTGTGCCGGTCACACCGATCCAGTCGCCCAAGTCGAGTAGTTCGGCAATACGATACCCCTGCTCTGTGAGGTGATCCTTCTTGAGATAGACCTGCAGCCGGTCAGATCCGTCTTGCAATACGGCGAAACCTGCTTTGCCGAATCGTCGCAGGGCGACGATGCGTCCGGCAAAGGTACAGCAGATCTTTTCCTCTTCCAAAACCTCTTTAGGTTTCTCCGCATGGAGTTTGATCAGTTGGCCCGCACGATCCTTCACCTCGAATCGCGTACCGTAGGGCGCCACGCCTGCTTCACGCAGGGCGTCGAGCTTCTTGATGCGTTGTTGTTGCTGCTCGTTCAGTTCGTCCATAGCTGTTTCAGGTATGAGGCGATGGGCAAGGAGTTAGACTGGCGGATCTTCCACCGCTTCTTGCATGGCGCCTTTTGCCATTTTCCTTTTCAGATACGCCTCGATGAACCCGTCTAGATCGCCATCCATGACGGCGGCTACCTGTCCCACTTCGTAGCCGGTCCGGAGGTCTTTGACCATTTGATAGGGCTGGAACACATACGATCGAATTTGGCTGCCCCAGGCGTTATCTTTCTTTTCCCCGACGATCGCATTGAACTCCGCCTCTTTCTTTTTTACTTCGAGTTCATAGAGGCGTGCCTTCAATACCTTCATCGCGCCATTGCGATTCTGAAGTTGTGATCGTTCATTTTGACACTGCACCACAATCCCGGTCGGCAGATGTGTCATGCGGATAGCCGTCTCAACTTTATTTACATTCTGGCCGCCGGCGCCGCCGGCCCGAAAGGTATCAATTCTAAGGTCTTTGTCTTCAATCACGAGATCGATATCTTCATTCACCTCAGGATAGACGAAGACCGAGGCAAATGAGGTATGCCGCCGCTTGTTTGCATCGAAGGGTGAAATGCGCACCAATCGATGGACGCCTGCTTCGGCTTTGAGGTAGCCATAGGCGTAGGCTCCTGTCACCGAGAGTGTGACGCTTTTTATCCCCGCTTCTTCTCCTGGGAGCAGATCCAGCGTTTCAACCTTGAACTTTTTTCCCTCGGCCCAACGCACATACATGCGTAGCAGCATCTGTGCCCAATCCTGAGATTCCGTCCCGCCGGCGCCTGGATGGATGGCCACGATCGCATTGTTGGGATCTAGTTCGCCTGAGAGGAGCAGTTCAAGCCGAAGCGCGGCGAGCTTTGGCTCGAATCGATCTAGCTCGAACGTCAACTCCTTCACAATCTCGGTATCTTCGCTTTCTTCCGCCAGTTCGAGTAGCGCGCCCAGATCGTTCATGGTCTCATCAATGTCCCGCCATTGCTGGAGGTCATGCTCAATCGTAGATTTTTTCCGACCGATCTTAGCGGCCTGCTGCGCGTGATTCCAAAAATCCGGATGCGATGTCTGTAGCTCCAGATGTGCCAACTCAGCCGTCATGCGAGCAAAGTCAAAGATGCCCCCGTAGTTCAGATACCAATTGCCTGAGGGTCTGCACGCGATTTTTTATCTCATCCAGCATGGAGCGATCCTTTCTCTCTAGCAGGATGCTGAAAAATTCCGCCAGCATCGTTCTCGTATCGCTCAGAGACTCACCGTACTGAAGCGTACGCCTCGCCTCTTCGCTCACTGCGGCCTTGCTGGACGGCCTTTTTGAGCATCCTGCGCTATTGAACCGTCAGCCTCATTCTTCGATGTTTCGGCCTTTTTCGTATGAACCGTATCGTTCCTCAACCTGCTAGACAGGAGTGGCCGCGATGGCATCCGGTTCAGAACCCTTAGAGCGAAACATGCCCAGTAAAAATAAAATCGCGCAGAGTATAGCACAGCCGTAGGCAAACACATCGCCGTACCGGCTGTAAAATGTATGCGGGCGCCAGACCTGAATCGTCGCTTTGACGGCGTGCTCCGTAAATGTCGGCGTGGCTTCGACGATGCGCCCGAACGGATCGATGAATCCAGAAATGCCGGTGTTGGCCGAGCGAGCGAACGCCAAGTGATTCTCAACCGCGCGAAACACGACCATCGAAAAATGCTGCGAGGCTGCCGACGAGGCGCCGAACCAGGCATCGTTCGTGACGGTCACCAAGAACTCCGCCCCATTCGCAGCGAATTGCCGTACCAAGTTCGGAAAAATCACTTCGTAGCAGATGGCGACGCCAAAATTAATCGATCGTGGTGCGGTTCCAGTCATGCCTGTTGCTGCAGAGCGGGGTTTCGGCGTCAAGGTCAAGACTGCTGGACCGGGTCCTGCTTCAAAATCGCCGATCCCTTCCACCAATTTATCGAGGAAAAATAACACCGACGATTTGAGCGGGATATATTCTCCAAAGGGAACCAGATGTTGTTTGTCGTACCGTCCCAACACCTGGCCGTCGGGGGAGAGGAGGTAGGCGCTGTTCAACAGATAGGGCCGCCGATCCGGGTAGAAACGCACGGCGGGACTCCCAAACAGGATCGGCGCATGGGCTCGATTGGCTATGGCAATAAGTTGCAACTGATAGACTGGTTCACGCTCAAAGACGAACGGCGTTGCCGCTTCCGGCCACACCACCAAATCCGTGCCCAGGCCGAGTTGTTCGGTGAGTCGATCGAAGCGTGCGAGAGTCTCCTCTCGATAGGAGGTGTCCCATTTGACCGCTTGATCGACATTCGGCTGCACCACTCCCACACTGATGGACGATCGCGGAATATCGGAAAACGGCGTTTCAGATAGCGATGCCAGGCCATACTCCCACGAGAGTGCGACGAGGAGGGCCGCCATGGCCACGAGTTCCCAAGGGAGCCTGGCAGGTCGGAATCCCCGGAACAAGGGCATCAGCCAGGAGAAAAATTCAGCGATGGCGACGTTCACCATCACAATAAGAAATGAGACTCCGTAGACGCCCAAGTGATCAGCAATTTGTATGATCTCAATCTGACGATATTGAGAATAGCCGAGGAGGCCCCACGGTAATCCGGTCAGCGCATAGGTTCTGGTCAGTTCAAGCGTCACCCAGAAACAGGGAAAAACAAAGAAACCGTAGCGAGGAATCAGCGTTCGAAACCACACGGCCCCGGCCGAGTAGAGACCGACATATAAACCCAAATAGGCCGTGAGCAGCAACATGAGGCCGTAGCTGATCACCAGCGGGACCTTGCCATAGGTGTTCATGGCGGTGACCACCCAGGTCATCATGCCTGTAAAGGCAATCGTGCCGGATAGCCACCCGATCCAAAATGCCTGCGTTTTGGTTTTGCCGTCCAACGCCCACTGCAACGGCACAAGGGCGACCCAAGCCAACAGTCCGAGGTCTGAATTTGGGAAACTCAGCGAGAGGAACAGACCGCTCGCGCCGGCTAGAACGAGTGAACGCGCGAGGGAATGGGTCATGACTTGCACATTAGCGAAAGCTGAAGAGGGATGCAACTTCCGGTGAGAATACAGCCTGCGCACCCACTCATATAATAGGGGTGAGGTGCGATTTTGGGTTGACGGATGTTCCATGAGCACCTATAAGTATGGGCGGTAATCTGGTATCCATGTGAAAGACATGCCGCGATGAAGTGGCCCAGGTACAAGAGCAGGATTGCCCTGACCCTGATGGAACGACGCGACTCATACAACAGGAGGTTATGTTATGGATCGAAGTGTTGTCGGCGTGTGTCTGAGCCTCAGCTTGATAGTGTTAGCCGCTGGGTGCGCTGGTAAGAACGTCTCGTCCTCGTCAGGGGATGCCGCCTCACGAGCAGGGCAGACTAAGAGCGAAGAGATCAAGCCGGATGCGATTAAGCCGATACCGCTTGAGCGATCATTCGAGCGGCCAGCAGACACCGCACCATCCAATCTCACGCTGCCATCGAATCAGGACCCCGACAGCCAAGCATTGGGAGATGTGTTCTTCGAATACGATCGCTTTCACGTCCGTAAGGATGCGATGCCGGTGTTGGACGCCAATGCCGCATGGCTTCGCGCCAACGGGAGCAAGACGGTGCTGATTGAAGGCCATTGCGATGAGCGAGGCACCGTGGCGTACAACCTCGTCCTGGGTGAAAAACGGGCGCGCGCGGTGAAGAAGTATCTCCAAGACATGGGTGCGCAGGCTTCGCAGCTTCAGATTACGAGTTATGGAGAAACCAAACCCTTCTGCAAGCAGCAAAACGAAGACTGTTACCAGCAAAATCGTCGTGCGCATTTCGTGACAAAATAACCATCGCGTGCGCCATAGGACATGCGCTTTAGCAGGCTGCGGAAAAACTCGGTGTGTCCATATAACATCGGTGACATACTTCAGATAGGGCGAAGGTCTCAATAACCGCAGGATGCTCAAAAAGCCCATCCAGCAAGGCCGCAGCGAGCGAAGAGGCGAGGCGTATGCTTCGGTACGTTGAGCCTCTGAGCGATGCGAGAACGAGGCTGGCGGACTTTTTCAGCATCCTGCTAGATGTCGGACATCAAGGAGGAAGAAGTGAGGCACTATCACACCCACATCTTAGGAATCGGGCTTCTAGGGATCATCTTAGCCGCTGGCTGTGCAGGCAAGGGCGAGCGTGTCGATCTGAAGGTTCCCATCGCGAACGTGGCAGATGGGAAAGCTGTGTCGATGAGTCTCGCGACTGTCGCGATTCAGCCGTTTGAAGACCATCGTACCGATCGGTCGCACCTTGGTATCAGACATCATCTATGGGGTGGGGAGAGTCACTTCAGCCTACCGAACGGCACGCTTGGCGAGGCGACAGCACAGGCGTTCGCGGACTTTCTCAATGGGAAAGGTTGGAATGCGACCGTCGTCAAAGGGACTGGAGCCGAAGGGGCAGATATGACCATCACCGGCAGACTCATCGATGTCGGTGTGGATGCCACGAGTGGCATCGGCAAAACGACCCTGAACGCGAAAAGTCGGATGGCTGTCCAAGTGAAGAATCGTGCCGATGGGAGCCAGATCCGTGAGACCCTCACCGGCGTCGGAACCAACCAGGTTTTCTGGTTCGACCCTGAGGATGCCCAGGAATTGCTCAACGAATTGTACAACAAGAATTTCGAAAAGTTTGTGACGGATACCAAGCTTGATGGCATGATCCTCAAACTCCGCTAATGGGGTTCTCCATTCGGGATCTCGTGTAAAAAATTCGGCTCAGTCAAACGTCATGAGCTCGAACAGCTCATCGATGACTCTGAAGAGGGAGAAGACTACGGCCATGCATAGTGAGTCAATCCTTGACTCGCTCGCATCGGAAGAATATCGTATCTCTGTGGGGGGAGCTTAACGCCCCGAGGGAATATGGTTCATAAGGGGATCGAGCGTCGGGATGGTGTGCAAGCCCGGCTTGACCGGGAAGCCTAAAGTCCTGCCAAGATCTCCGTCGTACCTATGCTGTCCTCGGTAGGTGCGCGCTCCTCCCACCCTAATTGCCCGCTCATTCCGGTTGGCGGTTTTCCCCGTTTCACCACCCCGCCATGTGCCGTTCCGCTCCTCTCACAACCGTGAAGAGGTTCGCTGTGTCATCTCCATCGTTCGAGATGGCATTGATGATATGCTGAAGCTGTCCGGTGTCGTCGCCTGACTGGAGAAGATGAATGAGCACGCATAAGTCACTTGCATCCGTGTCCAAGAATACAACCCCCCGTGCAGCTACGGCAGTGACGGCGGTAGAAATGGGCGCGCGGCAGCGCGAGATTTCCGTCTCCGAATTCTTCACCAAGAATCGGCATTTACTCGGTTTTGACAACCCACGCAAAGCGTTGCTGACTTGCGTCAAAGAAGCGGTCGATAACGCCCTGGATGCCTGTGAGGAAGCTGGGATTCTTCCTGAGGTGACAGTTCAGCTGGAAGTTGTGGCTATTGGATCGGCAGCAAAGCTCTCTGCAAGTCAGGCCACGCGCTTCCGAGTGACGGTCACAGATAATGGCCCCGGGATCGTCCGCCAGCAGATTCCGAAAATCTTTGCAAAACTGTTATACGGCTCCAAGTTCCATCGCTTGCGCATGAGTCGCGGTCAGCAGGGGATAGGCATTTCGGCGGCAGGGATGTATGGTCAACTGACGACCGGCAAACCGGTGAAGATTATTTCGCGTATCGGCCCCAAGGCGTCGGCCCATTATTTCGAGGTGCAGATCGATACCAAGAAGAACGAACCCCTGGTCCATGAGAACAAACAGATCGAATGGGACCAGCCGCGTGGCACACAGGTGGCGATTGAAGTCGAAGGCCGTTACCAGAAGGGTCGCGCGTCGGTGGATGAGTATCTCGAGCAGACGTCAATTGCCAACGCTCATGTGAAGCTCATCTATCGATCGCCGGATGGGGAGACGAAGGAATATCCTCGCGCCTATCATGAATTGCCGCCATCGCCGAAGGAAATCAAACCTCATCCCTACGGTATCGAATTCGGGATGTTCCTCAAGATGCTCCATGAGGCCAAGAGCCAGACCCTTTCGGGATTTCTGTCGAGCGATTTCTGCCGGGTGACGCCTCCGCTCGCGGATGAGATGTGTAAGATGGCGAAGGTTTCGCCCAGCGCGAAGCCTCGCGACATTCGCGGTGCGACAGCCGAAACGCTCTATCGCACGATTCAAGCGACAAAGATCATGGCGCCGCCGACCAATTGCCTCTCCCCGATCGGCGAAAAGGCCATCCTCTCAGGTCTATATAAACAGATCAAAGGAGAATTCTATACGGCGGTGAGCCGGCCTCCCTCCGTCTATCGCGGCAACCCCTTCATTATTGAAGCAGGACTGTCCTTTGGCAAAGCTCCGGATAGCGAGGCTAAGCCTGAGAGGCCGGCGATGCCGTTGGCAGAAGGGGAGCAGGAAGAAGGAGATTCAGAACTCGCGCGCGTGATTCGCTATGCCAACCGGGTGCCGCTGCTCTACCAGCAGTCTGCTTGCGCTATTTTCAAGGCGGTGCTGGCGACAACCTGGCGCAATTATGGAATGAGCCAATCACGCGGGGCTCTTCCCGCAGGTCCGATGGCTATCTTCGTGCACATTGCTTCCGTCTGGGTGCCCTTTACAAGCGAATCGAAAGAGGCGATCGCGGAGTACGACGAGATCCATAAAGAGATTACCCTCGCGCTTCGCGAGTGTGGGCGGCGGCTTGGACTTTTTCTGCGACGTCGCGAGCGAGCAGCGAGCGAATTTCGGCGGCGCAATATTTTCGAACTCTATATCGAAGAAGTCGCCGAAGCCTGTAACAGGTTAAAGGGTGGGAAGCTGTCCGTCGAAAAATTGAAAGCGCAACTGCAGAAGATTGCTTCTTCACGAACCGGTGGCATGAAGACGGATGAAACGCTCGGCAAGACCGGCGCCGGGCCGGAGGGCCTACCGCATTCCATTATTGTCACAGCGGAAGGTATCGAAGGAGAGGCTCCACTGGCGGCTCCTGTTTCCGATGACATAGCAATCGAGGAGCAGCCGGCTTCCCCTACACCTAACCCACGACACACTGCAAAGACACAGTCTGAGAAGAAAAGGCCAAGCATGGTCGCAACCGTCGGATCGACTCGTAAAAATGGTGCGCTGGCACAGCAACAGACAGGTGCAGTTCGTACCGGTCGCAAGGTCCCCCTGGCAAGGAAGAAAAAGTAGGACGACGCATGGCAAAAACAAAAATCACAAAGAACGGGGTTGTTGAAAAGAAATTAGTCGGGCTGGCCGATATGGTGATCGCGTCCGCGCAGCGTGAAAAAGATCCGACGATGGCCATCCCGATTCGCGCGCTCTCGAACGTGGCCTTTAATGCGCGCAAGGGTTTGCTCGAAATGGGGAGCAAGAAACAGGCCCGTTCATTTTTCAACGTCGGCATGGCCAAGAAGTTCATGCAGACGATGTTGGTCGCGGATGCCCTCTCCGAATTGCAGCGCGCGGAGTTGACGACGTCGCTCAGAGAGATTTATTACCGGACGAAACACACCATTCAGGACTCGCACGAGAATACCTTCGACACCCAGGACGAATCGGACCCGATTATCGAAGATCTGGAAGTGTCGCTCGTGGCGCTTCGTGAGGAATTACATGTACGCGCAGAAAATGGAGGAAGTGTCGTCGGCCCGCTCGTGCTGGGTGACGATGGCGATCGTGTGGATTGCGCCAAGCTGGGAAAAGGCGGGTACTCGGTTCCGTCGATTGTCGAGCCCGAATATGTGGAGATCCGCCGCTGTACGGCTGACTTTGTACTGTTGGTGGAGAAAGGCACGCAGTGGAATCGCCTCTCGGAAGATAAATTCTGGCGCCGATATAACTGTGTGCTATTGACGGGCAATGGGCAACCGCCTCGTGGGGTGCGCCGCTTGGCCAGGCGATTACACGAGGAATATAGACTTCCAGTCTATGTCCTGGTCGATAACGATCCCTGGGGGTACTATATCTATTCCGTTGTGAAGCAAGGCTCAATTAATCTGGCCTTTGAGAGCCAGCGGATGGCGATTCCCAAAGCCAAGTTCATCGGTCTTTCCAGCGCTGACCCTGAACGATACGAACTTCCGCGTAACGTCGGGATCAAATTGAACGAGAAGGACATCGCCCGCGCAAAGGAACTCCTCAACTATCAGTGGTTCCAGAAGCCGGCCTGGCAGGTTGAGATCAAGCGGATGCTCGCGAGCGGACTCAAGTACGAACTAGACGCCCTTGCCAACAAAGACTTCCAGTACCTCACGAAAAAATATCTTCCACGGAAACTCAAAGAAAAAGACTGGCTCGACTAAGCCGAGCCAGTCTTTTGGATCCTATCCTGATCTCGGTATCTACTCCGCGGGCAACATCAGATAGAGCCCGATCACAATGATCGGCGCCATCACATACATCGCCTTCTTGCCGAAGCTGTCATAGACGCCATAGATTAAAATCGCGCCCATGAAGAAGAAGTAGAGTTGCCCGATACCCCGGTACCCCGCACTATGTTCCGCCGCCAATGCGAGGGAGGGCGATCCCAGGATCAGTCCGGCCGATAGGGTTGCCAGTCGTTTCATCTCAGTCTCCATTTCGATGAGGTTAAGACCCAGGACATCATGTCGATGGGTGTTACTGTTGCACAAACAACAACGTCCTCATGGCGAAGTCTGCCAAGAGGGTGCGATTCGATTCTTGATCGATTCTGTATAGCTGGATTGGGCGAGACTAGCAAGAGGGCACCATACACCTCTGTATTTTATGAATAATGGACGCCATGTTGCGCCTTCTCATAGTCAGAAGTCAAACTGATGTCAGTGAAAGTGAGGCGTTAGGGGTAAGGCGTGGGATGCGTGACGGGTTAGTGCTGTGGATGGATTAGCCGTTTAGTCCCGTTGCGCGAAGGAGGGTTGTCGGAGAAGTCTTCAAATAGAGCAATTGGAAAGACTGCTGACACCATTGTTTTGTCTTCATTTCTGCCCACCCCTTCGATTGCATCCGCTCAGCGGAGAACTTGAAGGGCTTCTGAGACCTCTAACTTTTTCGCTTTGTCCTACTACGTTTCACTGCTCGGTTGTCCTTGGCAGACTTGTTTGGGTTTGTGCGCCTTATTTTTTCTTGAATGGGTAGCTGAATGCAACTCTCATTATAGGATTGAAAAATGGAGTCAACTAATCTGCTGCAGCTTGATGTTACCCGCGCGAGGACTTTTATTTGCTCTCTGCACGCAGTAATGTGTGACGGGTGAGGGTAATTTATCATGTGATCTACTTCTCCCCACACCTCCTCTGCAAGTGTTCTAACCTGCAGCTCGCAAGTGGGTAGCGCCCGTTTATTAGCTTTAAAAAGATAATGAACACTCGTGTACATTCTTCCGGTATCCCTTGTCTCGATGCCAATGCTCTTGAAGTAAGTCTCTGATTCGCTGTCCCATGTTCGAGCGATAGGGCCTTCGATTAAGACATAATCATCTTTCACGAGTAGATCCAAAATGACTTTGTTGATTTTGTTAATTTGTGTTGTATGAAGATGGAGAATTCGATAACCGACGAGATCGGTCACTTTCTCAAAAAGGTTCTCTTTTGTAACCTCAAATTTCTCGTTGTTCTCTTTGCATTGGATGGCCCGTCTTTTCAATTTGTCTTTTAAGTGCTCAGGATCCTTGATTCGCCATTTTGTTGAATGAACATAGGGTGTCAAGGCTTCAACATTACTGAAAAGAGACTGCACGGATCCCATGAAGCGTTTAAACTGCTCTAGGTTCTCTCGATAAAAGGCAACGAGTCCGTCGATTCTGTCAGCCTCCATTTTGGAAATCTTGCGGTTCATTAGGTTACACGGACTGCGCCCGCTTAATGATTTGTTTTGATAGGGCGAGAAATGTTTGCCTCGCAGATTCTTTCAGTTCCTTGCTTCCAGCTCCACGCACCTTCCATAAGGGAACGCCCTCATTTTGAGCCGCATTGGCAAGCGCTCCAAAGTCCTGGATCTGCCCTAGCATCGTTTCAGATACGCTCCTTGGGGCCAGAGTAGTATCAATTTTTCGCAGTACTGCGATAATTTCACTTTCGACATTCTTCTCCAATTTTGACAAATAGGATGTGTAGGCAGCAGATGGTTCGCCCCGATAAACTCTGAAGCGCTGAGGTATATAACCTAGGAATCTTGGTTTGCCATTGAATAGGTAGAGATCGTCAGGGGCAAGAGTTTCAATAATTTCCCATTCCTTTATCCATTCGGACATAGTGTGGCCAAGCGTTTTCAATGCTCTCACTGAGAATAGATCGCACGCTGCAGGCACAATCAATTCGTCGCAATCGAGAAGAATAACCTTATTCAGTGGCCCAATATTGGGCCCTGCATCATAAAATATGTAGTCTATATCTTGGCTTCTTGCGATATCGCTGACCAGTGAGCTAAGTGCTGTAACTCCACGAAAACCTCTAATTCGTCGTTGGACACATTCGCTCCAAAGCGATGTAAGAGACATTTCGAATTCCGATAGCCTAATATCGCCAGGAAGTAGAAATAAGTTAGATGACAACTCGTAGGGCCGGATAGTTTTAACGTTCCCTGTTCCCTCAGATATAGGCTTTAACGCCGACCATACTGTTCGGCCTTTTTTCTCGTCATCTGATGTGTCCAAGAGGTCATCGACAACATTGCTCTCGATCGAATAAGCCGTCAGGTTGCATTGGGGATCTGAGTCGACCAAAAGTACTCTCTTTCCAAGAGAGACAAATGCAGCAGCAATATTTACAGTCAGTGTGGTTTTCCCAACCCCACCCTTGTGATTGTAGATAACGATGCGTTTTGCGTGTCGAGTCATATGATTTCTTTAGATGAGAGAATCCTCAATGGATTCTTCGGTGGAAATTTCAGGGCCATTTGAACTGTCCGCTTTCTTCGTTGGCCGCTTCTTGCGAATGTTGGCTAGTACCCCCTTTGCAGCATCTCGATTTGGTAGGGCAAGAACAAATTTCTCTCCAAAAGAGCTAATTTGTTTATGGCCCTGAGGGGCGGGGACGAGGAGTCCTTTCTTGGCAGCATTTTCTACAGACCAAGCAGCATTCGAAAACTTCACCTGTGCTGCGTCTGTATTTAGCTTGCTTATGTCTAGGGTCTTGAAATGGGGGGTCGCTCTATAGTGAGTAAGATAGTAGGCTAAACAGGTTACTCTCTCAATGTCTGTTTGTGGAGCCTTGTCATGGATGAAAACTTTGGGAGATATTGAGCGGTCTTCTGAGAATTCTCCGGAAGGTTTGGATTGTTGCGAAAGAGAAGAAGCACTGGAGACGACAACTGGTCTGATTTCGAAGAAAGTCGCAGCGGTCTGAAGAATTTTTGAGCGGCTAGTGGGTTCCGCCTTCGAGAGTGCCGCAATAACTTGCTGCAGAACTTCTGCGCTAATGGCATGGTCTTCTTCGGCCATGGGTGTATTCCTTTCAGCTAAAAAGCTTCAAACAGAGAAGTGAGATGAGGTCTAGCGGTCATATATTTATTTATCTGGAGACCGAGTCTTCTCTGTTTTTTCCGGTCAGTCTAATCTTGGATAGACTGGGGCTGGGAAATTAATGGTGTCAAAGAATACGCTTTTCCTCGCAATAAATCATCTGCACAGAAGAGGGCGAGGGTGTTTGTAAGCCTACCTCCTCCCATACGGAAGGGCACCTGTGTTGGTCTAGGTGAGGCCGTCGAACGAGGCCCTTCTTAGGGCGCGCGTTCCGGAAGCACAAGACCAATATGGGTGCCCCTTCCATCCCCTTCATCGTAGGCGTTATCCTAATCTCACATTTCATTTTCAAGGGTAGCCTGGTTGATCCTCGATTGCGCGCGTTGAACGAGCACATTCCTATCGTGCGCGTTCCGCGAGCAGGAGGACGACCAGACTTCCCCTCTCGTCTCTCTTGATTCAGGTTCACCAGTCAGCTAGGCGGTGGGTTGGTTCAGGAAAGAGGCGATCGCGCCTTGCCCTGAAATACTACAGTTGGTACTGACGCCTCAATAGTCGCAGGATGCTCAAAAAGGCCGTTCAGCAAGGCCGCAGCGAGCGAAGACCGGAGGCGTACCCTCTGGGGTACGTTGAGGATCTGAGCGATGCGAGAACGATGCTGACGGGATTTTTCAGCATCCGCTAAGATCGGTAGCTTGCGTTGATGCGGATATAGTCGAACGACAGATCGGTTGTCCAGATGTGCGCTTTGTGGCGGCCTTGTCCTAGTCCTACGGCGATCGTAAATTCTTTCTGGCGAAAGACTTTTGCGATGCGGGCTTCAGCAGCGAGCCCGAGTCCCATACCTTTTTTTACCATTGGAACCCCGCCGAACGAGACATTCAGCTTTGACGGAGTAATCGGAACCCCGGCTCGTCCGATTGCCGCCATCACACGACCCCAATTGGCATCTTCGCCGAACAGGGCGGTCTTTACCAGATTTGATGTGGCGATGGTGTGGGCGACCTGCCGTGCCTGGGCCACTGTGGCTGCTCCGGCCACCTCGATGTTTACCACCTTCGTGACACCTTCACCATCGCGACAAATTGCCAGCGCGAGTGATTGGCAGGCTTCTGTCAGGAGTAGGAGGAATCGCTGAAAGGCGGGGGTGCCTTCTTTGATGGTGCGGTTCCGAGCCATACCGTTCGCCAAGCACAGGACCGTGTCGTTCGTGCTCGTATCTCCATCGACCGAAATGCAGTTGAATGACTCGTCGGCCGCGAGACTGAGAGCCCGTTGGAGGGCGCTCTTCGTGATTGACGCGTCCGTGGTGAAATAGGCCAGCATCGTGGCCATGTTGGGGTGGATCATTCCAGAGCCCTTGGCCATTCCCCCGATGGTAATCAAACGACCACCGATGGTGTCCTGGAGGGCAATGGACTTCGGGCGCAGGTCGGTCGTCATGATTGCCCGAGCAGCATCCGGGCCTCCATGGTCGGTGAGTTGAGCAACCAGTTTCGGGATGCCTTTGATGATTTGATCGACCGGTAACGCACGACCGATCACACCTGTAGAACCGATGAATACGTGTTGCGAGGGAACTCCCATGTGGCGTGCAAGTACGGTGGCAGTCTTCTTTGCGGCGGCCAATCCCTTGGCGCCAGTACAGGCGTTCGCGTTGCCGCTGTTGACGAGAATGGTCCGTCCGATTCCCTGGCGTAAGTGCAAGCGATCGACAATGACCGGCGCTGCGACCACCTGATTTTTCGTGAAGACCCCTGCGATGGGACCGCTCTGTTCTGAGACAACAAGCGCGAGGTCGAGCAAGCCTGGCTTCTTGATCCCGCAATGGATGCCGGCTGCACGAAATCCCTGCGGTGCGGTAACTCCACGGCGTGGAGATGGTGTTGGTAATTTTTTAGCCATAATCGAGAGAATATATATTGATCTATGCAGGATGCTCAAAAAGGCCGGACTTCTCACCCGCCCAACCCAGGTGGTTATTTCACCCACCTGCCCTGAGTCTGCCAAGACAGACTTTTTGCCCAGTGACGCGCCTTTTCCCAAACAAGGCCGAAGCGAACTATCCTTTTTGTAAGGGGTGGCTGGGATGATTCCAACTGCGCGCGTCCAACGAGGGCTTTCTCAAGCCGCGCGTTGCGCGAGCAAGGGGATCGTCCCAGCTACCCCATCTCCTTTTTCAGCATCCTGCTTAAGGGTAGGCGGCGGGAGCCGTTAAACCCGTCTCCTCAGGAAATCCCAGCATGAGGTTCATGGCTTGAATCGCTTGGCCTGCCGCGCCTTTCACTAAATTATCCAGCGCCGCCACCGTAATGACCGATCCTGAGCGGGAATCGAGGTAGACGCCGATGTCGCAATAGTTAGAGCCCTTGATGTAGCGCGGATTCGGAACGGTCTCTTCCTGGAACCTGACGAACCGCTCACCTTTGTAAAAGTCTCGATACAACGCGCGCAGGTCCGGTAGCGACATCGGACTCTTCAGTTTGCAGTAGGCGGTGCTCAAGATGCCACGGTTCATCGGGACGAGGTGCGGGGTGAATGTGACGATCGGCTGTGCGGCCACTGTGTCCGATGGGTGAGAGGCGCGTTGAAGCAACCCCCCGAGTTCTTGTTCTATTTCAGGAATGTGGCGGTGCCCTCCGATTTTGTAGGGCTCTAAGGATTCATGGGCTTCAGGGAAATGGTAGGGGAGAGCCGGGCTTCGCCCAGCTCCAGACACGCCGGACTTCGCATCGATGACGACGGTGTGCGGTTGTACAAGATCCCGGGCGAACAATGGCGCCAATTGTAGAACCGCTGCCGTTGGGTAACAGCCTGGCGACGCGACGAGTCTCGCCTTGGCAATGGCAGCACGATGTAATTCCGGAAGTCCGTAGACGGCATCCTTCAGCAAGTCCGGGTAGGCATGCGGTGTTTTATACCATTGTTCATAGACGGCAGGATCCGTGAGTCGGTAATCGGCGCTGAGGTCCACCACCAGTTTGCCGGTTTTGAGACAGGCGGAAACCGGCTCTAACGATTTAGTATGGGGAAGGGCTAAGAAGACCGCATCTGCCTGTTCTGCCAAGGCTTCGGGTGAGAGCGCTTGAAAAGAGAGAGAGACGAGTCCAGCCAGACTCGGGAAGACCGTTGCCACGGGAACCCCGGCGGATTTCTCTGATGTGACAGCGTGGAGATCGAAGTGCGGGTGGAGGGCTGCCAAGCGAACGAGTTCTGCTCCAGCATATCCACTGGCCCCTGCGATTGTGACGCGTACTTTTTTCATCTGTATCACCTGCCATGTGTGCCACGGGCACAAAAAAAAGGAAGGCGTGGAGCCTTCCCTTTTTCTGACTGTGGCTCCGATGTTTATCGTTTTGAGTACTGGAACCGCTTTCTTGCACCCTTCTGTCCGTACTTTTTCCGCTCTTTGACGCGCGAATCGCGGGTCAGCAAGCCTTCCTTCTTGAGGGGTGTACGCAGGGGTTGGTTGAGCTCTACCAACGCGCGTGCAATGGCATGACGCAGGGCGCCGGCTTGTCCAACCTGCCCGCCACCTTGCACCGTGGCCTTGATCGAGTACTGCCCCATGACACCGCCAATTTCGAGCGGGAACTGAATAATCTGCCGCAGGGTCAGCCGCGGGAATGCCTTCTCGATCGGTTGTTCATTGATCGTGATATCTCCTGCCCTCCCTGTGACCCAGGCTCTCGCAATGGCGCACTTTCGTCGTCCGGTTGCATATTGAGTTGCTACTGCCATGCTTAGATATCTCCTTCTTCGTCTGTGTGGTGTCTACAGGGTAATGGGTTCCGGCTGTTGCGCCTGATGCGGATGGGTGGGACCGACGTAGACGCGGAGCTTCTTCGCCATATGATTCCCCAGCGGGTTTTTTGGAAGCATCCCTTCGATCGCTTTAGTCAAGAGTTCTGTCGGATCCTTCCGGAAGACGTGCTGCGCGGTTGCAGTTTTAAGTCCACCAGGAAAGCCGCTATGGCGACGATAGAGTTTCGCGACCATTTTGTTGCCGGTCAGATGAATCTTCTCCGCATTCACGATGACGATATGGTCACCCATGTCCACATGGGGGGTAAAGGTCGGCCGGTGTTTGCCGCGCAACATTCCGGCGACTCGGGCTGCTAATCGGCCCAGCGTTTTTCCCTCCGCATCCACGAGGTACCACTTTTCCTGCACGTCTAAAGGTTTTTGCATGTAGCTCAACATTGTTCTCTCCGTTCTTTCACGATCGAGTGACTTAAGTTTCTTGCACTTCCGGCGCGCCGATATCTTTCGACTCCAGCTTTGCCAGCCAGGCGTCGAGATTCGTCGTACTCCTCCGCTTCAACACGTCTTGGGTGATGTAAATCGGGCAAGGCGCCCGAAGAGCCAACGCGATCGCATCGCTGGGTCGGGAATCGATGGTCCTTTCCAGGCCTTTGTTCGCGACATGCACTGTCGCATAATACGTACTGCTCTTGACGTCCGTAATGACGACGCGTTGGATTGTGATATTCAAGTGTTCAGCAAAACTCTTGATCAAATCATGGCTCATGGGCCGTGGTGTGATCATGGTATCGAGCGCTAATTTAATGGCATTACCTTCTGCCGCTCCGACCCAAATCGGAAATGTGTCAAGGACGCCGTCCTGACGTGCTAAGACGACAATCCTCGTATCGGTGTTGGCCTCTTCCAGGATACGATCCACCCGGTATTCTACCAAGCTTTGTTCGTTGGGTTGATCGACGGTATCCATAATTCTGTCGTGCGGACTCAGGAGTCTAGTTTTCCAAAATCTTCCGGTTTAAGATTTTCCAGCCACTGTTCAAGCTCTTCGGAACTCTGTTTGGTGATGACGGAATTATTCGCAAATACCGGCGCATTGCTCCGGAGTGCTAGTGCAATCGCATCGCTAGGCCTGGCGTCGACCGTGTATTCTGAATCTTCATACATCAGGTGGATTTTCGAAAAATAGGTATGCTCTGACAGATCTGTAATGACCACGCTGATGACTTTTGCATTGAAGGCATCAAGGAATGACATCATGAAGTCGTGTGTCATCGGTCGGGGAGGCGTCACATTTTCCAGCGACATGCTGATTGCGCCGGCCTCTGACTTGCCGACCCAAATGGGGAGCATGTCGGAATGCTCTTCGTCACGTAGCACCACGATGTAGGCGTTATTATAGGGGTCGAACATCAACCCTTTAACATGCATCTGTGTAATCATGAACCAGCCCTTACCCCGTCTCTCTCCGTAACGAGTTGTGACGAGATGTCGATTATCATGGATGGATCGAAACCGATGAAATCTAGCATTTCAGAAGTCGGCCTGTCAACGAAGCCTGCGAGATCGCAGGAGAAATTCAGAGACGACTCGCCAATACAAGCCTAGTCGGAAGTTCTCTTGCCCGCGCAAAACCGTTTGGGTCTAGGCGGGCGGGCGATAGTTCTGATCGAGTTTCCCGGTATCCGTTTGCTCTCCAAGTTTGAGAAAGGCCTTCATCTGCTTCTTCACGAGGTCTCTGCCACTTTCTTCCCCCAGATTGACCTGATACTCGTTGATGACCATCACCCGCATGCCTTCCCATTTCTTCCAGCAGGGCTTGCAGACTTTGGATTTGATCTCGGATTCAAGCTTTCCCATGAAGAGAGGGTCGGTGATGGTTTCTCCCGCTTGCCCACACGTGACGCATTGAACATCTGCCATAATGTGAGATTCCTTCCGAGTGCAGTTATGAGATGAGTATTGGAGAAGAATTGTAACACTGCTGTCGTGCGAATATAAAGAGGGCGCAGATTGACCCGCCTATGGCTTCGTGCTAAGAAGATTCGACTGGAACGTGTATGCCCGGATGGCGGAACTGGCAGACGCGCCGGACTCAAAATCCGGTTCTCGCAAGAGAGTGGGAGTTCGACCCTCCCTCTGGGCACCATCGGTTCATAGTGTGTGGTTGGTATGGTAGGAATGTGTATCGGAGTTGGACGATAATCGGATGATGCAGAGCGCGGAAGGACATCAGATTCTGTAGAAGATCAGTTGACTTGTGAAAATGGGTAGCCTATAGTTCGCGGGCATTAGGGTGATGAAAAAATCTCATAGATATAGATCGTCTCATCTTCGTGTCGGCCACGGCACTACATTCTTTCATTCTCAAAATCTTACCGAGGAGGCAGCACATGCGTAACGTGTTGGCACTGGGGGCGGCAATTATTTTTGTCGGCGCCGCAAGTATGGCAATCGCTCAAGAGCGATTGCAGTCTAACCAATCCGGCATGGGTGTGGGCGAAGGGGTTGGCGATGTGTCCGGGACGAGTCCTCGCGTGAACACCTACGATAGAACCCAGCTTCTCGACCGGTTGTCGCAGAACGAAAGCATGTTTGGTCGTGTAATTGGATTCGATCTGACAGCCAAAAAAATGTGGCTAGAGATGGGTGGAAGCTCTCACGATGAGGGCCGTGCAGGTGGTGGCGCGATGAACTACCGTACGGTATATTTTGATGACAAGACGAATTACGATCAGCTTCGTGTTTTAGCGTCTGGTGACGACGTGGCTATTCAGGCAATTGAGGAAACAAGTGCGAGCCAGCCATTCGGCACAGGTCGTAAAATTGTCCGTGAGGTTATCGTCATTCGTGGCAATGAGAAGCTTGCTGGTTTCGGCGGACTTGGGCAACACCCGGATCCTAGGAGCGAGCGTGGGATCGAAACGAACAGTGGTTCCACCACCGGTGGCATTAGTGGCTCTGTTCTTCCAGGAAAGATCGATTCCGGCATCACCAGCCCGGTAGGTGAATACACCGGTTCCGCTCCCTGCTGGCAGTGCGAACCACAGCCGGGATGGGGCAATGGAGTCGGCAACAAGTCAGACTACGGAACGGACTACACCAAGCCAAACTTGGTCAAGGGCATGAACTAATTCGAGACACATTCGCAAGCGTCTAGCAGAATGGAAGGGGCAGCGTCTTGCTGCCCCTTTTTTTGCGCTCACCGTGTGGTCATATCCGGTACCCTGCTTGCGAGGATGCCGACTCCTTGCTAGACTTGCCAGCGGACTCGTGCGGCGAATTGCCAAGATGAACGAGAAGGAGAAAAACTTGGGAGGAGAGGACCCTACAACAGTGACTCGCGAGCCAGATACCGAGTTGGATTTACGGGGAGTGATTTGTCCCTATAACTTTGTCAAAACCAAGTTAAAGCTCGAAGCGATGGAGCAAGGGCAGATTCTTTCAGTGCTCTTGGACGATGGCGACCCCATTCGAAATGTCCCCCTGAGCGTCAGTAATGAGGGGCACACGGTCCTTTCACAAGATCGGGTTCAAGAATTCTATCGAGTGCGTATTCGACGCCGCGAAGATGAGTAGCGCAGAGGTCCCTTCTGCGTATCGTTGCCTGTGCGCGATCCCATCCTCTTTCCTTCGATAACGACTGTCACCGCAGAATCCTTTGCCACAAGTCCGATCTGATCACGCAGCGCACTCGGCACCCCTCGCAACACGGTTTCTTTAGACGTTGTGAGATCTATTGCGATGGCTACCTGTCTGGCGGGGAGTACCTGTGCCAGAATGTTCAGGAGCCGCGCAAGGGTTTTTGGTTCCACATAGAAGACGAGGGTGCTGCGTTCATGTTGGAGTTGGGACAGATGTTGCGTGAGTGCACGGCCGGTTCTGGGGAGGCGTCCCTCAAAGATAATGGCATCGCCGGAAAACCCGGAGATCGCCGTCGCGGCCGTGAGGGTAGAAGGACCTGGGATGGCCTTGACCGGGATTCCTGCTTGATGGGCAGCAGCCACAAGTAGGCTGCCTGGATCATAGATGACTGGAGTGCCATTATCTGAGACCAGCGCGACATCCTGTCCCTGCATCAACCGATGGAGAAGGAGCGGCATTTTCTCATGGAGATTGATCGGGCCGTAGCTGGTGATGGTTGCTGTAATCTTATGATGCGCCAAGAGCGCCTGGGTCACGCGAGGGCTTTCTGATGCAACAATCCTGACGTGGCGCAATGTAGCAAGGGCCCGAAGAGTGATGTCGTCTGGGTGGCCGATCGGTGTACTGACGACATAGAGGGTACCGATGGAACGAGTGATGATTGTTCGGCCTCTCATTACACGATCGTTTGGTTGACTCCCCTCTCGCGCCATCGATATAATCCACAGCTTAATGTCGTCTGTTTGTCCTGAAAAGTTGAGAGGATAGCCCTCTATGGCCGCCATGTTCTTTGTGGTGACGATGGCCTTGTATTTTGCGGCCACCGTTTCCTTTCTGGTCTATCTGCTCTGGCCGTCTGAAGTCCTGGCAAATATCTCGCTGGGTATGACCGCGACCGGGTTTGCCGCACATACCATTGCATTGGGTGCAGGGATGGTCGGGGTGACAGACATCTCGTCGCCTGGATTCCATGAAGCCCTGTCGTTTTTCTCCTGGATGCTGATCCTGGTATTCCTTGCCGTGGAGTTTCGCCATCATCTGCATGTGCTCGGCTCGTTTATCGTTCCGCTGGCCCTGCTCTCGCTAGTCTCTGCTGCCGCGTTACCGGAGGCAGTTCCGACGCTGACTCCGGTGTTTGGAACGCTGTGGGTCCATGTCACGCTGAGCATGCTTGGTACCGTGGGATTTGCCGTCGCCTTTGTCGCTGGTGTCATGTATCTGATTCAAGACGGACTTCTCAAGTCTAAACGGTTCAATGTCCTCTACTCTAAGTTACCTGCCCTGGATTTCCTCGACAATCTGAATCAACGGTCGATTGTGACGGGTTTTCCCCTCCTCACGCTCGGCATCATTACCGGTGCGCTCTCCGCCGAGTTTTCTCGGGGTTCGTATGTGAACTGGAACCCCGAGCAAGTCTGGGCGCTTGCGACATGGGTGTTCTATTTTGTCGTATTGACCGGACGCCTGACCGTGGGCTGGAGAGCCAAACGGGCGGCATATTTGACGATTATCGGGTTTGCCGGTGTTATTCTCACTCTCATCGGTGTGGTCCTCAAGAGTCACGGACCGGTGTCGTGATATGCATATCGTCGTCGTCGGTTTGAGCCATAAGACCGCCCCAGTCGAAATCCGCGAGAAGCTGGCGATTCCCGAAAGCCGGATGGGTGAAGCATTGGGTCGCCTGTGTTCGTATCAAGGAGTGCGAGAAGGGGTGTTGCTGTCGACGTGCAACAGGGTTGAGGTCTATGCCGTGGTTGATGAGATCGAGTCTGGGTATGGACGAATTCAGGATTTCCTGGCGGATGCCCACCTCTCGCTCTCCTCAGAGCAATTGACTCCTCATCTGTACTGGCATGAGGGGGATCGGGCACTTGGCCATTTGTTTCGGGTCGCCTCCAGTCTCGACTCTATGATCATCGGTGAATCGCAGATTCTGGGCCAGATCAAAGAGGCCTTCGAGGTTGCGCTGACGAACAAGTCCACCGGCATCATTCTGAACAAAGTGATGAAGAAAGCGATTTCCGTCGCCAAACGTGTGCGGACGGAAACGAAAATTTCCGAAATGGCGGTGTCGGTAAGCTACGCGGCAGTCGAATTGGCCAAGAAGATTTTTTCAGACTTAACTGAGAAGACCGTGCTGTTGGTGGGAGCAGGGGAAATGGCAAAGTTAGCCGCACGACATTTCATTGCCAGTGGTGTTCGGCATGTGCGGGTGACGACCAGAAGTCCTCAACATGCAGTGGAATTGGCCAATCGGTTTGGTGGTACCGCGGTTCCTTTTGAGGAATTTCGGGAGGATATGGCCACTGCCGATATTGTATTAGTGTCGACCGGTGCCGCGCATTATCTTGTGAGCGAGGACGATGTGCAGCATTCGGTTAACCAACGGATGAACCGTCCGATGTTTCTGATCGACATTTCGGTCCCGCGTAATATTGATCCGGCGGTGCGGCATGTGGATAACGCCTTCCTGTTCGACATCGATGATTTAAAGACGCGGGTTGAACGGAATCGCGGGGAGCGCCTCAATGAGGCTGAGAAAGCCGAGCGGATGGTGATGGATGAAGTTGGGGTCGTGCGGCAATGGCTTCAATCGCTTGAAGTGACTCCCACCATTGTGGCGCTCCGCGCTCGGATTGATGAGATTAAAAGATCTGAGATCGACAAGACCTTGGGGAGATTGGCACATTTGTCCTCGACGGAACGTGAATTGGTCGAGGCGATGGCGTCGTCCATTGTCAATAAGCTGATTCACAATACGATGGTGACGCTGAAGGCTGAGGTGAATTCCTCGGAGGGAGCCGCCTTTGTCGAAGCCGCCCGGCGATTCTTCGGCCTCGGAGATTCTTCCGGTCCCAACGTCAACGGGAGCCCTTCATCTGAGTCGGAGACCTGTCATCCGTCACATGACGGTATCCAGGATGCTGAAGAGGTGACTCCAAGGACTGGCTCGGAGATGCCACGTCATTGAGCATACTGTTCGTGATCGGGAGGTGAGTTGGTGAAGGGAGCGATGTCACAAGTCGGTGAGGAACGATCCACCGTCGTGCTGGGAACGCGCGGGAGCAAGCTCGCGGTGCAACAGAGCGAGTGGGTGCAGGCGCAATTGCACGCACTGGCCCCGCATGTGTCGGTCACCCTGCGGAGGATACAAACTTCGGGAGATAAGATTTTGGACGTCCCGTTAGCCCAAATTGGCGGGAAGGGACTGTTTGTGAAAGAGATTGAGGAAGCGCTCTTGAGCGGTGAGATTGATCTGGCCGTGCATAGTATGAAAGATGTGCCCACAGAATTGCCCGAGGGATTGGAGATTCTCTGTGTGCCGCCTCGCGAGGATCCACGGGATGCGTTGATCAGTCGTGACGGGTGGTCGTTCAAGGATCTTCCTCGTGGCGCTCGGATCGGCACCAGTAGTCTGCGCCGCCAATCACAGTTTTTGTATGCGAGACCAGACCTTGCAATCGCCATGTTGCGCGGGAATCTGGACACCCGTCTGAAGAAATTACGTGAGGGACAATTCGACGCGATCATACTGGCTGCAGCGGGGCTTCGACGATTGGCCTGGGCACATGAGATTACAGAATATCTTTCGCCGCAGATTTGTTTGCCTGCCATAGGTCAGGGGGCGCTGGGCATCGAGGGCCGGCAAGAGGATGTCTTCATTCGTGCTCTGTTGAGTGGCTTGAACCATGCGCCGAGCAAGACGGCCGTCCTTGCCGAACGCGCCTTGCTCCATCGGCTCCAAGGAGGCTGCCAGGTGCCGATCGCGGCACATGCAACTGTAGCGGGGGCAGGAGTAAGACTGGAAGGATTGGTCTCCAGCGTGGACGGGAAAGAGCTTCTTCGTGATGCGGCTGAAGGCACCATTGAGGATCCGGAGTCGATCGGCACCCAACTCGCGGAACGCCTGCTCTCACGTGGTGGGGATAGAATACTCCAAGCGATCTATGGAGCGACATGACGACAGTGAATAAAACAGGGAAGGTCTACTTGGTCGGAGCAGGACCAGGCGATCCCGGACTGTTGACACTGAAAGGGAAGGAATGCCTTGAAACGGCCGATGTCGTCCTGTACGATTTTCTCGCCAATCCGGCCCTATTACAGTATGCTCCACCGTCGGCGCAACGTATTTATGTGGGTCGACGGGGACGCGGACAGTATCAAGACCAAACCGATATCAATCGATTGCTCATTGAACGTGCGAAAGAGGGACATGTGGTCGTTCGACTCAAAGGGGGCGACCCGTTTGTCTTTGGCCGCGGTGGAGAAGAGGCAGAAGCCGTCGCGGCCGCAGGGATCGAGTTTGAGATTGTGCCTGGTGTGACGGCCGCAGTCGCGGTTCCTGCCTATGCAGGCATTCCGGTGACCCATCGTACATTGGCATCCACGGTGACGTTTGTCACCGGCCATGAAGATCCTACTAAGCCGGAAACTCAGTTGGAATGGCCGAAGTTGGCCAGCACATCTGGGACCCTTGTCTTCATGATGGGCATGAAGAATCTTCCCGCGATCGTCACACGGCTCCTGTCAGAAGGACGGTCGCCGAACCAGCCGGTCGCCGCGATTCGGTGGGGGACCAAAGCCGATCAAGAAACAATTGTGGGGACATTGGGCGATATTGTCGCAAAAGCAGAAGCGGCCCATCTTGAACCGCCTACCGTCATCGTCGTGGGTGAAGTCGTGCGGTTGCGAGAACAGCTCAATTGGTTTGAAACGAAGCCGCTCTTTGGGAAACGAATCGTGCTGACTCGCGCACGGGAGCAAGCGAGAGAATTTTCCCAATTACTGGCGGCCTATGGTGCAGAGCCGATTGAAGTTCCGACGATTCAAATCGTGCCTCCAGCCAGTTGGCAGGCGATTGATGGCGCGGTGACTCGTCTCAATACCTATCAGTGGCTCATTTTTACCAGCGTGAATGGGGTAAGGCCCTTCATGGATCGGCTTCGTGCTGCGGGGAAGGATGCGCGTGCGTTGGCGAATCTTCGACTGTGCGCCATTGGACCGAGAACTGCGCAGGAACTGGAAACGTATGGGCTGACACCGGATATCATTCCAACCGAATTTCAGGCGGAGGGAATTATCGCCGCATTGACTGATCTAGGGATTCGTGGGAGCCGTGTCTTGATCCCACGTGCCGAAGTTGCGCGCGAAATCTTGCCGGAACAGTTGCGTGAATTAGGGGCAACTGTCGATGTGATTCCCGTCTATCGCACGATCTCCCCGGCGGTGGATGTTGCCTCATTGACGCAACAGTTTCACGATGGGCGGGTGGCAGTGGTGACATTCACGAGTTCCTCCACCGTCCGAAATTTTGTGGAAGTCTTTGGAGGACGAAACCCGGTGAAATCTCTGCTTGAAGAGGTGGTGGTGGCGTGTATCGGGCCCATTACGGCACGCACGGCAGAAGAGTATGGATTAACGGTCACGGTCATGCCGGCTGAGAATACGGTGCCGGCACTGGCCGAAATGATTGTGAAGTATTTTCAGAAAGGGGCACGCGTTACTGTTTCCACGCGCAGTTAGTTCGATGTAGACGGCAGGGCAATGGGATGCTTTAGCGAAGGGAGGGTCTTGTTATGGTCGCAGTCAAGTCGTTCATGGTTCCAAGAGAGAAGTTTGTGACAGTAGAGCGGGATATGGATGCGCAGACTGCAGCACGGATCATGCGCGATCGTGGCATCGGTAGCCTGTTCGTGACAAATGGAAAGGAGATCATCGGTATCCTCACGGATACCGATATGGTCCGGCGTGTGGTCGCGACAGGAGCCGATATCCACAAGACGACGGTTGAGCAAGTGATGTCGGCCCCTATCATGACGATCGAGGAGAATAAGACGCTCTTAGATGCCAACGATCTGATGGCCAAAACGCATATCCGCCATCTTGGCGTGACGCAGGATGGCAAATTAGTCGGTCTGATTTCTGTGCGCGATCTCGTGTTGTTCTTGACGAATCTCCCGAGGAAGTGATCCGATGGCTTTCCCAATACAGCGCCTACGGAGGCTGCGGCAGCATGAGACCTTTCGTCGTATGGTGCGGGAGACGCACCTGGCTCCGTCCGACTTGATCTATCCGTTGTTCGTTGTCGAAGGGCGAGACCGGCGGGAGGAGATTGCGTCGATGCCGGGGCAGTTCCGTCTTTCAGTCGATCTGTTGGTGAAAGAGGCTGGTGAGATTGCGGCTTTGGGGATTCCTGGCATCATCCTCTTTGGGGTTCCCGACCGGAAAGATGATCGAGGGAGTTCGGGGTTTGATCCGAACGGCATCGTGCAGCGGGCCGTCAAAGCGGTCAAGAACCAGGTGCCGGAGCTATTGGTTGTGACCGATGTCTGCATCGATGAATATACCGGTCATGGCCATTGCGGTATCGTCAAGGATGGACGCATTCTCAACGACGAAACGCTGGAGTGTCTGTGTGCCATGGCGAGGACCCACGCGCAAGCCGGCGCCGACATGGTGGCTCCGTCCGATATGATGGACGGGCGGGTGGGGGCGATCCGGGCGGATCTGGATCAGGCGGGTTTTCCAGAATTGCCGATTATGGCCTATGCTGCAAAGTTTGCATCCTGCTTTTATGCACCGTTTCGGGACGCGGCGTTTTCAAGTCCTCAATTCGGCGATCGGCAATCCTACCAGATGGATCCTGCCAATCGCCGTGAAGCACTTCGGGAAATCGCGCTCGATGTCGAAGAAGGGGCGGACATCATTATGGTGAAACCGGCGTTGCCATATCTCGATATCATTGCCGCTGCCAGAACGCAGATGTTATTGCCGGTGGCAGCCTATCAAGTGAGTGGAGAATACAGCATGATCAAAGCGGCCGCCAACGCAGGCTGGCTCGACGAATCGCGCGCGATGATGGAATCGTTGCTCTCGATTAAGCGGGCCGGTGCAGATCTTATTCTGACCTATTTTGCCAAAGACGCTGCGCGTCTCCTCCGCTGACGACGATGTTGAAAGTGACGCGTGGGCTGTATGGGCAATGTCCACGTCCCTATCCAGTCGCCACGATCGGTAATTTCGATGGCCACCACCTGGGTCATCGCGCGCTACTGCAGACGGTGGTCGAGACCGCGCGGAAGGTACAGGGTACAGCACTCGTGCTAACCTTCGAGCCGCATCCGGTCAAAATCCTCGCACCGCATGTCGATCTTCGCTTTCTCACCACCCTAGAAGAAAAACTGGCGCTCTTCGAAGACGCAGGGATAGACGAAGTGGTCTTCTTGGAGTTTACTCCCACTTTTGCAGCGATGAGTCCCGGTCAATTTGCGGCAGACATCCTGCACCGATCTCTTGCCTTGTCTGAACTATTTGTGGGGAATCACTTTGCGTTTGGGAAGGGCCGGAAAGGTCGTATTGATGACCTCGTGCATCTTGGCGAGCAGCATGGATTCCGAGTTCATCCCATGCCCCCGATAATGTGTGACGGTGACGTGGTGAGTTCGAGCAGGATTCGCCGACTTATTCAAGCGGGAGAAATGGAGCGGGCTACCGCATTGCTTGGGCGCACCTATGGAATTCGCGGTACGGTGGTGCGGGGGACGCAACAGGGACAGGCAATGGGCTGGCCCACGGCCAATGTGCGCGTCCCCGACGACCGTGTTGTCCCGCCTGATGGCGTCTATGCGGCGCGGACGGTCTTTGGGCCTCAGATCCATGATGCGATCGCGTACATCGGGACGAGGCCGACCTTTGGCGCAGGCGAGCGGCTGATCGAAGTCAATCTATTGGATCAAACCTGCGATCTCTATGGCCAGCAGATCACCGTGCAATTTGTGATGCGGTTACGCGGCGATCAGATCTTTGCCTCTGTGGATGAGCTCTCACAACAAATTGCTTGTGATGTGGAGCAGGCACGCAGCAGCTTGCGGCGGTTTTCGCAGGGAGTGCGGTAATCTTGGCCGCCGAAGCGACAATCATGAGGTCGCAATCTAGACCCACCACACGGCCGACGTTGTTGGCTCAATTTGTTCGAACCGTGCGACAGCATCAGCTGTTCGTTCCCGGTCATCACCTATTGGTAGCAGTGTCAGGCGGGCCGGACTCGATCGCGTTGCTGTCACTCCTCCATCGCCTGGCCCCCTCCTGGCGGCTCACGTTGACGGTCATCCATTGTAACTTCGGGCTGCGCGGAGCGGAGTCCGACGGCGATGAATCATTTGTGAACACCTTTTGCCATGAACGACAGTTGAATCTTGTCATCCATCGCCCCTCGTTGGCCAAGCGGAGGCAGGGATTGTCGCTTCAAGCTGCAGCACGTGACGCGCGATATGACTTCATGAAACACATGGCTCACGAACTAGGGGCCGACCGCATTGCGGTGGGTCATACTGCCAATGACCAGGCTGAAACGGTGCTCATGTGGTTATTGAGAGGGGCCGGCATGACCGGGTTAGCAGGAATGTCGTACGCTCGTAAAGACGGGATTATTCGACCTCTTCTCGCAGCCTCCCGTAAAGAAGTGCTCGCGTATTTGGATCATGAAGGGCTGACCTATCGGCGTGATTCGAGCAATGAAAAGCCAGTCTATCATCGCAATCGAATCAGGAAGGAACTGTTCCCTGTTCTCACACAGTTGGTGCCAACTGCCGTCCGTGTCCTGCAGCGGCAAGCGGATTTGCTACGAGAAGACGAACATTTCTTGGAAGATGTCACAGGTACCCTTGTGAAAGCACTGGTCAACCGTGAGTCGCATGGTGTGCAGCGAGTCGATCATCGAGCCTTCGTCGAGTTGCCGGTTGCACTTCAGCGGCGTCTGATTCGATCCATCTTACGGACCTACGACGAAGAGGGGCGCGCGAGCAGTTTTTCGGTCGTGGAATCAGTTCGGCGCGTCTTTCTCAAGGAGAAGAGCGGGGCTCGGCTGCCATTGAAGCAGGTCCTCGTGACGCTGGATCAGGGGGTGGTGCAATTTAGCCCAGGTGCAAGGAGAGATTGCAGCCATCCGGTTGATGTCGACCAAAATAAGAGCGCGGTACATATGGTTTCGGTGCCTTCAAGGGTCTCATGGGCTGGAACGAATCAGGAAATTCATGTACAACGTATGACTCTTGGCGCTGCCGATGAGCTAGGGAAGATTTTTTCTCACGGTGTGGCACTGTTCGATGCCGACCTGTTTTCTGAGCCCTTGGTCGTTCGCGCATGGCAGGCTGGCGACCGATTTGTTCCTTACGGGATGAAGGGGAAGAGCAAGAAGGTGCAAGACTTCTTTACTGATCAGAAAGTGGCTCGTCCTGGACGGGCGAAGGTTCCGCTATTAGTAGCGCCTGAGGGGATCCTCTGGGTGGTAGGGATGCGGCAGGACGAGCGTTTTGCCGTTCGTCGCGGGACGACACGGTGTTTGGTTGTCTCGGTGTACAACCGGGCGGGAGAGAGGGAGTAGGGAGTTATGGAACGGATCTTCGGTCGACCGATCGTGACACAAGAAGAAATGCGTGCTCGGATTCGTGAGTTGGGCAAACAGATCACAACAGATTATACTGGAATGGATTGTGTTTTGGTGGGAGTATTGAAGGGAGCCTATGCGTTCTATGCCGATTTGGCTCGCGCAATTAGAATTCCCATACGAGTGGATTTTCTGATGGTGACGAGTGAAGGATCTCAGACAAAATCATCAAGCAAGGTGAAAACGGTTAGAATGGTGACTGAGTTGACCGAGGACATTACAGGGAAAGATGTGTTGCTGGTGGAGGACATCGTCGATTCCGGGCTTACGGCTCAATACTTGGTCAAGACGTTGGCGAAAAAAAAACCTCGGTCGATTAAAGTGTGCACCTTGTTGAGTAAGCCAGAACGGCGAGTGATCAATGTCACCATTGATTATGTGGGGTTCAAAATTCCCGATAAGTATGTCGTGGGGTATGGACTCGATTATCAGCAGAAGTACCGGAACCTTCCGTATCTGGCTGTCCTGGATATGGAGGGAGATCACGAGTAAGACTTCGATCTCACGGTTGTCAGTATGAAGGCACCTGTGGTAACATCAATCACGTTGATGGTTGTTCTGACCATACGCGTGCCATCCACAAGGAGATCTGGATGAATTCCAGGACAAAGAATATACTTTTCTGGGTTGTCGTCGGCCTCTTCATGATTTTGTTGTTCAACCTATTTAGCGTGCCGCACCACGAGCCGGAAGAAGATGTGATTTTTAGTGAGTTCATGACGAAACTCGATAAGGGCGATGTTGAGCGTGTCATCATCAAGTCCAGTCACATCAGCGCCATCCTGAAAGATAAAACTCGTATTCGAACCTATTCGGTGGAATATCCTGAATTAGTGCAGGTTTTACGGGACAAGGGTGTGCAGATCGAGGCGAAACCGCCAGACGAAAGTCCTTGGTACATTACGTTCCTTGTGACCTGGGGGCCGTTTGTCCTGTTCCTGGGGTTGTGGTTCTTCTTGATGCGCCAAATGCAGCTGGGTGGCAACAAGGCTATGTCGTTCGGTAAGAGCAAAGCTCGTTTGCTAACAGAGGAGCGTAAAAAAGTATTGTTCGCCGACGTAGCTGGTGTTGAAGAAGCCAAGAATGAAGTGCTTGAAATCATCGAGTTTCTTAAAGATCCTCGCAAGTTCCAAAAGCTCGGTGGACGTATTCCCAAAGGCGTGTTGATCGTTGGCCCTCCAGGCACAGGGAAAACACTATTGGCGAAGGCCATTGCCGGCGAAGCCAATGTGCCATTTTTCAGTATTAGTGGATCGGACTTCGTTGAAATGTTTGTGGGCGTCGGCGCGTCTCGTGTTCGTGACCTTTTCGAGCAGGGGAAGAAACATGCGCCCTGCATTATTTTTATCGACGAAATCGATGCCGTTGGCCGACTTCGTGGAGCAGGGTTGGGTGGAGGTCATGATGAGCGTGAACAGACGCTCAATCAATTGCTCGTCGAGATGGATGGGTTTGATACGACAGAAGGTGTGATCTTGGTTGCTGCGACTAACCGGCCGGATGTCCTCGACCCTGCCTTGCTCAGACCGGGGCGGTTTGATCGGCAAGTCGTGGTGAATCGACCGGATATGCGGGGTCGTGTCGAGGTTCTCCAGGTGCATACAAAGAAAGTTCCGATTGCAGCGAATGTGGAGTTGGAAAAAATCGCGCGCGGCACTCCGGGATTTTCAGGTGCCGATCTTGAAAACTTGGTCAATGAAGCGGCACTCTGGGCTGCGAGACTCAACAAAAAAGAAGTAGAAGTCATCGACTTTGAGATGGCTAAAGATAAGGTGCTGATGGGGGCTGAGCGAAAAAGTATGTTCTTGAGCGACGAGGAGAAAAAGACGACGGCTTATCATGAAGCCGGGCACACGCTGATCGCCAAGCTGCTTCCCGGAACGGATCCCGTACACAAGGTAACCATTATTCCTCGAGGCCGCGCATTGGGTGTCACGATGCAGCTCCCTACCGATGACCGGCACGGTTACTCGAAGGGCTACTTGCTGAACCAGCTTGCCATCCTTATGGGAGGCCGTGTGGCGGAAGAGTTGGTCTTGAATGAGATGACGACGGGGGCGGGAAACGACATAGAGCGGGCGACCGATCTTGCGCGAAAGATGGTTTGTGAATGGGGCATGAGCGAAAAGATGGGTCCTCTGACGTTTGGCAAGCAAAACGAACAGGTTTTTCTTGGGCGGGAAATGGGGAGCCAACGAGACTTCAGCGATCAAATCGCCATGGAGATCGATCAGGAAGTCAGGCGTCTTGTGACGGAAAACTATGAGCGGGCGAAGCGGTTGCTCACGGACAACATGGCCAGTTTGAAGCGTTTGGCGGAAGCACTCTTAGAGAAAGAAGTACTCGACGGGTCCGATATCGATCAGATTCTGATGCAGTCCCCATCTCAGCCTGTTCCTGCCTAACTTTCGTATCGCTGCTCCCGTGATGCCATTTCAGGGCATTGGTATCACGGGGCAGTATATCTAAAAGACGACGTGCGAGAAGGGAGTCTTTCTCGCACGTGATGCGTTGTGTGCTATACCAACCAGCTAGGCAGAGGTATAGCACACACGACGGTCTCTTCAGTCTCTTAACATGCTGTGCGATGTGAGAATCTATGATAGTGACACGACAGGCAAAAGATCGGCTGATAGAATTCCCTGGTAGACCATTGATTATGGGCGTAGTAAATGTGACGCCTGATTCATTCTTCGATGGTGGCCGTTTTTTGGATACAGCGGCTGCTGTTGCGCATGCCATTCAATTAGTAGAAGAAGGGGCCGACCTGTTGGATATCGGGGCAGAATCGACACGCCCTGGCGCCGATGTTGTAACCGAGGTAGAAGAGTGTCGTCGTGCGATTCCTGTCGTGACCGCGGTGGCAAAGGCTGTGTCTGTTCCCATTTCAATCGATACCTCAAAGGCCGCGGTCGCGCGTGCAGCGCTTGATTCCGGGGCGGTTCTTGTGAACGACGTCACCGCGTTGCGCGGTGATCCTGCCATGGTAGATGTGATCGCCGGAACGGGGGCTGGAATCGTTTTGATGCATATGCATGGTACCCCGCGTACCATGCAGCTGGCTCCATGTTACGACAATGTGTCTGCCGAGGTCTCAGAGTTTTTTGAGGAACGAATCCGTTTTGCGATGGCACATGGCATTGTACGAAGACAAATCATTCTTGATCCAGGCATCGGATTTGGTAAGCTACTGGAACATAATCTTACGCTGTTAGCCCAACTATGCTGCTTCGAGCAGTTTCAATGTCCCGTGATGGTTGGTGTCTCACGGAAGGCGTTTCTTGGTCAGCTCGTAGGCCGTCAGGTTCAGGAACGCCAATGGGCCACGGCGGCCGCAGTCGCAATTTCGGTAGATCGAGGAGCTGGAATCCTTCGCGTGCACGACGTGAAAGCCATGAAAGATGTGGTGGAGGTTGCCGCGGCGATTAGTCGGCAGCCGACCATTTCCATGAAAGCACAACATGCGTAAACTGTTCGGTACCGATGGGGTCAGAGGGGTTGCGAACCTTGATCCAATGACCAGCGAAATGGCGATGCAGCTGGGCCGAGCCGCAGCACATTTGTTTATGCGTCGATCCGGGCGCCATCAGATTGTCATCGGCAAGGACACCCGCATCTCCGGCTATATGTTGGAATCAGCATTGACCTCCGGGATTTGCTCGATGGGTGTTGATGTGTTGCTGGTCGGTCCTATGCCGACGCCCGCCATTGCATTCTTGACAAGGAGCCTTCGTGCCGATGCGGGGGTCATGATCTCAGCCTCGCACAATCCCTACCAGGATAACGGCATCAAGTTTTTTTCCAACGATGGGTTTAAATTACCTGATGAATTGGAGCTTCGCATCGAAGGCCTCATCGTCTCAAATGAGATCGCTCATCTAAGGCCGACCGCAGATGCCATTGGGAAAGCCTATCGTATCGACGATGCCGAGGGGCGGTACATCGAGTTTGTCAAACGGTCTCTTCCGCGAGAGTTGGACTTCCAGGGGATCAAAGTGGTGGTCGATTGCGCAAATGGTGCAGCCTACAAGGTTGCGCCGACGGTGTTGCGTGAACTTGGGGCAAAAGTCGAAGTGATCGCCAATAAACCGGACGGGATGAATATCAATGCCGGCTGTGGCGCGGTCCATCCCCAATTGCTGCAGAAGGCAGTTCTCGAGCAGGGGGCACAACTCGGGGTAGCGCTGGACGGGGATGCTGATCGCGCCATCTTCGTCTGCGAACAGGGCCGCATCGTGGACGGCGATCATATTATGGCGATGTTGGCGCTCGATCTTCATCGCCAAGGGAAGCTCACAAAGCAGACGATCGTGGGGACTGTCATGAGCAACTTCGGATTGGAGTTGGCCATGACGAAAGCGGGTATCGCCCTCGTGCGGACTGCCGTCGGTGATAGGTATGTACTTGAACGGATGTCAGCCGATGGCTATAGCTTCGGGGGAGAACAGTCAGGACATTTCATTTTCCTGGACCATAATACGACCGGTGACGGGTTGATTTCGGCGTTGCAAGTCTTGTCCCTCATGAAACGCACAGGACAGCCTATGTCTGAGCTGGCCAAATCCATGACGGCGGTGCCACAAGTATTACTCAATGTGAAGGTCGCCCAGAAACCGATTCTCGACACGGTTCCAGAACTCCAACGTGCGATCCATGAAAGTGAACAGCGTCTGAACGGCAGTGGGCGTGTGTTGGTGCGATATTCCGGAACGGAACCGCTCTTACGAGTGATGGTCGAGGGTGAGCGTGATGATCAGATTCGTGAGGTAGCCAATCATCTTGTAGACGTGATTAAGGTTCATTTGGGTTAAGGTGTCACCCTCCATTGAGGGAGGCTTATGCTGCCGTCCCTCACCGTCGCCTTCATTACCGGGCTCTTGGTCGGATCACAGATCCCCTACTTTCCCCTCGTCACCTCCTTCCTACTCCTCCTTATTGGGTTAGGTGCGGTCGCCCTGGAACAATTCAATCGCGTATCCGTTCCAAAGGTTACGTGGCATTACGGAATACTCTTAGTTGGAGTGCTCTATTGGTTGATGGTCGTCAATCTGACTGCCCATGCTCCAATAGCCGAGGATCCTTCCGATGCAACGATCGAAGTCACTGGCCGTATTGTGGCGCCTGTGCAACAAGCGCCCGATCGCCTGGTCATGATCATCAGGTCGGACAATCCAGTTGCATCGGCACCATCTAGGCATATACGGCTGACATGGCGCACACCTGAACGAGTATTCTTTCAAGGTGATCGGGTTGGCTTTCGGGCGATCGTGCGACGTCCGAGCGGGTCACTGAACCCTGGCGGATTTAGTTATGGGGTGTATCTTGAGCGCCAAGGGATTGATGCAATCGCTACAGTGACTGGACCGAATGCGGTGCAGTTTCTTGAGTCGGGGTATGCGCATGCCTGGTGGGCGATTTGGACTCTATTCGATCAGTGGAGAAGCAATATTCGTCTCGCTGCAGTGCAGACTCTTTCACAGCCTGCACTCGGATTGTATACGGGTATCATCATCGGTGATCGAGGATATTTGGACCCGGAGCTCCGTGATCAGTTTATGACGACTGGGACAGTCCATCTCCTTTCTATTTCAGGGAGCCACTTGGGTCTCGTCGCGCTGCTCATTTTCTCGCTTGTCAGATGGACAACGATTTTGTTGCCTTCCGATTGGCTTCTTGCAGTGTCTCGGAAAATCACACCGACTCGCATAGCGGCTCTCTGCACGCTTCTTCCGGTCGCTGGCTACGCCTGCCTGGCCGGAGCTGAACTTGCTACGATTCGATCGTTGTTGATGGTAACTGTTGGGCTGAGTGCGATTTGGCTTGGTCAGGAGCGCCGGCTCTTTCATGCCCTCTCTGCCGCAGCAGTGGTGATATTGCTGCATGATCCTCAGGCGCTATTTGATATCTCCTTTCAGCTCTCCTTTTTGTCCGTCATCGCAATGGCTGGATGGCTCTCTCGTCAGACGGTGGTTGACCAGGAAGAATTGCTGAACGAATCAGTTAAACCATCGTATGTGAGAACTTGCATCCGGTGGGGGAGAGACTCGATCGTCATGAGCGGCGTCGTGACCTTGCTGACCCTTCCTCTTGTTGCATACTATTTCTATCAACTGCCGTGGCTCGGTCTTTTCACCAATGTAGTGGCCGTTCCTGTGATGGGAATCTTGCTCGTTCCGATTGGCCTGGTGTCTGCCGTGTGGGAGATTGCGATAGGGGGAGCCATACTGCCCCTGGCGACATTGAATCAGTGGATGCTTGACTGCTTTGTGATGGCGATCCGCTGGATATCCATGCTCTCTGGAGGGGAATGGCATGTTGCGGCCCCTTCAGTGTTCACCATGGTCCTATTTTATGGCTGCCTCACTCTGCTCTGGCAGCGAGTGGGTGGTAGGGCATTCCGGTGGACAGTGAGTGCCGGTGTCCTATTGGTATTATTGTGGTGGGCATGGTCTCCACGGATGTTTCTTGACGGAGATGACTTTCGCGTCACGTTTCTCGACGTCGGGCAAGGCGATAGCGCGGTGATCGAGCTGCCCGATGGACAGGTGGTATTGATCGACGGGGGAGCGACGTATGAACGATTCGACATGGGTCGAGCGGTGGTAGCTCCATTTCTTTGGAATCGAGGCATTCGCACTATTGACCAGGTGATCGGCACACATCCTCAACTTGATCATGTCGGAGGCCTTGCCTGGGTGGTCCGACATTTTGTTGTGAAACAGTATTGGGGATCTGGAGAGACTCGTGAGGAATTGTTTTATCGACGTTTGCAGGAATCATTAGCGAGTCAAGGACTCCAAGAAGGGGTTGTCAGTGAAGGACAGGAGATCGTATCATCCGGTCCCTGTCGGTTGGTGGTCCTCAATCCAAAGATAGATGGGTACCTTACAATGCCGTCTCACGAAAGTCATGCGGGGGGGCAGGCGTTGAACAATCGTTCTGTGGTCACGCGTCTGACGTGTGGCAATCATACGATGCTCTTCGCCGCGGATGTCGAACACACTGGTTTGTCGCGGATGTCACGCTCACCGTTTCACAGTCCGGTCGATGTTCTCAAGGTCCCGCACCATGGGGCTGTGAGCTCGTTGAATTATACCTGGGTGGCATCACTACATCCTCAGTATGCCGTATTTTCGGCAGGGCGCCATAATTCCTACAGGCACCCCGCCGATGCTGTTCTGGATGCATATAAGTCGGAGGGCAGTATGGTGTTACGGACCGATCAAGACGGAGGGGTTTGGTTTACCGGAAGAGCATCCGGTGACACACTTCACGTGCATCGAGCGAGTGACTTGGTGCTTCAGCCAACCAACAGTGTCTCGTGCCTGTTGCCTTGTGAGAAGGCAAACTGGATCCGGATATGGCAACAGTGGCGTGACGGCCATTAATTGCTGTTTCGCAGGATCATGCAGGCCAGCGTGTTTACCCGCTACCGCTGTTACTTAGGTGCAGAATACAGGAACATGAGCGAGTGCACATTTCAAGTGTCTGCAAGTCGAAATTCGTCAATCTCCCTCCCAGTAGTGAAGCCCCGATAGCATAAGTCTCCAAGTTTACTCAGTTTTCATCATCTGACATCAAGGCATAGCATGTGCATATGCCTATACTTGCCTTAGCATGTACCAGACAAATTCTTAGGAAACACATGATATGCCACATCTCGTACGGATCGTGATTCAGTTACCGGTGAACCTCAAAACCCAACTCGATAATCTGAAACAGCAAGGATACACAACTAGCGGTTTCATCAGGGCTATGTTGGAACGGGAGTTTGCCAAAATGGAGGAGAACCCTGCGCCCTCTGTTCCAAGCGCGAAGCGTGTCAGTAGTCGGTAGCAGGTTGTAAGAGCCCGATCATGTACAGAAAGGCTTGAGGAGCTGTGACACGGTTAACCGATCTTATTCAGGGACAGTCGAGCCACGAATCCGCTAATCCTGATGCGAAAAACCATGCTCTCTCCATGAGGCCGGCAGGGCTTTCCCATCCAACTCCCACACGTCCACAGTCTGTCACTGAGAATGATTGGTATCAACGTGCAGGCCATGTCATTCAAGGAATCAAGCAAGTGGTTCAGACCAGGCAGCCGTGGGTGATCGATGACGTAGTAAGCCTTGCAGCCGGTATTGTCACGTCTCTTCGAACCAATGATCAACTGCTTGAGAGGGTTCTCCAGCGCGATGTGGGAGACTTTCTTGTCACCAATGCGGTGAATGTTGCGATCGTCAGTGTGAAGATTGGAGAGGCGCTCAGATATGAGCCTGAAAAGCTTGAACAAATTGCGTTAGCGGGATTGCTGCACGATCTCGGCATGTTTGTCCTGCCGGACTCTCTGCTGTACGCGGCTTCCGCGTTAACAGAAGAGGAAGTTCGGATTATGCGGGAGCATCCACAGCATGGATCCCGCCTGGTTGAGGAAGTTGGAGCATCCTATTCATGGGTGGGGAGGGTGATTCTCCAAGAACATGAACGAATGGATGGGAGCGGGTATCCTGGAAGGTTAACTGGGGATCATATCGATGAGATGGCTCTTATCATCGGACTGGCCGATGTGTTTGATGCCCTGATGAATTCACGGCCCTATCGACGTGGCAGGTCACCCCATCAGGCGATTCGCACATTGCTTGTAAGCGGCAAGCCGGTGTTTCCGCATCATCTTCTAAAAGCATTGGTTGAACAACTCTCGATCTATCCGTTAGGCACGACTGTTCGTCTGAACACCGGCGAAACCGGAGTTGTGTCTCAGTTGAATCGGCAGTACCCGCTGCGTCCAATCTTGCGACTCTTGCAATCGGGTCATGCACCGGTGTCGAAGACGGTGGATTTGCGGACTGAGACATCCCTACACATTGTAGAAGTGGTGCCCATCGGTTGACTATCGGTTGAGCGCAGTAAAACTTTAGGAGATGAGGCTGTGCGACAGCTAATACCACGACTCTTCATCGGTCTTCTGGGTACGGGTGTGGTTCTTTGCGGACCGCTTTTGGGATGCCACAATCCGGCCAACTCGTCTTTGCCGCCATCAGCCATCAGTCACTCTGGAACAGTGGTCCCACCTTTGCTGAAGGGCGACGTCTATGCCGATGAAACCGTTCCGACTTCGGAAACGCCCATCGAATCGGGGGACACACTCGAGGTGGTGATTCGCCGCGGTGCAGGCGACGAGAAGTTTTCCAGTGTCGTTCGGGAGAATGGAAGGGTATCTATCGGATTTATGGAGGTGGATGTCGGTGGTGTCACCGCCGCGGTAGCAGAATCCCGTGTTGAGGAAGCGGCCATACCGTATATGCGCAAACCGCGTGTGCAGGTCCTGCTGAAGAAAAAAGTCTTGAAGGTCAAACGAGTCTTTGTATTCGGGGATGTGAAGAAGCCGGGGATGGTACCCATGCCGAGGCATATGACCGTGCTGCAAGCGCTAACCGCAGCCGATATGTATCAGGAAACAGCATTGATGGAGGAAGTTCGGGTGATTCGAGGAGGCGACCTCGCAAAACCGCATATATTGATGGCCGATCTCGCACGCGCATTTACTTATGGCGATTTAAGCAGGAACATATCGTTGGAGGAAAACGACATCGTCTTTGTGCCGCGCGAACATTTGGGCGATGCTGCCGAAGCTTCCAAGAAAATTATGCCGATTATTTCGACCGCGATCGTACCGCTCTACCCGGCGTTTATTCTTCCCGCATTGCTGAAGTAATGCTCGTCGGAATCGAAACGAGAGAAGGACGCTGACCCTATATGGCCCAATACGAACTCAACGTTATCGACTATTGGTTGATCGTTAAGAAACGGAAGTATCTTATTTTGCTCGCGACAGGGCTCGTCCTGTTGTTCACGTTCCTGTTTTCAGAAATATTCAAGCCGAGTCCGCTGTATGAAGCGTCTGCGCGGGTGAAGTTCGACCGAACGAACACTGTGGCCCAACAGTTGATTGAGACCATGTCTTTTTCAAACGCCAACGACCTCAACTCGCAGACCGAATTTATTCGTGGGTTCCCTGTGATGGAGCGTGTGGCGATAGAGTTAGGCCGAGTCCCTGAAAATGTAACGCCGGAAGAGAAGCGATTGGCCACGTATCTCAACACCGTGTATAACCTCGGTCAGGAAATCAAGACGCAGCGCGAAGGTGATACGAATATCATTCGTATCACAGCGACCTCGGATCAACCGGAGACGGCAGAGAAGACAGCCAATTCAGTCGCCGCTGCCTATCGGCTGGAAAACATCATGACTCGGAACCGTCTCGTCATGGAATCAAGACGGTTTGTTGAGGAACAGCTGGCTGAGCTCGAGAAGCAGTTGAATGCTGCTGAAGATGCGTTGAGGGTGTTTCGGGAGCGTGAGGGGCAGGTCTTTTTGACGGATGAGGCCCGCGCTGCTCTGGAGACATTCACCAGATTGGAAGACCAGTACAACGAGGTGGTGCGAAAGCGAGCAGAGGGAGAACGGCAGATCTTAGTGCTGAGCCGAAGCGATGCGGTGGTCGGAGATCAACCTGGCCGGATCTTCACCGAGGAGCCGTATGCGCTGCTGACGGTCTTGAATCAGCGCCTCCTTGATCTCATTCAGGAACGGAACACCCTTCTGATCAACTATACGACGGATCATCCACAAGTCCGTGAGCAGCAGAATAAGATCGATAACGTCAGAGCCGAGATGATTCTAGAGCTCCGAGCGAAGCTCAAAACCATGCAAGATCGGGAAGCCGCTCTCATGGATCAGCGCAATCGCTATCGGGATCGGTATTTTCAGTTCCCGCGAGCGGCGATACAGATGAGCCGCCTTGAGCGCGATGTGAAAATCAACGCGGATTTATTAGCGACACTCAAGGGAAAACTTCAAGAACTGCAGATCAAAAGTGCGGAACGGATTGAAGAAGTGACGATTATTGCGCCGGCGATCATGCCCAGGGATCCGATCAATGCACCCAATACGGCGCTGAATCTCATGGTGGGCTCTCTCATGGGGGTCTTTCTCGGAATCGTCATCGCCTTTGCGCGCGAATCGTTCGATACATCGATCGGCACCATCGAAGGGGTCGAAGAGTTTCTGAAGGTGCCGGTCCTTGGTGTCATTCCGCAGTTCGACGGTAAGGAAATGGAGGCTGCCGCCCGCGCGGCTCTTCCAGCCGATGCCTCTGCATCGACTGTGGAAAATTTTTCAAAACTCATTTGCCTGATCGATCCGAAGTCTGTCCTGTCAGAAAGTCTGCGGTCGTTACGGACGAACATTCAATTCGCCAGTATGGACAAGAAGGTCAAATCGATCCTCTTTACCAGCGCGGGACTTGGAGAAGGCAAGAGCACCTGCGTCACCAATTTGGCGATTACGCTCGCTCAGGAAGGACAACGAGTCTTGCTCGTCGACGCAGACCTTCGACGGCCGATTGTGCATCAGCGGCTAGGCCTCGAGCGAGCTCCCGGTCTGGCCGATGCCTTGGTGGGCAGTACGTCGTGGCGCAGCCACGTACGGTCTACGACGGATTTAATGCTCGGGCCCATGGGGGTAGATCGAGTGATGAGCACGCCGGGATTGGACAACCTGCATATCTTGACCAGCGGATCAGAGATCGGTAATCCGAACGAGTTCCTCAACATGAATAAGATCAAGGCGTTCGTGAATGAGATGAACGAGGAATACGATCTCGTCCTCTTTGATACTCCTCCCATTCTCCCGGTTACAGATGCGGTGGCGTTCAGCTCACGTGTCGACGGGACGATTTTGGTCTACCAAGTCGGACGGATCGGTCGGAATGCTCTCAAGCGCGCAAAATTCCTCCTGGACCATGCGCAGGCCAATGTGATGGGCATTGTCTTGACAAACGTGAAATCCGAGGTCGCATCGGATTACGGTGTCTATCGGTACGAATATCGCTGACGCGGCAGGAGGAGTTGACTTTCCATGCATGCGTCGATGGTGAAACCTCAAGATGCCGTCATCGTTTCAGTGTTGGCCGCCGTGCTCGCACTCGGCCTCACGCTCGCGACTCCAACGATAGGGTTGCAGGTCGTTTTTGGTTTTCTCATCGTGTTGGTGGCCTTCACGTCGGTTCCCGCATCTCTCTTCCTGCTGATCGGTTCTATGTTGCTCTCTCCGGAAATTGCAGTTGGGCGAGTAGACGGGAGAGGTGTCGGGGTTCGAGAGCTCTCGTTGCGTGTAGACGATATCTTGCTCGCAATCATCGGATTTAGCTGGTTGGTCAAGACGATCATCTATCGCGATCTGGCCCTCTTTCGTGAGACACCGATCAATCGGCCCATCGTGTATTACATGCTGGTCTGTGTGCTTGCGACGCTAGTCGGTGTCATAGCCGGTCGCGTCCGTCCGCTGACGGGCTTCTTTTTTATTCTGAAATACTTTGAATACTTTTTTGTGTTTTTTATGGTTGTCAACCATGTGTCCACTAAACGACAGGTTGTCAGTCTGGTGACTGCGTTACTAGCCATCTGTTTCGTAATCAGTGTGTATGCGATCGTTCAGATTCCAAGCGGGCAACGGGCGAGCGCGCCGTTTGAAGGGGAAAGCGGCGAACCGAATACACTCGGTGGATACCTAGTCTTTATCATGGCGATTGTCACGGGACTCTTCCTTCACTTGAAGTCCGGACCGATTCGAGTTGTGCTCGCCCTTCTTATCGGGTTCATCAGTCTGGCTCTCATGGCCACTCTCTCTCGCTCGTCCTATCTGGCAGCTGGTGTGTTGATGCTGGCTGTGGCCTCGACGCAATGGCGGCGACCCGGTGTGCTCGCGTTTATGCTCCTACTCGCGATCGTACTCCCATTTGCCGCGCCTACTAATGTGAAGGATCGAGTCAACGAGACGTTCTTTGGACGTCAATATGGGGGCGAGATCACAGTGGGACAAGTGGGGTTGGATCTCTCCACGACTGAGCGGCTGCGTTCTTGGCAGTATGTGCTGAAAGATTGGCTGCATAATCCTCTGATCGGACGCGGTGTCACCGGCTACGCTTGGGCGGACGCGCAATACGTCAAGATCCTCGGAGAAACGGGTCTCGCCGGCCTTGTCGCATTCATCTTTCTGATTGTCCGCTTGTGGCGGCGCGCACGCGAGACCTTTCTTGCTGAACAGGACCCATTTTGTAAGGGATTGGCCCACGGGTTGCTGCTCGGTATGGTGGCCATGCTTGCGCACGGCATCGGAGCCAACACCTTCATTATCATTCGGATCATGGAGCCATTTTGGCTGTGCGCGGGGCTCGTCATGATCTTGCCACGTCTGACAGCGACCCAGACAAACCCTGCCACTCACCGGGTGCCCGTATGAGGTGGTTTGTCTTTTGTTACTGGTATGAGCCGGATGCACCATCCGATCCGGTAGGGCTCGTTCGTCTCTGGGCATTGGCGCGACAGCTTGCAGGACATGGCGACAGCGTGACAGTCTTTCCTCCACGCTATCGATCCTCGTTGCTTCAGCGAGGGTTTTCAATTGCATCGATCCCGCTCCTTCCGTGGTCAGTCTTGCGTCCGATTTCCTACGCGGTTTTATCTTCCGTCATCGGCTTCGTGCGAGCCTGTTGGTCAAGGCCAGACGTCGTGTATTACCGGTGGATGGAAAGTCCTCACCCGCTGTTGCTCGCGAGACTGTTTGGAGCGCAATGCATCTGTGAGGTCAATGGAGAGCCGGTTCCTCCATGGGGCGCAAGCGGGTTGAGAAGTTGGATGACTCATGCCTTGGCAGCTTTTGCGCTACGCCGGTGCGATCGAGTGGTGGTGCTGACAAATGGGCTAGGCAGCCTTGTGCGATCACAGTACGGTGTGCAGGCTGATCGTGTGGTCGTGTTGCCGAGCGGGTCGGATACAGAGGTGTTTAGACCCAAGGAAATGAGTCTGTGCAGGCAAGAAGAACAGTTAGACCCTGCGTGCCAATACATCGGGTTTGTCGGGAGTTTTTATCGGTATCAAGGTTTAGCAACCTTGTTGGAGGCATTTGCGCGCATCCATGCTCGCCGTCCCTCGACACGATTGCTCATGATCGGGGAAGGAGAACAGGCGGCAGCGCTTGTTGAGCAGGCAACACAGCGAGGTCTTACTCCTTGGATAACCTGGGCCGGTCGAGTCGAATACACCCGTGTTCCCACATGGATTGGCGCTATGGACGTGTGTGTCGCGCCCTTTTGTGGTGATCGAGGTGAAACATCACCGGTGAAGCTGTTTGACTATCTAGCTTGCGGTAGGCCTGTCGTCGCGAGCGCTATTCCATCGGTCAATGCGCTGTTTTCTCGCGCGAATGGGGTCGTACTGGTTCAGCCTGATCAGATCGATGCGCTGGCAGAAGCTGTCTTGGACTTGTTGGCACGTCCTGATGAAGCATACCGATTGGGGCGTGAAGGTCGCGTGTTTGTCGAGCAGCGGTTTGGATGGCATGCAATCGTTCGCGCGTTACGTGACCTGGTTCGACCGATCATTCCACATGATCCTGATCGGCACCGGATTATGGCCAGTAAATAAAAGAGGTGGAAGATTATGAGTCAGCTTGCGCCGGGTGAAAGAGGCGGGACTATCCCTGAGGAATTGTATTTGCAATTGATGAAGCAATGTCTGACGCGGATGCTTTGGAGAGAGAGATATCGGCCGATGACGTCGCTCAGCGGTTGGCGGAAGCTTGCATTGAAACCGGTTCAATCGCTGTTGCATCAGGTGCAGTTGGAAGTTGTAAAAACTGAACCGGATCGAACAGACGCGAGGCAGGAGGGCCGTGATTGGCCGATTGAAGCAGAGACGATGGTTGGGTTGAAGCGGTTGGATAATCTCCAACATTGTGTGACATCGGTGATTCGAGATGCTGTGCCGGGAGATCTGATTGAAACCGGAGTCTGGCGTGGTGGATCGTCGATTTTTATGCGTGCGGTATTAAAAGCCTATGGTGATTGTTCAAGAAAGGTCTGGTTAGCTGATTCCTTTTGTGGGTTACCACAGCCTGATCCAGCCCGGTACCCGGTCGATCGCGGTGACACGCTGTGGACCTATCAAGAGTTGGCAATTTCGTTAGAAGAGGTGAAGGCCAATTTTTCCCGATATGGGCTGCTGGATGAGCAGGTGGCATTTCTGCCGGGCTGGTTTCGCGACACGCTACCGTGTGCGCCGATTAATCGATTGGCAGTCTTGAGGCTCGATGGTGATTTGTATGAGTCGACGATGGACGCATTGTCCGCCTTGTATCACAAGGTGTCGCCGGGGGGATTTATCATCGTCGATGATTACGGGTTACCGACTTGTCGCGCCGCCATCGAAGATTTTCGTCGGGCACGAGGGATTACCGATCAGATTCATCAGATCGATTGGACTGGGGCCTTCTGGCAACGCTCGGCGGAGAATAGGGGCTCAGTCGTTTCACAGAACCACATTCCGCTGCACGCCGCTTCATAAGGCACAGTCCGCGCCATGAATATTCTGATCTTTTGTGACGAGGATCTTGGGGTCGCCGGAGGGGGGGCTCGGCAGGTCGTGGGATTCGTGCGCGCGCTTGCGGTTCGAGGGCATGAGCTGCGGATCGTGGCGCCGAGGCCGACTGCTGAGATGAGAAATGACACCGCATTAATCGGTGCGCGGGGGGTGTGGGTATGGGTTCCTCACTTGCCGGTGATAAGGCCATGGGCTTATCTGGTTGGTTCGGCGATTGCGTTGCTGTGGACTATGTGGCGGCAGAAACCGGACGTTATGCTGTGGTTTGATTCGCCGGGTCAGGCCGCTCCCTTGATCTGCGCAGGCCTGATGCGGTGCCCGTACGTGTTATTTGTCAATGGATTGGGGGGAGAAGAATTGACAGGCTTGTGGGGATGGACACCCATCCGCAACTCGATTCAAGGAATCCTGCGGATGTCGGTGACGCGAGCTCAGGCGCTTGTCAGTGTGTGTCATGAAATTCCTTTTTGGATGCAACGAGAGTGGGGCGTTGTGTCTGGTCGATGCCATGTGGTTCGAAACGGTGTCGATCCTTCCGTCTGTTCGCCACGTCGCAAGGAAGAAGCCTGTCACCGACTTGGGCTTGACCGTAATGGACAGTACATCGGATTTGTCGGGGGATTTTTCCCATGGCATGGACTCGATACCCTTGTCGATGCCATGACGATAGTCCACCGTGAATGCCCAGCTGCCAAGCTTCTGCTTGTCGGCGACGGTCATACAAGACCAGCGCTTCAAACGATGGTGCGTGAACGCGGTCTTGAAGAAGCCGTATCGTTTGTGGGGCGAGTGCCATTTGATGAAGTACCGTGGTGGATCGGGGCAAGCGATGTGTGTGTGGTTCTCCATCGATCGGTCCGATTCTATCCTGGTGATTCGATGAAGCTCTGGGAATATTTGGCTTGCGCGAGGCCTGTGGTTGCGACGGCCGGCGAGGGCTATGGCGATACAGTGGAGAGGTTGGGTGCCGGGATTTCTGTGACGGAAGAGGACTCGGTGGGGCTCGCCGAGGTCGTGCTTCGCGTACTCCGGGACCCTGCCTTGGCGAGGAAGATGGGGCAAGCCGGACGTGTGGCTGTTGTGCACTCTCATACGTGGGACGCGAGAGCGATGGAACTGGAACAGGTGTGCAAGGTGGCGGCGGCTGAATATGTACGTGACCGGGTGTGTGCCTGATGAATGTGCCGTCGATTCAAGACCAGATCCGTCCGGATGGTCACGATGAGCCGATTTCCGGATCCATGAGAATCCGTCATCGTGTCCTGCAGGCCGGAGGATGGGCGCTCGCTGGATTTGCTGTTGAGAAGGGGATTGCGCTTCTCCAGCTTGTTGTTCTGGCGCGATTGCTGGTGCCAGGCGATTTTGGATTAATGATGGCATCCGCTGCCATCCTGCTTGCAGTTCAGGCCTTTTCTGAGCTGGGGCTAGAGCCGGCAGTCATTGCGAAGCCGAATGTCAATGAGGAAGATCTTCGCGTCGCGTGGACCTTGTCGATCATCAGAGGAATTGTACTGGCAATCGGTCTCTGGGGTCTGGCCGATGTGATTGCGACCGGAATGCAGATTCCCGAACTCGGGCTATTTCTTCGTGTTCACACCGTGGGAATTCTTTTGCAGTCTGTACAGAGCCCGGAGTTGTTTGTATTGCTGAAGAAGCTGGATCTTAGGAAACGGGTGTCGTTTGATCTCAGTCGCCGTGTGCTTGAATCCTGCGTCACGATCGGTTTGGCCTGGTGGTGGCAAAGCGCATGGGCATTATTGGGCGGGCAGCTGGTCGCGTTCTTATTCGCGGCGATTCTGTCGTATTGGATTGCACCGTGCCGCATCGGATGGTCGCTTAATCGCGCATCATTGCAGAGTCTCTGGAACTATGGGCGATATCAGAATTTCACAGGATGGTTTCTTTTCACGGTTATGAGTGGAGGAGATCTCGTAGTAGGGCGTCTGTACGGAGTCACAGCGTTAGGCCACTATCAAGTCGCTATGGCGATTCCGATCATGATCGGCATTAGGGCTATGAGCGTAATCTCTCAAATCAGTTTGCCCACGTATGCCATGTTACAGAAGGATCGGCCTGGAGCGATGCGTGCCTTGAGTCTACAAATGGGCCTCACTGGGATGGTCATTGTGCCGAGCGCATTGGCGACAGCAACCCTTGCGCCGTATCTTGTTCCGTTTGTCTTCGGCCCAGCTTGGACCGCTGCGATCGATCCATTGCGAGTCCTCTGTTTGTTTGCGATTGCCGCAGCGTTCTGCAGTGTGATGGCTGCGTTTCACTGCGGGGCAAACCATCCTGAATTGCAAACCAAAATCTGGGCTGTGATGTGTGCGTGCTACGTCTTGATGGTGATTCCGTTCACGATGATATGGGGACTTGTCGGGGCGGCTTTGACAATCACGCTGACATTCGTGATCGGTCTTGTTCTGCATGTCAGAGCGACGGTTCAGCTGTTGGGACATGAAGCCTGGCCGGCGTTTGGACCATTACGATGGGCGGGAGGGCTGGCGGCGATTGTTGTGCTCGGTCTATTGCTCGGCTATGCGGTTCCCTCGATGAGAATGGAGCAGTGGCCGGCGGTGATATGCGTGCTTACCGGTATCAGTGTCTACGGATGGTATCTCTGGGCGCGAGAGTATCCTCGCCTGCGGACATTGTGGAGCGCCTAATCGGGGGGGGTCTTCGGTGTACCAAGGAAACGGATTGGACGTCTCAATCATCATTGTGAATTGGAATACACGGGACTTGCTGCGCTGTTGTCTGCAGGCGATTGCCAGGGGAATAGGAGGCGTCCGTGCACAGATACTTGTGGTGGATAACGGATCGAGCGACGGCAGTGCCCTTCTTGTGGCGGAAGAATTTCCATGGGTCGAATTGCTCAAAAACTCCGAGAATGTCGGCTTCGCTCGAGCCAACAATCAAGCCTATCAACGAGTACAAGGGCGCTATGTGCTGCTGTTGAATCCAGATACAGAGGTGGGACCCGGATCGATTGAGCACATGGTGCAGTTTCTCGATGCTGATCTCCAGCGGGCGGGAGTGACGGCGGTCTTACGAAATCTTGACGGGACGGTGCAGCGCTATCACAAACGGTTGCCTCGTTGGCGGTACGTGTTGTTCTCCGAGACGATATTGAGGAATTTATTCCCGGGCAATCGATGGCTTCGAGCCTTCTATATGCACGATGAGCCATTTGAAAGCATGACGGAGGTTGAGCAACCACCAGCGGCGTGCTTGATGCTGAGACGATCCATTCTTATGCCGTTGTTGTTCGACGAGCAGTTTCCCATTTTTTACAACGATGTGGACCTGTGCCGGTGGTTGTACGATCACGGACATCGGCTATTCCTGCTACCGGAGGCTGAGGTCATGCATCATGGAGGCGCAGGTGGAGTATGTAAATTGCCCGATCAGGGGATCATCGATAGTTTGATAGGACTTGTTCGCTATTATCGAAAGCATGAAGGGCTTCTGTGTGCCGGAACATTGTGGCTGATTCTGACCGTCAATTCCTTGCTGGTGCTTGGAGGAGGATTGGGGAAGGTGCTATTGGGCCGTCGCTCGCTGAAATGGTGGAGGAATGAGTTAGCCAAACGCGTGCAACTGGCCATTGGCCAAGAGGCCTTTCATTATCCCAAAGGCATGAACCCAGACCTGATGTCGTGTGTGGTGACATGCCGACACTAAGGACGGAAGAAGCTGTTCTGTGTTTGCTCTGTGGTACGCCCGGGGAAACGTTATTTCGTGGACTGCACGACCGTCTCTATTCAGTTGAAGGCGAGTTTGGCTTTGCCCGCTGTTCCAGCTGCGGACTGGTGTGGGAAAGCCCACGACCGACGATTGATGAGATTCCGAAATGCTATCCGGACGACTATGAACCGCATGAGGGAGGAGCGCTGGGCGAGGCGCCAATTCGACCGGCAGCTGGGGTTCGGGATGTGATGCGCGGGCTGATTCTGAGTGAGATTTTCGGCTACACCCGGTTTAAACGGGATGAGTGGTGGGCTTCGGTGGGGGGGCGTATTCTCGGCCAGATTCCTGCGCTGCAAAACCGCGCACGATATGGACGCGATGAACTCTGTCCTCCCTTTGTCGAAGGTGGGACGCTTCTGGATATCGGTTGCGGAGCGGGTGGCTATCTTTCAGCGATGAAAGCGCTGGGGTGGAGGGTTATGGGGATCGATCCGTCCCCTCAGGCTGCCCGGATCGCGCACGAGAATTATGAGGTGCCTGTGAAAGTGGGGACGTTGGAAACATCTGGACTATCTGACCGCAGTATCGCTGTCGTGACGATGGTGCATGCCATTGAACATGTTCCCGATCCGTTGGCCCATTTGCGTGAGTGCCATCGGGTGTTGCAAGACGGCGGGCGCCTAGTTGTCACGACCCCCAATATGGCGGGCCTTATGAGTCGGCTGTTTAAGGAGGATTGGATGGCGTTGGAGCCTCCGAGGCATTTGTGGTTGTTTACCCCGAACACGTTGCAGGCCTGTGTGGAGCGGGCAGGGTTTCGTGTCGAGCGTGTATTGACACGGCCATTCCTCTCCCATGTGAACTACGAAAAGAGCCTGCGGATCCGTCGCCAGGGACATGCGCGCGGCAACTTGCAGCCCTGCGATGCTGGCCCGGTCGCTCGAGGGCTCCATCGGCTCGAACGAGGGCTCTTGCCATTCTGGCGGTGGGCCGGCAATGAGCTCATGCTCAGCGCAGTCAAACAATAGGAGTCGATATTCCGTGGACCTCACGATCGCCATCATCAGCTACAACACGCGGGATTTGTTGCTGGCCTGTCTACAATCTATTCAGGAGATGACGAAAGACGTGGAGTATGAACTGATCGTGATCGATAACGCATCCAGTGATGGTAGCGCCGCTGCCGTACGGGCCCAGTTCCCTCGGACAAGGGTGATTGCGAATCAAGACAACGGCGGCTATGCCAAAGCGTGTAACCAAGCTGTCGAAATCGGCAGAGGCCGGCACGTGCTCTTTCTGAACAGTGACACAGTGATGAGAGCCTGCACGCTTTCCAGGATGGTGGCATGTTTGGACATGCAGCCCGATATTGGGGCCGTAAGTTGTCTCCAATGCGATAAAGCCGGGCAAGTGCTGCAGTCTTGCTTTCCCTTTCCTTCGGTCCGCGATCATCTCCGCTATTCGCCCTGGGTTCCAACGATCATTAAACGTGTGGTCGGTCACGATGTTGAACTAGACTTTACGGTCTCGCAAGATGTGGAGTGGGCGAACGGCGCCTGTCTTATGGTGCGGAAGGGATTATTCGAACACATGGGGGGATTCGATAGTCGGTTTTTTATGTATTTCGAAGACGTCGATTTGTGTCGCCGGATTCATCAACGAGGCTATCGTGTATGGCATGCGGCGGACTGTGAAGTCGTTCATTTGATCGGACGCAGTAGTGTGGAGCATCGAGATCAACTCAATGTGCAGTGGGAGCTCAGCCGGATACTCTATGTCGAGAAACATTTCTGGTGGCTCGAGCGGTTCATCATGAAAGCGTGGATAGGAGGGGGAGTGCTCGCAAAAATCTTCAAGGCTGCCTGCTCAGGTCGTTCCGATCGTTATCAGCAGATGGAGAAGTTGAAGGCGATGTTATGGCGCGTATGGGTGGGACAACAGCATTGTAAAGGCCATGCCGCCTATTCAGTCGGAGGATAGGTGGTATCTGGGAAAGGCCGTAATCCAGTGTAGCGGAATCGGTGTGTTTGTGTTCGGTCTGAAGAAAGGTGTGGGCGGTCAATGAATCGGATCAGCGTCGACCAACGCGAACAGTACGATGATGAATGGAATGGGTGGAAAGCCGAGGCAACGGCGTTTGCCGGTGTACGCCGGTACGATCAGATCAGCAGGGTGGTCCACCTGCTAGGTGCGAGAAAGATCTTGGATGTAGGGTTCGGAGACGGTCGACTGGCAAGGGCCATCCGAGCGAAGGGTCTCGATGTCGTCATTCATGGTTGTGATGTGTCTACCGCGGCTCTCACTCGAAGTGAAGGACTCGATCGGCAGTACTGTGTCGACCTCAATTGTGAAGTCTTGCCGGAACCAGACGAGAGTTTCGATCTGGTCATTGCGAGCGAAGTGATCGAGCATTTGATCATGCCGGATCGTGTCCTGGAGGAATTTACTCGTGTTCTCAGGCATGGCGGCCATATCTTGCTGACCGTTCCGAACGTCGCGTTTTGGCGGTTCCGTGTCCAAGCATTGAGCGGTCAGGTGCCTTCCGTGACTGCCGATTCTCGCCACCTCCATTCGTTCAGCGCATCTCTCCTCGCGCAGCTCATACGGAAAGCTGGTTTACAGGTCGTGCAGCTTACAGGCCTGCGCCAACGATTCAATCGACTTAGTCAGCTCCACTTTACATTGCTCAGTGATACGCTGCTGATTGTAGGAAGGAAACCGTGAGGTCGTGGCATACCAACTGACCAGGCACGAATTCAATCGACTCATCCGCGCCTACCGACCTTCTCAGTATGAGACGTTTGGAGCGCAAGATTCACGCTTCACCACGCCGATGAATCATGCCTTGAAATGTCGAGATCGTCTCCATGTGGCGCTTCGAAGCGGATTGCAGCGATTGCCCGATGGACCCCAGACGATCGTGGATTTTGGTCCCTTCCCGGGCAGTCTGTTACGTCTCTCGCGTGGGCTCCAGCCGACGAAAGCGGCGCGTCTGTTCGGTGCTGGCCTGATGGCCAGTCCCGAGTTCGTGCAGTTCATGAAACAGGATGCCGATGTCGAGATTCTCACCGTCAACCTCGACCCAGCCGGGCAACAATTTGCTTCCAAAGGGTATCGGGACACAGTGCCGTTATCCGACCATTCCGTGGAACTCGTGTTTGCGTTGGAGATCGTTGAGCACCTCACCTCCCCATTTCATTTAATGTCAGAGGCCTACAGAATTTTGAAGTCCGGCGGCCATCTTGTAATCACGACGCCCAATGTCACTCGCATCGGCAATATCTTCAAGCTGTTGATTGGTCGATCGCCCAATGATCGGCTAGCCCCTCCAGGATATAATGATCCCAACGATGAATGGCGTCCTCACGCACGTGAATATGCGATGCACGAGCTAGCAGAGATGCTATGCCATGTTGGGTTTGAGATCGCACAGTCGCGGTTTTTTCTGGGCGAGGACACCCAAGACTGTCAACAGACTGCTCGGCAGAGCGTGATCGATTGGGCCAAGGTGCCGTTCTATCTTATTCCACACTTGCGCGGGAGCTTATTGATTCTCGGGAGAAAACCATGACACCGGTCGTCCTTGCAGAACTGGCCGGGTCTTCGGCCTATGGAGGCGGTGAACGGTATTTGGAACTGCTCTTTGACCGTCTCGACCGTACGCAATATCGCGCGATGCTGATCTGCCCTGAGCCTGGTCCGTTCGTAGGGCGTATGAAAGAGCGCGGAGTGGAGACACACCTCGTCCACTTGGCGCCGCTGTTCAACCCCGTTGCGCTCTGGCGATTGACCCGTTTGCTTCGGCGGGAACGAGTGACGATTCTCCAAACGCACGGTGCCAGGGCGAACTTTTATGGACGCATTGCGGGACGTCTGGCTGGGGTCCCGGTCATTATCTCGACAGTCCATAATTCACTGAAAGACTACGAGGTCTGTTCACTGACACGATGGTTCTATATCACGGCACTACGTCTGACGCTCCCGCTTGCTCATCGGATCATCTGTGTCTCGGACTCCAATCGTCGCGATCTGGTAGAGGAATCCCCGGCTGCCGCAGCACGGATTCAGACGGTTTATAACGGTGTAGATCCGTCAGCTTTTCCTTCGCAGTCGAATCGTCAGAAAGTCAGGGAGGAGCTTGGCATTGTATCGGGACCGGTATTGGTCATGATTGCCCGGTTGGCTGAAGCAAAGGGGCATTGTTTTTTGCTACAGGCGCTTCCAAACTTGATCAAGTCATGGCCGAACCTGTTTTGTGTGTTTGTGGGAGATGGTGAGCTTCGTGAGCACCTGCAGCGCCTGGCAGTTAAACTTGCTGTCGAACGGTCCTGTTGCTTTCTAGGGGTCCGTGAGGACATTGCCGACATTCTGGCTGCTGCGGATGTCGTCGTGCTGCCGTCACTGTCCGAAGGGTTTCCGTTTGTGTTGTTAGAGGCATTGGCTATGGGCTGTCCTGTGGTCGCGTCACGGGTCAACGGGATCCCAGAGTTGATTGAAGACCACAAAACTGGATTCCTCGTGCCGGCGCGAGATCCTCATGCGCTGATGGTGGCTATTCGAGAAGTGCTGAGTGATCCAATCGCAGCCTTGAGGATGGGGGCAGAAGGGCGAGCTCTGGTTCGAGAGCGGTTTACGGTGGACCGTATGGTTGGGAATACGACGGCGATCTTTGATGCGGCGTTACACGACGCGGGCATTCGGGTACCCATTGAGAAACGGATGGCAGCGTGAAGCAGGTAGACATGCCAGAGACAGAACAGATTGTTTGTCCGTGTGGCAGTCAGGCAATGCCGGTCGATGTGTTTCAGACTCCGACCAGGCGGTATGTGCGTTGCCCTGACTGTGAGCTTGTGTTTCTGAATCCTCGCCCGTTGGGGACCATGGTCGAGCAGTTTTACCGGGAGGACTACGACGAGGCCTATGGCGAGGCCGAGGCGTCGCCAGATCGCCACCCGGTGTTTGAGAGTGTCGTGCGACGTCTTGGCCTGTACCGGCAACCTCCCGGTCGGCTGCTTGATGTCGGCTGTGGCGACGGCGCATTTTTGTCGCTCTGCCAGTCGGCAGGATGGACATGCTATGGCCTGGAATTGTCGAGGAAAGCAGCTGCGCGCGCGGCTCGTCGTCAGCTGACGGTGCTTCCAGCTGATTGCTTGGAGCGATCTGTCGATTACGAACCATTCGACGTGATCACCCTTGTGAACGTACTCGAAACGGTGACAAATCCGGTGAGCCTCTTACGGCAGGTCGCAAGCGCATTGACGCCATCGGGTCTTGTCGTCATCAGAGCAACCAACGGGGCGTTTCATCTCCCGATGCGAGTGCCAACCCGATGGGTGGGATCTCGCTATGATCAAGCGTTCCATCTCTTTCTGTATTCGCCTCAAGCGCTCCGTTGGCTGCTGAGGGGAGTCGGACTGGATACCATCGCGATCTATAACTCGGTTCCAAGTCGAGGGCCTCTTACGTCTGTGAACCCGTGGATGAGTCGACTCAAATGGCAGATTGGTGCGAAGGCCTTCTGGTCCTACGCGGAGGTGCTTTATAAGGTGACAGGTGGGCGCACGGTGTGGGCCCCTTCATTTGAGCTTATTGCTCAACGGAGCGAGGGATCGCCATGAGTCGATCCCATTGGTTCACTCTCCGTGGGCGGCGTGCAATCAGATTTTTGGGCATGGTCGTTGTGCTCTGCCTGCTTGCCGCAGTAGCCACGTTTGGAGTGCGGTCATTATTTACGTCAGTGGGATCTGCCAAACATATCCGGTATGAGCCGGTCGATGTGCCGCCGCAGGAGGTGTCGCCCCGTCATCAGAAGGAGCGGGAGGAGTATGAACGACGAGAGCGAGTCTTGATAGAGAAGAGCCGGTAGTACGTTCTTTTGGAGTGGCTATTTCATGTGTGGTATTTGCGGCCTCGTGGGGGATAACGATCCGGTTCTCCTTGACCGGATGCTCGATCGGCTTGTCCATCGAGGGCCGGACGAGGAAGGCACTCATCACGACGTAGGTATGGCCTTTGGAGTGCGGCGATTGCGTGTGATTGATCCTGCCGGCGGGCATCAACCGGTTCGAAACGAGACTGGCACTATCTGGGCAGTGATGAATGGAGAGATCTACAACTATCGTGAACTTCGCGCAGAGCTGATCAAGAAAGGCCATCGCTTCCAGTCCCATTGCGATACTGAAATTCTGGTGCATTTGTACGAAGAGGAGGGGCCGGAAGCGGTTTACCGGTTGCGTGGAATGTTTGCCTACGCCATATGGGACCGAGAGCGGGATCTCGTGTTGCTGGTTCGCGATCGCTTGGGGATCAAACCTCTCTACTACGCTGCTCTACCCGGCAACGTGGGTGCTGATCAGCGTGTGGTCTTTTCTTCAGAACTTCCGTCATTGCTAGAAGGACTGCCGAATTGGACTATTCGTCCACAGGCCATCGCTGACTTCCTATCGCTACTCTATGTGCCTGGCCCCGAATCGATCGTTGAAGGTGTTCATCAGCTTCAACCTGGGGAGGCGCTTAAGATTGTGCGGGGTCGTTTGGAGTTTTGGCGCTATTATCGTCCTGCGGAGGCGCTGGGTAATCAGGTTGCGCCTCCGCTGGGCGACCAACGAGCGCGCTTTCTGAGCATGTTGCGTGATTCCGTGCAGGCGCATCTACTCAGTGACGTGCCGCTTGGCTTGTTCCTGTCCGGTGGGTTGGACTCTGCGTCGATCTTGGCTTGCATGCGCGAGGTGATTCCTGGGTCAATCAAAACGTTTTCCATCGGGTACGAGGCGCCGGAAGACCAATCATACAATGAGCTCAAAGCCGCCCGGCTCCTCGCGACACACTTCGGGACGGACCATACAGAAGCCGTGCTGCGACCCGATGTGGTCTCGCTGCTTCCTCGCGTGGTAGCTGGGATGGGAGAACCGTTTGCAGACTCTTCGGCCATTCCTACGTATCTGGTATCTGAGGTGGCCAGACGGTCTGTGACGGTTGCGCTATCCGGCATCGGCGGCGATGAACTCTTCGGCGGCTATCCTCGCTATCTTGGGCTACGGGCTGCGGCTCGCTATGCATCGCTTCCTGTGGGGATGCGTTCATGGATTGCATCTCGCGCTGTGTCCGGTCTGTCGGATGGCGCAGGAGGCCATGAGGTTCGTGGCCGCATCAAACGATTTCTCCTGGACGGCCATCGTCCGTTAGGTGAGCAATACCTCCGCTGGACGACATTTCAACCGGCAGGATGGGATGCGCCGGTGTATGCCGAGGCACTCCGGGCTGCTGTGGCCGATAATGTTTCCCTTCACCGTGTCCGAGACTTCTTTCAAGAATGGCCCTCTTGCGACCCATCTGATCGTGCAATGGGTGTTGATTTACAGACCTATTTGCCGGACGATTTATTGCGGATGGGCGATCGGATGAGCATGGTCCATTCGCTTGAACTGCGTGTCCCTTTCTGCGATCACCGTCTGTTGGCCTTTGCCTGTTCGTTGTCTGCTTCGACAAAGTTTCATGGATGGAAGTTAAAAGGATTTATGCGGTCTTCGCTGCAAGGCATGTTGCCTGAAAGCATTGTCGCAGCCAAGAAGCGCGGTTTCATGCTGCCGCTCACACGATGGCTGAGAGAAGACCTGCGCGAGATGAGTCGTGATTTGCTTTCTGATGAGACCATACGCCGTCGAGGTTACGTCAATCCTGCCTACGTGCAGTGGCTGCTTGCAGAGCATCACAGCGGGCGGCGGAACTTTACGGATCAGCTCTATGCGCTCATGGTGTTGGAATTGTGGCATGGGCAGATAGCACAGTCTGTTTCCTCCTATCCAATGAGAGTAGGCGCGGCATGAACGTTGTCTTGCTCGCAGAAGTCACGGTCGAACAGGTTATCGGTGGCGCTGAGCGAGTGCTCCGGCAACAAGCGTTGGGGCTCGCCAAGCTAGGCCATCATGTGCGCGTGGTCGCGCGGGCTCCCTTTGAGTCTGCAGAGGCCGACCTATCGATCGGAAGTGTGAGGGAACGGCGGTATTCCGTCAAACGAACCAGCGAGCCGGCCTTTGTCTGGTCTTCAGTGCAAAATTCTCTTCGGGCATTTGATCTCACGATGCAGGGTTCGTCGGTCGATGTCGCTATGATTCATCAATCACTGGCCGGTCTTGGCCCGATTCTGTTCCGCTACGGGAAGGTCAATCGCTGGGTCTATGTCTGTCATTCATTCGCGCACGAGGAATATCTCACCAGAGCAGAGCGGGCTGCGACAACGCATGAACGGGCCAGACGGCGGCTGAGCGTGCGCGCCCGGCGCTGGATTGAACGCATGGTGCTCCGCCGCTGTCATCATGTGATCGTCTTGAGCGAATTCATGAAGCAGCAAGTTATAGCCACGCACGGCATCACTCCGAAGTCCATTACCGTGGTTCCCGGCGCAGCCGATCCGGCCATGTTCTACCCGCCGCATGATCGGAACGAGATCAGACGGGAACTCAAATTGCCGGAGAATCGTACGGTTTTGTTTACGGTTCGCAATCTGGTGCCTCGAATGGGGTTAGAGCATCTTCTCGAAGCCATGACGATGCTTGGAGACGAGCAGCGAGACCTTCTCCTTCTCATTGGTGGAGATGGCCAACTACGCTCGCGATTAGAAGAACACATTTCCAGCAAGGGATTACACGATGCAGTCAGGTTGCTCGGATTTGTGCCGGAGGATCAATTGGCGAAGTACTACCAGGCTTCCGATTTAGTCGTGATGCCAACGCTACGACTCGAAGGGTTCGGCTTGGTGACGGTCGAGGCGTTAGCCTGCGGTACGCCGGTGATGGGGACGCCGGTCGGTGCGATCCCTGAAGTGTTGAGCAGGGTTGATCCGCTGTTTGTCGCGGAAGGAACCGACGCGGCGTCTCTCGCAAAAACATTACGGCTGATATTAATGCGGTTTCGCAGTCAACCAGGCGAGCGAGAGCGCTTGTCAAAGAAAGGTCGCGCGGTGGTGGAGCAGCGATATAATTGGGCAGCGCATACGGCAGATCTTGATCAACTATTCGTGCGTTTGTCGAAAAACAGACCGGCTCTATCACGTGAGTCGTCCGGAGCGAAGAAGGTGATTCATGTGATTACGCGGCTGGACTATGGCGGGTCTGCACAGAACACGATGCTGACCGCTCTCGGTCATGATCGTGCCCAGTTCGAGCTGCTGGTGGTTACCGGGTATCCAGGTCGTTGGGATGCGCAAGGCGGGCAGGTTGCAACTGAAGAGAATTGCCGGCGACTTGAGAAAGCAGATGTTCGCTGGATGCTGCTTCCTTCCCTGACAAGAGAGGTTCATCTACTGAAAGATATGCAAGCCCTGTGGCAATTGACGCGCCTGTTCTGGCAAGAGCGGCCGGCATTGGTCCATACCCATACATCGAAGGCCGGTGTGTTAGGACGAGTGGCGGCTTGGATCGCGAAGGTCCCAGTCATCGTCCACACGCCGCACGGCCATGTGTTTTACGGACATTTTGGTCCAACCCGATCCTGGCTGTTTCTTCAGATCGAACGGGTGCTGGGTGCGATGACGGATCGACTGATTGCGCTGACGGACGCGGAACGACAGGATCATCTCAATCATCATGTCGGTAAAGCCGACCGGTTTGCTGTGGTACCGAGCGGGATCGATCGCGAGCGGTTTGGACTGGCGAGGGCTCAGGGGAAACAACAGCCGGAGTGGTTTGGCTGTCCACCGGATGCGTTGATCGTCGGGTCGGTCGGATGGCTCACCGATATTAAAGGCCACAAATACCTGATCGAAGCTGTCTCCAAATTGAAAAAGGACTTCCCCTCCCTCCATCTCGTGATCGTCGGGAGTGGAGATCGGCATGACGCACTTCTGCAGCAGGCGGAATTGGCTGGAATCCTCGATGCGGTGCATTTCCTGGGTCACAGGGATGACGTCGAAGCCTGTCTGGTCGGGATGGATCTGTTTGTGTTGCCTTCGCTCAATGAAGGGATGGGGCGTGCGCTGGTCGAAGCCATGGCAGCCGGGTTGCCGGTGATTGCCTCCCGTGTCGGGGGCATTCCGGCCGTCATCAGCCACGAGCACACTGGTTTACTGGTGCCTCCTGGTAATGCCGAAGCGTTGGCGGATGCCATACGGCGATTACTCGATCGGCCGGATTGGGCTAGGCAATTAGGCCTGGCTGCGAGCCGTAGCGTAGACAGCCGATATGGTTCGCGTTCTATGGTTCGCGTGATTGAATCAATTTTTGCAGAGGCGCTCAGTGCTCGCGGGTAAGAATATGGAAGAGATGAATCGTACCTATCGATGGATACTGTCGTTCGTGATCATGGCGTCATTTTTGCCAGGTTTCGATGTGAGAGCACAGGCATCCGAAGCGCGACAGCAGGTGCTGGCTACGGTACATGTTCATAGTTCTGCCAGCACCGGTGAATTGACTATTGAAGCGTTGGCTGAACGGGCGGAAGAACTCGGCCTGGATGCGCTGATTCTGACCGACAATTTTTCTCTGCGTTATGAGTATGGACTGTGGCCGTTGCCGGGTCTTTTAAAACAACACGTCAGTTTTCCCTCTGTGTTGGAATATGGAATCGAACGGTACTTGGACGAGATCGTGGCCGCGCAGAGCCGTCACCCGAAGCTGATCATCCTACCCGGGGTCGAGGTTGCCCCCTATTACTATTGGACTGGCTCGATTCTGGATCGAACGTTGACGATGCATAATGCTCAACGCAATCTTCTGGTGATCGGTCTGACCAAGCCGGATGAATACCGATCCCTTCCTGCGAGCGGGAATCCATTCTCCTACACATTCGATTGGCGAGGAGCCGTGAATGGTGTGCCGATGTTGTTGGCTATTCCAGCCGTCTGGTTGTGGAGGTCGTTCAGGCGTGATCCCGATCGGCGATCGCTCCGGCGGGCTATCGCCTGTGTGCTGATCGTTCTCGCGGTGGCGCTGGTGGCGAATGCCTGGCCACTAAGCCAGCCTGCGTTTAGTTCATATGATGATCGGTTAGGGTATCGTCCCTATCAGGCCCTGATCGACGATGTGAGGGCGAAGGGTGGGCTTGTTTTTTGGTCAATGACAGAAGCGCGAGACTTTCATGAATATGCTGCTGGCCCGTTGGGAACTGTTACCGTTAAGACGGAGCCCCATCTTGAGTCGTTGCTACAGACGACGGGGTATACCGGTTTTGGGGGGCTCTATCAGGATGGACGAACAGGCGTGAAGCCAGGTGAATTGTGGGACCGGTTGCTCCAATTGCCCGCCAGTGAACAGCGCTCGCCCCCTGTGCTGATCGGGGAACTGGGGTTTCATGGATTCACGGATGCGGGGAAGGACTTGCATCGTCTTGTGACGGTGTTCTGGGTGAAAGAACGGACAGCGGCCGGTCTTCTCGAGGCGCTTCAGTCCGGTCACTCCTATGCGGTGGGGGATGGCGATCAGCATGTTCAGCTTCGATTGGATGAGTTTCAAGTGGTGTGCCACGGTGGAACCAGATCGGCATCGATCGGTGACAGGCTTGATCCTGGTGGGGCACGCGATCTCATGATTCGCCTCTCTGTCACGGCAGCCGATCGCGGACGTCATCCTGTGAAAGTGCGGGTGATTCGCTCTGGCCAGATTCTCACGCAATTGGCCGGTCAGACGCCGTTTCGCATCGACTGGCCGGACACAAACGCGCCAATTGCAGAGCGGATCACCTATCGAGTGGAGATCACCGGCAGTGGCGAACTGTTGAGTAACCCAATTGTTGTGGAGCCGATTCTTCCGCTGAAGGCGATGAGCTAAGGCACCATCGATGCGCGTCACGATTCATCAACCGCAGTTTCTACCCTGGCTTGGCTATCTGGACAAGATCGATCAGGCCGATCTATTCATCGCGTTGGATTCAGTGCAGTTCAAGAAGAATGAGTGGCAAAATCGCAATCGAATCAGAACCGCGGGCGGTTGCCAATGGGTGACCGTACCGGTCCTTCATCGGTTTGGCCAACTGGTGAAAGATGTTCAGGTCAACCAAACTGTGAATTGGCAACGCCAGCACCGACATGCCATCGAGATGCATTATGGGCAGGCGCCATTCTGTGACCGCTACCTTCCGGGATTGCTCAGCCTCTATGCGATGCCATGGGAGCGATTGCATGAGCTGAATATGAGGATCATTCGTTGGCTGCTTAGGGCATACGGAATTACGACGCCTGTCCGTTGTGCGTCGGAGTGGGAGGCGCGTGAAGAACCCACGGATCGGTTGATCGATCTTTGTCATGCCGTCGGCGCATCGGGATATCTCTCCGGTCCTGGCGGGGGGCAGTATCTGGATGTGATGCGATTTGACTCGTCAGGGTTGAAGCTGGAGATGCAACAGTTCCACCATCCGATATATCGGCAAGTCTATGAACCATTCATGCCGGCGATGTCGGCCATCGACCTATTGTTCTGTTGTGGCCCGGAGGCGCTGACGCGCCTGCGCGAGGCACGAACGGGTCAGAATGTTGTCACGGTGGGGTAGCACTAAGACTGTTGTGGCACGGTAAAAATTCAGTGCTCTATTTCCTAAGATAGTAGGATAAAGCCACGCAGGATGCTCAAAAAGCCGTCCAGTAAGGCCGCAGCGAACGAAGAGGCGAGGCGTACGCTTCGGTACGTTGAGCTTCTGAGTGAAGCGAGAACGCCGCTGGCGGACTTTTTCAGCATCGTGCTAAGCGAGGGGGATGAGATGGCGAACGATCGTAGAAAGCCGATGCGAATTCTGGCCATCGGCGCGCATCCGGACGATATCGAAGCTGGGTGCGGAGGAACATTACTCAAGTATGCGCAAAAGGGGCATCGCATTTTTCTGATGGTGATGACAGCAGGAGACAAGGGAGGGTCGAGCGGCGTACGCAAGCGCGAGCAGGAAGAATCGGCGAAACAATTACGGGTCGAAAAAATTTATTGGGGCGGGTATGAGGACACGGCCGTTCCGATGGGGCGCGAACTGATTCAGGAGATCGAAGCGGTGGTAAAGGAAATTCAGCCGCACTTCATTTTCTCGCACTATCACGACGACACCCATCAAGATCACCGGCACCTGGCGATGAGTACCATCACCGCAACCCGCTATACTCAGAACGTGTTGTTCTATGAAGGACCGACTACCCAGAACTTTTCGCCGACCGTGTTCGTCGACATCGACCATGTGCTCGAGGACAAGGTCAAATCAATCGAGACCCACGCCTCCCAGGTAAGGAAGACCAACATTGAAGGTCTGAGTATTGTGGATGTGATTCGGGCCGGGGCGCATTTCCGCGGCATCCAGGGTCGGGTGAAAAATGCAGAAGGCTTCGTGCCGTTGCGATTGTTTATTAACATCGGCCAATGACGACGGTGGCGACCATGATTCCACACTCACGGCCTGCGATTTCGCAGGAGGATTTGCACGTGACGGCCGATGTGCTTCGCTCTGGTCAGATTGCTCAAGGGCCCTGGGTTGAGCGATTTGAGCGTGAGATGGCCGCCTTTGTCGGCGTGCGGGGTGGGGTGGCGGTCAGCTCAGGGGCTGCGGCGCTGGAGCTGGCGTTGCGGGCGCTTAGGATTGGAATGGGCGATGAAGTGATCATGCCGAGTTATGTGTGTGCCGCGCCCTGGCTTGCGACGCAACGAGTCGGGGCACAGGCGAGGCTTGTCGACATTGATGTGAATACGTTCAACATCGATCCACTCGCAGCCCGTCGGGCGATAACCAAAAAGACTCGTGCGATCATTGTTCCGCATCTATTCGGCCTGCCGGCCGATCTGACTGCGCTGGAGCGGCTGGGGATTCCATTGATCGAGGATTGTGCCCAGACGTTAGGGGTGACAGAGCAGGGTCGCCGTGTTGGCACGGTTGGGCGGCTCACCATCTGTTCCTTTTATGCGACGAAGATACTGTGTGCTGGAGAAGGCGGGATGGTGTTGTCGAATGAAGCGTCGTTGCTCGAACGAATCTCATCGCTGCGCGAATATGATGGTGTAGCGGCACTGGATCCATCATCCTTCAATCTCAAACTGACCGACTTGCAAGCAGCGCTCGGGCTCTCCCAGTTAGGGCGGTTCTCTGCCTTTCAGGGACGGCGCTCTTTCCTCGCAGCAGCGTATCGTGACACGCTTTCTTCTAAGACTGCCGTTTGTCCGATCGTGCCCCCTGGTAGGACGCATGGCTACTATAGATTTGTGATCAGGATGCCGCATGCACAGACCGCCTCTGGCGGTCTTGCGAATATGATCAGCCGGTTGGAACAGCAGGGGATTCACTGTCGTAAGCCTGTTTTTCGCCCGCTTCACCGTTATCTTGATCAGCCAGGTTTCCCTCATAGCGATGAAGCGGACCGAACGGCGCTGTCGATTCCCCTCTATCCCGATCTCACAGACGATGAAGCTCTGCAGATTCAGCAATCGTTGGTGCAAGTACTTTCATGAAGGCTATCGATATAGAGATTCCACCCTTCGCGTTGCACAGCAGCCGACGCTGGCTGACACCGATTGCCCTGGGGGCTCTGCTGGGTGTGGTGGCCTTAGCGGTTCCCATGGTCCGTCAATTCTTTGTATTCGAAGGTCTTCGGTGGCTCTACATCCTCCTCTTCGCTTTTCTTGGCGCCGGCGCGTTGACGCCCTTCATGGTGCATCTCAGCCATCAGTGGGGGTTGGTCGATCAACCGTCAGCGCGTAAAATCCATGCGCATCCTACTCCCAGGCTTGGTGGTGTAGCTGTCTTTCTTGGATTCCTCGGCTCGGTCCTGTTGAATTCAATCCTGCCGGACTGGATGATCGGGATCCTTGCAGCGGGATCGCTCCTGTTGGTGGTCGGCGTGATCGACGATGTGTGTGAACTGCCCGCATGGTCCAAGCTGGTTGCTCAACTGGCGGCGGCGGGGATTGTCATCGCGACGGGCAAGGTTCTGACTCTGTTTCCAAGCGGCCCAGTCGGCGATGTGGCGAATGTCATGCTGACGTTGCTCTGGATCGTCGGGATCACGAATGCCTTTAATTTTTTCGACGGCATGGATGGGCTGGCCACAGGACTGGCCATTCTTATCGCTGGATTCATGGGCGCGGTGGCGTTTGAAACGAATCAATCGGGATTGGGCTGGCTCGCCATTGCCGTCATTGGCGCAGGGGTAGGGTTTCTTCCGTATAATTTTCGAGGGCGTAAGCCTGCTGTCATTTTTCTTGGAGATGGGGGGGCAACCTTTCTGGGATTCACACTGGCCTGTCTCGCCGTGAAAGGGAATTGGGCGGATCATAGTCCAATTGTTTCGTTCAGTAACCCGCTCCTCATCTTCGGCGTGCTCATCTACGATATGATCCACATCACCGTGGAACGGGTCGTGACAGGGAAAGTGCGCTCCATCAAGGAGTGGCTCGATTACGTGGGGAAGGACCACCTTCATCATCGGTTGGAACGAGCCTTGGGGTCTCGCCAAGCCAGTGTCGCAGTGATCTGTTTGATGACCATTTGCCTGGGGCTTGCGGCTTTAGCGCTCCGTCATGCCGAAACTACAGAAGCGCTGTTACTGTTGCTACAGGCGGCCTTGATTGTGGTCATTATCACGATATTGGAATGGAGCGGCCGCCACAAGCACTAACCCCTTGCACTGTGCCGCAGTTCCCGCTACAAAATCCCTCCATGGTTCCTACCGTTGAATGGAAAGACGGCGCTGTACGACTACTTGACCAAAGCCGGTTACCGGAGTCCGTCGAGTTTCTAGACTGCCGGGACTATCAGACTGTTGCCGATGCGATTCGTCAGCTCAAAGTCAGAGGGGCGCCGGCGATCGGTGTGACGGCGGCGATGGGGGTTGCACTGGGTGCTCAGATCGTCATCTCTTCCGACTACGAGTCCTTCGCCAGGCAGGTGCGCACGATCTGCGATCATCTAGCGGCGACCAGGCCAACGGCGGTCAATCTGTTTTGGGCCATCGAGCGGATGAAACACCTGCTGGCCTCCTTACGCGCGGAGCCGATTGCATTCATCAAGACGGCGCTACTGAAGGAATCCCAAGTCATTCTGGATGAAGATATTGCCCTCTGTAAGGCCATGGGGAAACACGGCGCAGAGCTGATTGTAAGCGGCCAAACGATCCTGACCCATTGCAATGCTGGTGCGCTGGCGACAGCCGGCTATGGTACGGCACTGGGTGTCATTCGCGCGGCTTGGGAGCAGGGGAAACAGATTCAGGTCATTGCGGATGAAACCAGACCGGTATTGCAAGGCGCGCGCCTTACGGCCTGGGAGTTGATGCAGGACAAGATTCCTGTGACTCTCATTACAGACAATATGGCCGGCACACTCATGCGGCAGGGGAAGATCCACCTTTGTATCGTAGGGGCCGATCGCATTGCGGCAAATGGGGACGTGGCTAACAAGATTGGCACCTATTCAGTGGCAGTCCTGGCAAAAGTCCATGGCATTCCCTTCTATGTGGCCGCGCCTTATTCCACGATTGATTTGAAGACCAAAACAGGAACGGATATTCCGATCGAACAACGGAATCCCTTAGAAGTCACCACCATTCATGGCAGTCATCCCATCGCACCAGCCGGAGTCGCAGTCTACAATCCCGCGTTCGATGTGACGCCGGCAGAATTAATCACCGGCATCATCACCGAGCGGGGTATTTTCAAGCCAGGAGATCTCGCTGCACAGTTTCAGCTATAGCCTGTTCGCCATAAGACGAAGACGTGCTACGTTTTATGATGCCCCAGCTATCGCAGTGGAGGGCAACAGAATGACTATCCCCATGCCAATCCGGCTCCCATAGTGTGCTGATCTCGAACTGCGTCTTGCTCTCCATGAAAAACGTCATGACGGGCGTGAAAGTGATGGGGTAGACAATCGCGTCTATTAAGCCACCCTCTTGTGTCCATCCTCGTGCAGCGTTTATCATGACGCCCGCCCGTACCACGCACCCATTCACCAGGAGTCTGACGCATGAAGAAGCGAACACCCATGGCCGCCATTCAGTCTTCATCCACCACCCGTCTCGAACGTGACAGCATGGGCGAGCTAGCGGTGCCGGCGACCGCCTATTATGGCGTGCAAACCGCCCGCGCCATTGAGAACTTTCCCATCAGTTCGCTGCGCTTCCCGCGTGCCATGATTCGGGCCTTGGGCCGGATCAAGCGGGCTGCGGCCACCGTCAATCAGTCCCTGGGCCTCCTCGACAAGGCCACCGCCGGTGCCATTACGCAGGCCGCAACGGATGTGATCGACGGCCGACTCGATGCTGAATTCCCTGTGGATATCTTTCAAACCGGGTCCGGCACCTCGACGAACATGAACACCAACGAGGTAATCTCGAACCGGGCCACCGAATTGTTAGGAGGCGCACGCGGCAGTAAGCTGGTGCATCCCAACGATCACGTGAATCTTGGCCAATCCAGCAACGACATCATTCCTACCGCCATTCACATCGCCGCCGGAGAACTGATCCAACAGCAGCTCATTCCAGCTCTCACCGGCTTGCACAAATCGCTGGCGCGCAAAGCGAAGGAGTTCGATCGGATCGTCAAGATCGGGCGTACCCATTTACAGGATGCCACCCCGGTGCGGCTGGGGCAGGAATTCGGTGGATACGCTCGGCAGATGGCACTCGGGATTCAGCGGGTGAAACAGGCCCAAGCGGCCCTCAGTGAAGTGGCGCTGGGCGGCACCGCCGTCGGCACCGGGCTCAATTGCCATCCGAAGTTCTCCGCTAAGGTCCTGGCTCTCATTTCCAAGGAGACCGGCTGTACATTTCTCGAAGCGACAAACCACTTTGAAGCGCAGTCGGCGCAGGATTCGTTGGTCGACGCGAGCGGAGCGCTCAAGACCCTGGCCGTCAGTCTAATGAAGATCGCCAACGACATCCGCTGGTTGGGCTCGGGCCCTCGCTGTGGGTTGGGGGAGATCAATCTGCCTGAGACCCAGCCGGGCTCTTCCATCATGCCGGGCAAGGTGAACCCGGTCATTGCCGAATCGGTGACGATGGTCTGCGCGCAAGTCATCGGGAACGATGTCACGATCACCGTCGGCGGGCAGGCGGCGAACTTCGAACTGATCGTGATGCTGCCGGTCATGGCCTATAACCTCTTCCAATCGATCGAACTCCTCTCGACCGTGTCTGCCAACTTTGCGACCAAGTGTATTGATGGGATCACCGCCAATGAGACACGGTGTAAGAGTCTGATCGAGCAGAGCCTGGCGATGTGCACAGCGCTGGCCCCGGAGATCGGCTACGACGCGGCGGCGAAACTTGCCAAGGAGGCGTACAAGTCTGGTAAGACCGTGCGCCAGGTGGCCAAAGAACAGAAAGTCCTCTCTGAAAAGCGCCTCACCGAGCTACTCGACCCCTGGCGGATGACTGAGCCGGGTGGACCAGTGGGAAGCGCGGGGGGATAGAAGGCAAGGGCCTGGCAATCCTCCTTGCTCGTGGAACGCGCACGAAAAAACGTTGCTCGTTCGACACGCGCAGTGTGAGGATTAGCCAGGCCCCTGCCCAAGTGAGAGTGAGAAGGGTTCGGACTTCTTTTCAGGACCCTGCTCTGTTCCCTTTTAGTTTCCTGGCTTTTCAATATCCTTGCGCAGATAGAACTCTCCTGTGGGCATACCCTTCGCTGGTTTATTCAATGTGATCGGGTGAATCAAATTCGATTCACCACTGAATCCTTTTCGATTCACCTTGCTCGCGTCCCACACCGTTCTTGTAGTGTGGAACAAGCTCTATTCTGAGAAAAACCACAGACTGTGATCGAGGGCACATGCATTTCATGGCTGGCACACGGTTTGCTGTATGCCGAGATATTCGGTTACTGGATTGTCCGTCTGAATACGCATGTAGCGGCATGTTGATACAATACATCTTACGTAGTTAATATAGGGCCATGTGCTTATTACTTTGACTCCGGTGACATCAATTCGGGAGAGAAATGGGGCTTTTCTGTGCCGAGATTCCCAGCAAGGTTTGAAAGGCGGCCATCGGGGTCTTGCGCCGATTGAAGCGAAAGACAAACTCATCCAAATAGCTCGGAAGATGCTGGGGCTCAACACCGTGATGCGTTCCGTTCAGCCACGCCTTCTTACCCGAGCATGTCGGGCACACGAAGCCATCTGGCCACCGGCATTGAACCAGATATGCGCGACAGGCTTCGGGGGTTGAAAATCGCTGACGGAACTCCCGCATGTTCTTGGGGTAACCCGGTCGCCCCATTTCGTGAGAGTGGCAAAAGAGCTAACCGGAGTCAAAGTAATAAGCGTATAGGGCCAATAGTTTCGTTGACTTTTTAATTTAAAATTAGGCAGGAATAAGGAAGTGATGACGCAGATTAGCTATCAGTAGGGTAGCTCTCTCATTGTACTCATGCACAACGTGACACCTCACCACCGCGCATCCGTCATTTCTTCGTCTGATCGACCAGTTCGTTTTGGGCTAGTGGCTCTAAACAACGTCTCAGCAACGACATTCACGCGCGGACCGATCCCGCATCGCCATGCAATCTGAAAAGGTCTAACGCCATGCCTCCATTACGATCATGCCTGGCAATTCTCGTAAGTCTGGTGCTCCTTGCGTGGCTGGCCGGCTGCGGACCGGCTTCGCCTGACAGCGCACCGAGCCTTGAGTCGCGCGCGAGCATGGGCGGGCCTCCCCTTTCCAAACAGAATCCATTACCAGGCAACAACTCATTGACTCCGGTCCCCCATACAGCGAGCCCCGTGCCTCTTGCTTCAGTCTATGGGACAGGTTCCGCGTCAGGAATGGGGACAGTCCCGGGAGGGGACAGTCCCCAGGCAGTGCCAGCCCCATCTTCCGAGCCAGGACACCCAATTGAGGGCTTGGTTGTGCCAGATCTGATGGCCCAAAAACTTAACTCGCCGAATGTTCGCGTCCGGCTCCGCGCCCTAGAGGCCTGGGCACGGGAAGCGCCCCTGGGAGCGGTCGATCCATTCATCCTGGCCTTCGAAGATAAAGACGAACGAGTCCGGGCGCGGGCGCAGCAATTGATCGAGCAGGACTGGGCAAGGAAAGCTGAGGTAGAGAAAAGTGGGGAACGAGGTGAGAGGTAGCGGGGTAAAGGGATAACGGAGTAATTCGAAAACGATTGAGTCAATGAATCATGAAATCAATCGAAGACACCGTTCCGGGCTTCACAAGCGACAAATGACAAATAGTGTGAGAGATAAGAACTGATTGTAAATAGCACACAAAGGTCGGAGAAAGGAGGGCCGCACCACAGTTGAGGATAATCCGTCTGGGCTTGTTTCTCATAGGAACGGTCTCTCATGTCCAATGAGTCTGTTTTTTAATTAATTTTGGAGGAAGCATGAAGTCTCTTCGAGTAGTACTCATGGCAGTTGGACTGCTGTATGGCGCGAGCGATCTCGCCCTCGCCAAAGATCTGACATTTAAGGTGAATGATGTCCCGGGGTATTGGTTTGATACCGGTGTGGATATTGCCGGGACTCGTTCCCTTGGCATTATTGCACCAGGCGACATGGTGAAATTTAAGCAAGACGTAGAAAGCCGGCATACCGTGACGAGCCTGATCTGGCCGTCGAACGCCAAGCCGGACGAACTGATCGACCAGGACGCCGCGAATGTGAACAATCACCATGTGAAACTGAAAACCCCTGGCTTGTATGTTTTTGTCTGTAAACTGCATCCCTATATGCTCGGTGGTGTCATCGTGGATGATAAGACGACACCGGGACTTGATATCGGCCAGCAGCTCACGCTGCTGGGGGTGACGCCGGCGGGCACGCTGACCTTCGACAGCTATTCCGATTTGACCCTCCGGCTGCTGCGCGCGTTCTTCGTTGTGACAAACCCGTCCAATTGGAAAGACTATACTCTTGCCAATGGTGTAACGAAATACCAACCGGTCTATCCTAATGTGCCGGTTCGCGTCTATTCCGGGGGGAACCTTGTTGGCACTGACGCAAGCCTACCTCTGTTAGGTGATGCGATTGTCGATCAAGGGTATGATGGCAAGGTCATCCCAACCCAAGTGAAACCATCTACCAAAGGGGTGGGAGATGTCTGGGTTGATACTCAGTTCGAGTTGACTGCTGGGAAAGCACCGAGGTTCCCTGGAACGATCAGTGTGGTGGATGCGACCAACAATTGGGAGGTCACAAGAAAGATCGCATTACCTGTGCAGAAGATGAACAATGGCCACAACATGTGGCCAAGCCACAATCAGGAGCAGATGTATCAAACGGAATGGCATGGCAAGAGCCTGTATGTCCTTAATCGCGCGGACGGAGCACTCTTACAGGAAATCGAGATCGGTCACGATCCGGCTCATGTCATGACGCGGGTGGACACCGAGCAAGTCCATGTGGGGCTCAATGGCGAAGATGGTGTGGTGGAACTGGACCGGAACCCGGCGACCGGTTTACTGACAAAAAATCGTGTGATCTCGATGCAAGATCCAAACAATCCCACAAAGCCGACGCAACCCCATGCCCATTGGATGGGGCATGACGGTGCGACGATGGCCACCCCCAATGCCAATACTGCCGACTCGTCTCTGTTCGACTTCGATGAAGACAAGGTGGTCTCGAAGCTCCCAACAGGAGCGCTATCCATTGCGGTCGGCATGATGCCTGATTCGAGTAAATACTATGTGTCGAACTACCTCGGACACGATCTATCGCTCATTAACATGAATACTCTTCCCCCAAGCAAGGTCGGGGGCAACATTTCGTTGCTTCTTGGCTATAACCCGATCACCGGGTCGACCGCCGGTACGACCAACGATCCCTCCTGCACCGCGGTCCCTGGGGTCCCTTGCTTGATCGGCGGATTGCCAGTGCAAACTCCCGTGAGTCCGGACGGGAAATTTGTGATCACGGGGAATACCCTGGGTGGCACCATTACCATTCTGGATACGGTCACCAACCAAGTTGTGAAGGTGCTTCCTTGCGATCCAGGGTGCCACGGGGTTCAATTTGGAGCGAAATTAGGTGGCGGGTATTATGCCTATGTCACCAGTAAGTTCGCCAATCGGCTGATCGTCTTGGACTATGATCCGGACGGGAATGGCAATGCGTCCGATGCCGCGATTGCCGGCTGGGTAATCCTTGCCAATAACACCGCTCTGAAGGATGATGCCATCACTGGGAATAAAGGCCAGGGTGGTCAGGGGGTCATGCCGATCCCCAATGTGTATAATGGATGGGTGCAGAAGCTGCCGGTTGGTTTCTGTACTCCACTGACAGTCGAGCAGCGGAATCCGCTGGGCAATCTTCCGTCCGTTAACTGCCCAATCCCATAGGGATGTTGTTTGGGGCGTTGGGATTATCCCGGCACTTGACATAGCTGCCTAACCAAGGACCCGGTGACGATGGCTCAACGCCATCGCACTGGGTCCTCTGGTTTTGTGTCCACGCATATCCGGTAAGCCCTTCCGCACTGATTTGGCACCTGCCGCACGGTGTCAGTTACCAATGGCAGAAATACAGAAGCGCTAGCATCGGCTATGCCACATTGAGTTGAACCAGATCCAGTTCTGGCTCTGTCTGAAATTTCGAGGTTGTATTGACAAGCCTCTATATCGCGGGTAGTTTGACCCCGTCAGCCTGATGCCTGCAAGCTAACAAAACATATTGAGTCGAATCCCAATGCAGCCAATATCTACACGGTCAGAGGACTTGCGTTCATCACGATCGTGTCCGGCTCTATTCCTGAGCCTGGTGCTCCTTACGGGACTGGCCGGCTGTGGACAGGCTTCGTCCGATAGTTCACCGAGCGTTGGATCACGAGCAAGCGTAGGTGGGCAACCCTTGTCCACGCAGGGTCCATCACCAGGCAACAACCCAATAGCTCCGGTCACTCCGGTAGCGAGCCCCGTGCCTCTTGCCTCGGGAAATAAGCCAGGCGCTACGTCAGAAAAAGAGACAGTTCCAGAAAAAGCGAGTCCCTCTGCTGTACCGGTTCCACCTACTCAGCCGGCAGACCCAGGAGACGCGCTGGTCGTACCTGCCTGGATGGCCAAAGAACTCGACTCGCCGGATGTCGGTACCCGACTCCGTGCCCTGGATACGTGGGTACAGTCAGCGCCACCAGGATCGGTCGATCCGTTAATCCTGGCCTACGAAGATAAGGACGAACGAGTCCGGGCGCGGGCGATGGAATTGATCGAGGAAGACCGGGAACGGACGGCTGATGCAGAGCAGTCAGGCGAGGGAACGGATGACACAAGCGGGGAAGCGGAAAACACAAACGGGATAGCAGGGGCAGGGGATACAGAGACACTTGGGGAACAATTGGCGATTGATCCATTGAAAAAATGAATCAATTGAAGATACCGTTCAGAGCCAATCAAGAGATGATTCATGAGCGACGAATGACAACCGGCGGCCTAAGCAGCAGTCAGTCTAGGCCGTTTCACACAACCAGCAAGAAGGTGGCTTGGGGTCCGATCTTGCGTTTTTTGTTGGTGACATTTGCACACGATGGCCACACGAAGGATGCCGCCCAACATAGAAGGAAGATTCGATGCCTTTCGCCTGAATAATTGGTGATTGCAACACATGTGTTCTTCAACAACACAGATTTGGGTCTCTACCGATCTAAAATCAAACCCAGCAGTCTTAATCACGAGCAGCCACGCTGTTGTGCGAATGCTGAATCTGAGCCGTCCTTTCTGCTTTGACACCACAAAACACCCTATGGTAAAGTCCGCGGAACTGTTGATGTTCTAGGCTTTTTCACTCATTTTTCTTGGGACACATTGTATGAATACACAGGGCAAGCATGTGATCATTGTGGCCGGCGCCGGACCAGCAGGAATGGCGGTAGCGAGTTCGCTCTCGAAGGCTGGTCATGAAATCATCATTCTAAATCGGGATATTAAATTTGGAGGGCTGGCTGAATACGGAATCTTCCCTTCAAAACTCAAGTTGCGCGGCGGGCTCAAAAAGCAGTACTGGGAATTGCTCGAGCGACCGAACGTCCACTATTTCGGCAATGTTTCAATCGGTAACGGGAAAGACCTGACGGTCGAGGAGGTGCGAAACCTGGGCGCCAGCGCGGTGGTGTTTTCTATCGGCGCACAGGGGACCAAGGCGATCGGCGTGGAAGGGGATTCGGCTCAAGGAGTCTTTCACGCAAAGGATGTGGTGTACCACTTTAATCGACTGCCCGGGTTCGGCGACCGACCGTTCGAGATGGGCAAGCATGTCGCCGTCATTGGTGCCGGCGATGTCATGGTCGATATTGCGCATTGGTTGGTTCGCTATAAGAAAGTCGAGCGGGTCACCGCGATCGTGCGGCGTGGGCCTGCCGAGCGAAAGTACAATCCGAAAGAGATCCGTGCGGTGTGCGCCAACATGGATGTGGCAGGGATTACCAATGAAGTCGCTCGGATTCAGGGTCGCCTTGCCGCAGTCGGCCAGAATGCAGATGACGTGCTGAAGGGCCTGACAGATGAGTTTACCAAATGCGAGCCGAAGGTCAGCGAGACGCAGATGGGCTTCAAGTTCCTTGCGTCTCCCAAGCGTATTCTCGTTGACGGCAACAATCGCGTGCGTGGCTTGGAGATGGAAGATAACAAACTCGATCCAAAGGGCGAGGATACCGTGGCGGTCGGACTGAAACAATATTATGAATTTCCCTGTGACTCCGTGGTGTTTGCCGTCGGGGATAAAGTTGATGAGACGGTTGGATTGCCGTATAAAAGCGGCATGTTCATCACAAGTCCCAACAAGACTGGGAACGATCCGGATGATGCACTCTTCCAAGCCTATGATGAAACGACACAGACAGTCATTGACGGGGTGTTTCTCGCTGGATGGGCCCGCAAAGCAAGTGAAGGATTAGTGGGTATCGCGAAGCGGGATGGGGATTGGTGCGCGGAAGTTGTCAATCGCTATCTTTCAACAAAATCCCCAGGGAATCATTCTGACACAAAAGTTGTCCTC